>JALENG010000019.1 GCA_022767925.1 Clostridia bacterium
ACCGCATACCCCATCTGGGAGAAAGCGTTCTGAATCCAGCTCATGGCCGTGGATTTTCCGGCGCAGGGCCCGCCGGTGATTACAATCTTGGTGACGGCCGGTTCCAGTTTCGGCTCCCGCAGCAGATCTTCCGGGGAGACATCCAGCAGGGCCGCCAGCTTCCGCAGCGTATCGGTGGTGGGCTTTGCCCGGCCGTTTTCCCATTTGGAGACGGCCTTGTCCGTCACGTTCAGCCGCTGTGCCAGCTCCTTCTGGGTCATGCCCGCCCGGCGGCGCAGCTGAAGCAGGGTGTTTCCAAAGGAATAATCGTGCATCTGTTTCTCCTCCTTTCCCTGTTTTTATTTATACGGTACGTTCCCGGCGGACTCAAGGGCGAGGAGGGTGAAAAATGGTAGAACTTTCTGGCGGGCCGCCGTTTTGCATCCACGCGGCAAAAGGTGTATAATACCCGTAAGGGGGGATGGGTATGGAAAAGGCAGAGAGTGTGTGCCGGGAGTGCCGGTATGCGTTTTTGGACGGCCGCTGTACCGATTACCGCCGGGACGCCATCTGGTTCTGCCGCCGGAAGGGCGCTTTTTTCAGCCGGAATTACCGCGTGGGCGAGGGGACGCGAATTGACCCCGACGCGCCCGCCTGCCCGTATTTTGAGGGGCGGAAAACAGAAAGTTCACAGAACGTTTAGAAATAGCGGTTGACACTTTTCCTGTGCGTGCTATAATTATTTACAATGTGGTTTTGAAAACGAGATGTGCTTGTTTGAAGGAGATTAAATGTGGGAAGCGCAAAGCTAACGATTCTCTGCGGCCATTATGGCTGCGGAAAGACCAATCTGGCGCTGGATCTGGCGCTGGAAGCGGCCGGTCAGGGGCGCCAGGTGATTGTGGCGGATCTGGACCTGGTCAATCCCTATTTCCGCTCCTCTGACTACCGGGAGCTGCTGGAAGCAAACGGGATAAAGGTGGTGGCGCCGGTTTACGCCGGCACCACGCTGGATCTGCCCGCCATTGCCCCCCAGCTGACGGCCCTGCCCGATGCGGACTGCGATGAGGTGATTTTCGATGTGGGCGGAGACGATGCCGGTGCCTGTGTGTTGGGCTGTCTGGCCGGAGGAATCCGGCAGCGGGCGTACACCATGCTGTATGTGGTCAATGCGTACCGGGCTTTGACGCAGACGCCGCAGGAGGCAGCCGCCATCTGTCGCGAGATCGAAACGGCCTGTCGGCTGAGAGCAACGGCGGTGGTCAATAACTCCCATTTGCAGCAGGAGACTACCAGCGGGACGGTTCTGCGCGCAGCGCCCTTTGGTATCGAGACCGCCCGGCTGCTCTCCCTGCCGCTTTTGTACCACACGGCCCCCGAGGAGATAGCCGGGGAATTGGAGGGGAAGCTGACTCCCGTGCGCCCGGTGAAGGTACGGGTGCGCCCGCCGTGGAGCGGGAACTGACCGACCCTGCGGGCTTTTAAAAAGAAAAATCCGATTTTTTGATAGAAGAAATGGATCGATATAAAGGAGGTATGCGCAGAGATGGCACATATCCGGATTGACGAAAACTTTTGCAAGGGCTGCGGCCTGTGCACCTATGCCTGTCCCAAGCACATTCTTGCGCTGGCAAAGGACCGTATGAACAGTAAGGGCTACCATCCGGCGGAGTGTACGGATGAAGAGGCATGCATTGGATGCTGCTCCTGTGCGATGATGTGCCCGGATACGGCAATTACAGTAGAGAAATGAGGGGGAAAACGGCATGGCAGAGAAAATTTTGATGAAAGGGAATGAGGCGCTGGGCGAAGCGGCAATCCGCGCGGGCTGCCTGCATTTCTTCGGCTATCCGATTACGCCCCAGACCGAGCTGGCGGCCTATATGGCCAAGAAAATGCCGAAGGTGGGCGGCACCTATCTGCAGGCGGAATCAGAGATTGCGGCCATCAATATGGTGCTGGGTGCATCGGCCGCCGGCGTGCGGGCGATGACCTCGTCCTCTTCTCCGGGCATCAGCCTGAAGGGAGAGGGGATCTCGTATATGGCGGGCAGCGATCTGCCCGGTCTGATTATCAATGTGCAGCGCGGCGGCCCGGGCCTCGGCGGGATTCAGCCCTCCCAGGCAGATTACTGGCAGGCAACCCGCGGCGGCGGCCATGGCGACTACCATATTCTGGTGCTGGCCCCCAGTACCGTGCAGGAAATGGTGGATCTGGTCTCTTTGGCGTTCGACCTGGCGGAGACCTACCGTATGCCGGCCATGCTGCTGGCCGACGGAATGCTGGGCCAGATGATGGAGCCGGTCTCGTTTGAGAATGTCCCCGAGCCCCGCCGGGTGGAAAAGCCCTGGGCGGCCAACGGGCACGAAAACCGGCGCCCCCACAATGTGATCAATTCCCTGTATCTGTCGCCCCAGACCCTGGAGGATCTGGTGGTTGAGCGGTATCAGCGATACCAGAAGGTACAGGAAACCGAACAGCGTGCGGAGATGTACCGCACAGAGGATGCCGAGCTGGTGGTTGTGGCGTATGGCGCTTCAGCCCGTATTGCCCACAGCGCCGTGATGCAGGCCCGGGAAGAGGGGCTGAAGGTGGGGCTGGTTCGCCCCATTACCCTGTGGCCGTTCCCGGAGAAGGCGCTGAAGGAGACGCTGAAAACCGCGAAAGCGTATCTGTCCGTGGAGATGAGCATGGGGCAGATGATCGACGATGTCCGGCTGGCCATTGACTGCCGGAAACCGGTTGCGCTGTGCAGCCGAACGGGCGGGATGATCCCCACCCCGGATGAGGTACTCGGCAAAATCCATGCCATGATGGGAGGAGAAGCGTGATGGAAACGGTATTTCAAAGACCCCATGCCCTGCTGCCGGTTCCCATGCACTACTGCCCCGGCTGTACCCATGGAATCGTTCACCGGCTGGTGGCTGAAGTGCTGGATGAGCTGGGAATCGAGGGGAAGACCATCGGCGTTGCATCGGTGGGCTGCTCGGTGATGAATTACGACTATTTCGGCTGCGATATGGTGCAGGCGCCCCATGGCCGGGCCCCGGCCGTGGCCACCGGAATCCGCCGGGCCCTGCCCGACCGGGTGGTGTTCACCTATCAGGGGGACGGCGACCTGGCGGCGATCGGCACGGGTGAAACGGTGCACGCGGCCACCCGCGGCGAGAATATCACCGTGATTTTTATCAACAATGCCATTTACGGAATGACAGGCGGCCAGATGGCCCCCACCTCGCTGCCGGGCCAGGTTACCCAGACCACCCCCTACGGGCGGGATGTGAAAACCGCCGGATACCCGGTGCGCGTGTGTGAAATGCTGGCTACGCTGGACGGCGTGGCGCTGGCGCAGCGCGTTACGGTGGACTGTGTGAAGAATGTGCGCATTGCGAAAAAAGCCATCCGAAAAGCCTTTGAAAATCAGATGGCCGGCCGCGGATACTCCATTGTGGAGGTGCTGTCCACCTGCCCGACCAACTGGGGCATGACGCCGCAGGAGGCACTGGAAGGACTGCGGGAGAAAATGATCCCCTATTATCCGCTGGGTGTGTACAAAGACGTGACGGAGGCGCAGGTATGATTAAAGAGCTGCAGACGATTTTTGCAGGATTTGGCGGGCAGGGGATTCTGTTCGCGGGAAAAGTGATGGCCTACTGCGGGCTGCTGGAGGGCCGGCAGCTGAGCTGGCTGCCCTCTTATGGACCGGAGATGCGCGGCGGCACCGCCAACTGCAGCGTGTGCCTGTCGGAAGAGGCCATTGGCTCTCCGCTGGTGGTGCACCCGGATGCTCTGGTGGTCATGAACCGGCCGTCGTTGGAAAAATTTGAAAACAGCGTGGTGCCCGGGGGCGTGATTATCCTGGACAGCACCATGGTGGACGCATCGGTGACCCGCACGGATGTGACGGTGTACCGCGTGCCGGCCTCTGAGCTGGCCGATCAGCAGGGGTTGCGGGGCCTTGCCAATATGATTCTGCTGGGTGCCCTGTACAAAGTGCGGCAGTTCTGCTCGCTGGAGCACCTGGAAGAGGGGCTGAAAAAGTGTATCCCGGCCCGGAAGGCCCATCTGGCCGAGGGAAACGCCAAAGCGCTGAAGCTGGGGTATTCGCTGGTGTAAAATCCATAGAGAATTATGACAAACGGCGGGATTCTGTGTGAGGATCCCGCCGTTTTTTTGCCGATATCCGCTTTTCGCAGAAAAAGGGCACTTTGATTTTCAAAGTGCCCTTGCTTTGATAAAATTATAGAAGACGGCGGCGGTACTTGTCAAGGGAACGACCGATTTGTTATACTCAGAGAAAGACAGCCGGAAAGGATGAGAGAGAATGAACATGCGCATTGGTCATGGATACGATGTACACCGCTTGGAAGCGGGGCGCCGCCTGATTCTGGGCGGGGTAGAGATCCCCTTTGAGAAGGGGCTGCTGGGGCACTCGGATGCGGATGTGCTGGCCCATGCCATCAGCGATGCTCTGTTGGGGGCGCTGGCGCTGGGTGATATCGGAAAGTGGTTCCCGGATACGGACCCGCGCTACGAAGGGGCTGACAGCCTGCGGCTGCTGGGTGAGGTGAGCGCGATGGTGAACGAAAAGGGGTGGGAGATCGGAAACCTCGATGCCACCATTCTGGCCCAGCGCCCCAAACTGCGGCCCTATATCGATCGTATGCGGGAAAACCTGGCCCGCGCCTGCGGGATTTCCACCGAACAGGTCAGTGTGAAGGCCACCACCGAGGAAAAGCTGGGCTTTACCGGGCAGGAACAGGGCATGGCGGTACACGCCGTTTGCCTGCTGCTGCGCAGCGGTGGGTGAGAAAGACGGCTTTTCCCAAAAACGCGGACAAAACTTTCCCGCTTTGCATAGGATGGCTTGAACCATGATGACCTTATGAAAGGCGGAGAGAAGGATGGAAGGACCGGTGATCAAGGTCGGCTCGGTCACCTATGCCATGAAAGGGCGGGACCTGCTGGCCGGTTATGGAATTCGCGCCTATATCGAACGGGTGCAGCGCCCGGGCGAAGGCGGATGCGGATATGGGCTGTATGTGCCCAAACAGACTGACAAAGCGCAGGGGCTGCTGCGCGAACACGGGATTCCCGTGCAGGGAAGAGCGGAACGGGAGGGACGGATGTGATTTATCTGGATCACGCGGCGACCACCGGGACGAAGCCCCTGCCGGTACGGCAGGCGGTGGCCCATGCGCTGACAACGTTTTCGGCCAATCCGGGCCGAAGCGGGTCGGGACCCAGCCTGCGGGCGGCCGAGATGGTTTATGACTGCCGCAAAGAAGCGGCTTCTTTTTTCGGAGCACCAGGGCCTGAGTGTGTGGTTTTCCCACTAAACTGCACCATGGCTTTAAATATGGTAATCAAAGGGATTCTGCGCCTCGGGGATGAGGCGGTTTGCTCCGATCTGGAGCACAACGCGGTCGCGCGTCCCCTGTGCACCCTGCAGGAACGGGGAGAGATCACTGTGCGGCGCTTTTGTGTGGTGCCCGGGGACTGGGAGCGCACCCTGCAGAACCTGCGGGAGGCGCTCAGCGAGAAAACCCGGCTGGTAGTGGTCACACACGCCTCCAATGTGTGGGGGATCCGGGTACCGGTGGAGCGGATCGGAATTTTGTGCCGGGAATACCGCATTCCCCTTTGCATTGATGCCGCGCAGTCGGCGGGAGTGCTGCCCCTGTCCATGGAGGAGACTGGCTGTGATTTTCTATGCGCTGCAGGGCACAAGGGGCTGTACGGCCCGATGGGGACCGGTTTACTGCTTGCGCGCAACGGGGAAAAACTGCAGACCATTTTGGAGGGGGGAACCGGAACGGACTCCCGCCGTCTGACCCAGCCGGAGCTGATGCCCGAGCGGCTGGAGAGCGGAACCCTGAATGTGCCGGGAATTTCCGGGCTGCGGGCCGGGATGCGCTGGGTCAGGCAGCAGCGGGGGCTTTTAGACCGGGAGATGGGGCTGTGCCAGGCGGCCTGGGACGGACTGCACCGGATGGAAGGGGTGCGGCTGTATACGCCGCGGCCCGAAACAAGCTGGACGGCGCCGGTGGTCTCGTTTAATGTGGGGGATCTGCCCTCGGAACAGGTGGGCGCCCGGCTGGCCGAACAGGGGATTCTGGTACGGGCCGGGCTGCACTGCGCACCGTGGGCCCATGAGAAAATGGGAACCCTGGAGCAGGGGTGCGTGCGGATCAGCGTATCGGCTTTTACCCGCCGGGAGGATATGGCGGCATTGCTCCGGGCCGTCGGGAAAATTCGTCCAAAAAACTGAAAAGAAACCGTTGCATCTGGCACGGTATATGATACAATAAATATAAGTAGAAGTATGGACTTCAGAAAATGAGAAAAGGATCATCCGCACTGGGCGGGTATGAGAGGACAGTATGAACGCGATACAGGAATTTTTTACGGTGATTCTGGCACTGATCCGTCAGTTCACATGGAAAGACGCGCTGGATATTTTGGTGGTAACCTTTATCATATACGGCGCGATCAAGTTAATACGGGAAACCCGTGCCGGGCAGCTGGTAAAGGGAATTATGATCCTGCTGATCGTCTACCTGACCGCGCGGTATCTGGATCTGATCATGCTCAATGAGCTGCTCAATTATTTCTTCCAGTTCACCGTGGTGGCCTTTCTGGTCATTTTTCAGCCGGAGATCCGCCGTGCACTGGAGCATGTGGGGCGCAGCGGAAAAAACCTGCCTTTCGTGGGAAAAGACCGGGAGGAAGAAAATTCCCAGACACGCCGTGCCATACAGGCAGTTGCCGATGCCTGTATGAATCTACAGCGTCTGCGCATGGGGGCACTGATTGTATTCGAGCGGGAGACAAAACTGGGCGAGATTATTGATACCGGCACGATTGTAGAGGCAAAACCCTCTGCCCCGGTGATCGGCAATATCTTCTTTAATAAAGCCCCTCTGCATGACGGCGCCATGATTATCCGGGATGGGACGGTTTACGCGGCCGGATGCATCCTGCCCCTGACCAGCAATGATTCGATCAGCGTGGATTTGGGAACCCGGCACCGGGCCGCCCTGGGGATGAGCGAGAACAGCGATGCCGTCGTCGTGGTGGTATCCGAGGAAACGGGCCAGATCAGCATTGCACTGAATGGGGTGTTAACCCGCAATTATACCCGTGAAACGCTGGCCAACGAGCTGGAATCCCTGCTGATTGAAGATAAAAATACGGGAGACAAAAAAACCGTTCGTATTCCCCGCCGGAAAAAGGAGAATCACTGATGGGAGTTTGGAAGAAGACGCCAGAAAAAAAGGAGGGACAGGGGCACTTGCTGCTGCAGCAGCCCTCCGCAGTGACTAAAGAAAAGTGTTCGAAACCGAAAAAGCGGCCGGGAGTTTCTGCAAAGGAAAGAAAGCGGAATTTTTATCAGCTCTTTTACAACAATCATTTTGTCCTGGCCCTCTCCCTGGTCATTGCAATTTTGATCTGGTTTATTGTTTCGTATTCGAATGTTAGCAACCGGCCACGGGTGGTCTATGATGTTCCCATTACACTGGAAATGAGTGAAGCTGCCCAGGAGGAGGGACTGCGTGTGTTTGCGCAGTCCGAGGATACGGCGAATGTCTCAATTTCGGGCAATGGAATTGTGATCAACCGGATTACGGCGGAGGATATTCAGGTCGTGGGGACCGTGGCTCCCGCGAAATCATCGGACGGGATGGTCACCTACACCATCACCCTGACGGCTGTGAAAAAAGGGGGAGGTGTACTGTCGGATTACGAGATTGTGAAGGTGGAGCCCTCCACGATTACGGTGGATGTGGATGCCTATGTGGAGAAGAGCTTTTCCATCGACAGCAATGTGAAGTATTCCGTCAGTTCCACCTATTTTGCGAATACGCCAATCCTCTCCTCGGAGAATGTGATGGTCAGCGGGCCGCGCAGTGTGGTGAACAAGGTCAGTACGGTGCAGGCCGAGTATGATATCCACGATTCTCTGACCAAAACGGCGACGGTATCGACCAAGCTGATGGCGTATGATCAATACGGTATTGCGGTAACAGACGAAAACCTGGAACTGAGTATGGAGAACGTGGAAGTGACCATTCCGATCTATTTGCGCAAGGATCTCAGTCTCACGCCCATGTTGGTTCGCACTCCATCCGGGTTTGGAAAGAACCGCCTGAAGGTATCCCCGGACAGCATCGAGGTGGCAGGGCCGGAGGAATCCCTCTCCGGCATGAGAGAAATGTCGCTGGATCCCATTGATCTGACCAAAATTGACTTTGACAATCCGGTATTCGAAGCCAGCGTCAGCCTGCCGGCGGGCTTTAAAAACGTGAGCAATGTCTGGACCGCCCAGGTAGAGGTGGACCTGGACGGATACACACAGAAGACCTTCACGGTTTCCAACGTATCGGCCGTTAACGCCGGGGAAAACCAGAAGGTGGAGGTGCTGACCGGCGCTGTGCGGGTGACTCTGGCGGGGCCTGAGGAGACAATCGCCTCGCTGACGGCCGATGACCTGTATGTGCAGGCAGATTTGACCGGACAGACCAGCCTGACCGGTACCGTAGAGCTGGCGGCTACAGTTGGGGTGACAGGCCGGACCGACTGCTGGCCTATTGGAAAGTATACGGTGAACGCCTTTATCGAATAAGCGCCGAAAAGCGGCCTCCTATGGGCAGCCCCCAAAAACAAAGGCAAACGCCCGAACCGAATGGGTCCGGGCGTTTCTTTTTGGATAGCAAAAGGGTCATGTCCGGTTTGAAGAAAAGGAGATGGACAAAGCCGGAAACTTTTCAGAATCGCTGTTCCCCGGCTGCGGAATAGAAAAAACTTGACTTCTCCGCCGGGGGCAGCTTATAATAAACAAGATCTCTTCCTTTTCCTTTCACTATCGAGGTGTAGCGCAGATGGTAGCGCGCCTGCTTTGGGAGCAGGATGCCGCAGGTTCGAATCCTGTCACCTCGACCA
>JALENG010000024.1 GCA_022767925.1 Clostridia bacterium
AAGGTAATCAACCGGTGTAACATCCAAATCCAGCAGGTCTTCATAAGTTTGAGGCATATATTCTGCTTTAATGTCATTCCGATTTAGGAGTTCTTCCGCTATCTTTTTTAGAAGAGTCGTTTTTCCTGCCCCGTTGGCTCCGGCTGATACGGGCCGAAGATGCGGTACAGCTCCCTGGCCGTGGCGCGCTGGATGTAGTCCAGCAGGTGCTCCTGGGTGTAGGCTTCCAGGTAGATCTCCCGCAGATTTTCGTTCAGCTCTGTCAGCGTGATCTGCAGCGCCGTCTCCGCCGCGTAGACATACACCGGCGGCAGCGCCGCGCCCGCAACGCTTCTGGCAATGCTGAACTGGTTTTCAAACATGAATTCCACCAGCTCCATCAAAACGCCGTCCTTGTTGTGAAAAAGGTTCTGAAAGCTGCTGGAGGAGACCTGCGCCGCTTTGAGAATCTGCGCCATGGTCGTCTGATGGTATCCGTTTTCCAGAAACAGCCGGACGCACGTCTGCAAAATCCGCTTTTTCGTCTGAAGTCCGTCGCTTCGTATGGCCAATCCATTCCCCCCTCTGCCACATAATTTGGTTTGCAAACCAATTATAGCAGGCGTGCCTCCGTTTTTCAAGGTGGAGACCGGGATTCTTTTGTCAGAGAGCGCCACGCGGGAGGGACAAAGGCCCTTTCAAAAAAAATCACCCGTTCCCTTTTTTTGATAAAGAGAACGGGTGATTTTGAAAGCCTTTTCGATCAGCCGCTCGGCCAGCGGGTCTACCGGGAGCCACCGCCAGCCCATTTTTTGGGCCAGAAGTTCAGCGGCCGTGCTTTTTCCGCTGCAGGGGGATCCCCCCAGAAAAAAGAGGGGCGGGACAGGGTGCAGCGCGGCAAACGGCGCCGCTCATTCCGCCGGGCAGTGCTGCTTGCCGGTCAGCTTTGTGACCGAAAGGCGGAACACAGCCACGCTTCCGGCCTGTTCCGGCGAAAAGGAGGCGGGGGCGCCGGTCTGCTGCTCCATCAGAAGGGACAGGGCGCGCTGTTTTTCCGCAGGATCCCGGACCGGCTGCACCAATCCCACCCCGGTCAGGCTGCGGTACGCGCAGCTGTACTGGCAGGGGGTCGCCCCGGGCAGCACGCGCCCGCCGTCGTCCATCTCGAACGCGGCCTGCACGCCCTCGCCGATGGCGCGCACCTTCCGCCCCTGTTTGGCGCTGTGGAAATACAGCACCAGCGTCTCCCCCTGCCGGGCAAAGCCGAAGCACAGGGGCAGGATGTACGGCCCCTCCTCATCCCACAGCGCCAGGCGGCAGATTTTCCGGCTGCGCAAAAAGGCGAGCATTTCCTCCCAATCGGTCATTTCACGGTCACAGCGGCGCATGGTTTTTCCTCCTTTACCGGGGCGGCGTTATGCTTCTTCCTGCATCAGGGCGCGGATTTCCTCTTCATCGGGGATCGAGGACTGGGCCCCCGGGCGGGTGCAGACCAGCGAAGCCACCCGGTTGGCAAACCGCAGGCTCCGGGGCAGGTTGTCCCCGTCGTACATGGCCACCATCGCGGCGGTAAAGCTGTCCCCGGCGGCGGTGGAATCCACCACCGTGACAGGCGGCGGGGCAAACAGGTGCGCGTCGTTTTCGGTGACCAGCATCACCCCGCGCCCGCCCAGCGAGGCTGTGACCTGACGCACGCCCTTGCGGATCAGGGCGCGGGCGGCGGCGATCACCTGCTCGTCGGTATCGGTGGGCATGGCGGTGAGAATGTGCAGCTCGGTCTCGTTGGGCTTACAAATATCCACCTGGCGCAGCAGCTCCTCCGGCAGATCCGGTACAGCGGGGGCCGGATCCAGCACCACGGTTTTGTGCAGCTCTTTGGCCTTTGCGGCGGCGTGGCACACGGCGGAAAGGGGCACTTCCAGCTGCATGACCACCGCGTCGCACGCCTGCAGCCGGTCCATGTGCCGGTCGATCATGGCGGGGGAGACCTGCGCATTGGCCCCCGGAATCACGGTGATGCTGTTCTCTCCCTTTTCGTTGATGTGGATAAACGCCTGACCGCTGGGCACACCGGGCAGGCGCTCGATGGCGCCGGTGTCCACGCCGGCCTTTTCCAGATTGGCGGTCAGCATACGGCCGCTGGCGTCATCGCCCACGGCGCCGATCATCGCGACCGTCCGGCCAAAGCGGCCCAGGGTAAAGGCCTGATTGCCGCCCTTTCCGCCGGGGCTGAGGGTCAGGCCCTCCCCCAAAATGGTCTCCCCGGGCAGGGGCATGTCTTTCACGCGGATGGCATAATCCAGATTTAAGCTGCCGATTACCAGAATGTTCTGCATAACGGTCTCCTTTCACGGAAAATGGATTACTCCTATTGTATCGGCTGCCCGGCGGGAAATCAAGGGAGGAGAAAAAATTGGAGAGGGCAAGGAAAAATGTATGGTATTTTGGCCGCAGATTTGATAAAATAGTAGCAAACAGAAAAGAGAAAAGGTCCGGTCATCGGGCCCCATACAGAGAGGAGACGATTGTATGACGGTTTATCAGGCCATTCGGGCGCGCCGCAGCATTCGCAAATATGTGCCGGGGGCGCCCCTGCCGCAGGAGGATCTGCACACCATTCTGGAGGCCGCGATGATGGCCCCCAGTGCCCGCAACGGGCGGCCGTGGGAGTTTGTGGTGGTGCGCTCCCCCGCCGTGAAGGAGCAGATCCGGCAGGCCCATCCCTACTGCGCGTACATCACCGATGCCTCGGCGGCCATCGTTGTGTGCGGGCGCCCCTCCCCGGAGGAGCAGAAAGAGGGCGAGCGCGGGGAATTCTGGCCCCAGGACTGCGCCGCCGCCATCGAGAACCTGATGCTTCAGGCGCTGGAGCTGGGGTACGGCACCGTGTGGTGCGGCCTGTACCCGGTGAAGGACCGGTGCGACGCCATCCGGGAGATCATCGGGGTGGATTCGGTGCCCATGGCGATTGTGCTGGTGGGCCGCCCGGACGAAGCACCCGACGCCCGCGGCTATTTTGATCCCACCCGGGTGAAGGAAATCGACTGAAACCCCGCCGTAAAGCAGGGGGGAATCTCCGGAATTTGTGAAATAGAATTCCAGTAATGAAAAATGGCATTGGATTTTCCAAACAGGAGAGGCAAGCTATTTAAAAAATGACATTGGATTTTCCAAACAGGAAAGGCAAGCTATCAGGAATTTTGTAAAACAAAATTCCGGTAATTTAAAAAATGACATTGGATTTTCCAAACAGGAGAGGCAAGCGTAATTTAAAAAATGACATTGGATTTTTCCAATGTCATTTTTTAAATTACAGTTGACAAACCCCCGCGGGTTTGCTATAATAATCAAGCTGTGAAAATAAAAGCATGAATCATTAGCTCAGCTGGCAGAGCACCTGACTTTTAATCAGGGTGTCCGGGGTTCAAATCCCCGATGGTTCACCAAAAATCCCGAATGCGAAAGCGTTCGGGATTTTTCTTTTTCCTTCTTCACGATTCCCTTTTCACGAATGGGCGCATTGCCGTGATGGCATAAAAACCGCTCTCCCCGGGGAGAAACCGCCCTTTTTATCCCCTCGCTGCTTTCGAAAAATAAACCAATCTACAAACTGTAGATATAGGTAATAATAGCATGGGCGCCTTTGCGTGTCAATCCGATGGATTCCAAAACCCTCGGGACAGGTCTGTTTTTCCCTTCCTTCCCGGGGATTTCTATGGTATAATTTTTAATACCGCCCGTATATTTTTTGGCAGGGTTCTGCGGAAAAAGAGAGGAAAGAGAGGAGATGGGCCTGTGCCGGAGTTTCTTTTGCTGATTGGAATCATCATTTTGCTGTGCGTTGTCTGCAACCGTGTTTCCCAGCGGCTGGGGATTCCCATGCTGTTGATTTTTATCCTGCTGGGAATGTTCTTCGGCACGGACGGGGTTGTGAAAATCCCGTTTGACGATTTTCCCCTGGCGGAGCGGATCTGTTCCGCGGCCCTGGTTTTCATCATGTTTTACGGCGGCTTTGGCACGAACTGGAAGCAGGCCCGGCCGGTGGCGGTGCAGTCGGTGCTGCTCTCCACGCTGGGGGTGGTTCTCACCGCCTGCCTCACGGGGCTGTTCTGCCACTTTGTGCTGCGCATCGCTTTCTGGGAGAGCATGCTCATCGGTGCGGTCACCGGTTCCACGGATGCCGCCTCGGTGTTCTCGATTCTGCGCTCAAAAAAGCTGAGCCTGCGCCATCACACGGACTCTCTGCTCGAGGTGGAGAGCGGCAGCAACGACCCGTGCTCGTATATGCTCACGGCCATCATTCTCTCTGTGATGAGCGGCACGGCCACCGGCGGCGAGATCGCCTATCTGGTTTTTGCCCAGCTTGTGTATGGGGTGGTCAGCGGGATCCTGATGGCCCTTTTGTCCCTGTGGGTGCTGCGGCGCTTCCGTTTTGCCACCCAGGGGTTTGATACCATTTTTGTGGTGGCCATGGTGCTGTTCTCCTATGCGCTGCCCACGGTTTTCGGGGGAAACGGGTACCTCTCTGCATACCTGTTCGGGATCCTTCTGGGCAACCGCCCCCTGCCCAACAAAAAGCAGCTGGTCCATTTCTTCGACGGGGTGACCGGATTGATGCAGATGCTGATCTTTTTCCTGTTGGGGCTGCTCTCGTTCCCGTCCCAGATGCCGGCGGTCCTGGTGCCGGCTTTGCTGATTGCCCTGTTTTTGACCTTTGTGGCCCGGCCGGCGGCGGTTTTCCTGCTGCTCACCCCGTTCCGCTGCCCCCTGCGGCAGCAGCTGCTGGTGGCGTGGTCCGGGCTGCGCGGCGCGGCCTCCATCGTATTTGCCATTATGGCGATCGTCAGCCCCGCCTATACCAAAAATGACGGGTTCCATATCGTCTTCTTCATTGTGCTGTTCTCCATCAGCCTGCAGGGGGCGCTGATCCCCTTTGCGGCGAAAAAACTCTCGATGATTGACGACGAGAGCAACGTGATGAAGACCTTCAGCGACTATGAAGAGGAGGTGCCCGTGCAGTTTATCAAGCTGCCCATCGGCGGGGAGCACCCCTGGGTGAACAAGCCGGTGAAAGAGCTGCCGCTGCCGCCGGGGATGCTGCTGGTGCTGATCCTGCGCGGGGAGGAGCGGATGGTGCCGGGCGGCGACACCGTGATCCGGCCGGGCGACGGGATCGTGGTCAGCGCCCTGTCCCACGAGGATGACCGGCAGGTGGGGCTGTCGGAACGGGTGCTGGACAAAAATGACGAATGGGTGGGCAAAACCCTGGCCGAGCTGAAGCTGGGGGAGAGAAAACTGGTGGTGCTGATCCGCCGTGGCCCGAAGGTGCTGATTCCCAACGGCCGCACGGAGCTGCGGGAGCAGGATACGCTGGTGATGATAGAAACATAAGGGAGGACAAAAATGGAGAAGGTACAGCGGGAAGAAAAAAACGGGTACGTTTTGTATCACAACCCGGGTGGGAAGACCATCGGCACGGCCACCGGGCGGGTGATCCATCGGGATGGGCTGGTGTTCCGGGATCTGTGCGGGACGGGGGAGCTGCTGCCCTTTGAGGACTGGCGCCTTCCCCCGCAGGAGCGGGCCGCCGATCTGGCGGCGCGGCTGCCCATCGAGCAGATCGCCGGGCTGATGATGTACTCCCCCCACCAGATGGTTCCGGCGCTGCCGGGCGGCCCGTTTCAGGCCACCTATCACGGAAAATCCTTCCCCGAGAGCGGGGAGGAGCCCTGGGCCATGAGCGACGCCCAGAGAAAATTTTTGGCAGAGGATCATGTGCGCCATGTGCTGGTGATGAAGGTGCAGTCCACCGGGACGGCCGCCCGGTGGAGCAACGCCATGCAGGCCTATGCCGAGGCGCTGCCCTTTGGCATTCCGGTGAATTTTTCCACCGATCCGCGTAACGGCGCCGCCGCGGCCGGGACGGAATTTAAGAGCGAGGGGCAGGATGTCTCCCGCTGGCCGGAGGGGCTGGGCATGGCGGCGGCCTTCTCCCCCGAGCAGTGCCGGCAGTACGCGCAGATCATTTCCCGGGAATACCGGGCCATGGGGATCACCACCGCCCTGTCCCCCCAGGTGGATCTGGGAACCGAGCCGCGCTGGATGCGGCTGGAGGATACGTTCGGCGTTTCCCCCGAGCTGGTGCGCGCCTATGCCGCGGCGTACTGCGACGGGATGCAGACCACCCCGGGGTGCGAGGACGGCTGGGGGCCGGAGAGCGTGTGCGCCATGGCCAAGCACTGGCCCGGCGGCGGCACGGGCGAGGGCGGGCGCGATGCCCACTATGCGTTCGGCAAATATGCGGTGTACCCCGGCGGGAATTTTCAGGAGCACCTGACGCCGTTTACCCAAGGGGCCTTTGCGCTGCCGGGGCCGACCCGGTGCGTCTCCGCCGTGATGCCGTACTACACGGTTTCCTCGAATGTGGATGAGACATACGGGCAGAACGTGGGCAATTCCTACAGCCGGTACCTGATCCGCGACCTGCTGCGCGGGCAGGTGGGCTATGACGGGGTGATCTGCACCGACTGGGGCATTACGGCGGACCCGGCCGGTACCATGGATTCCTTCGGCAGCCGGTGCTACGGCGTCGAATCCCTGAGCGTGGCGCAGCGCCACCTGCTGGCCATCGAAAACGGGGTGGATCAGTTCGGCGGCAACAGCGAGATCGGGCCCATTCTGGAGGCGTACCGCATGGGGTGCGAAAAATACGGCGAAGCGGCCATGCGCGCCCGCATGGAGGAGAGCGCCCGGCGGCTGCTGCTGAATATGTTCCGGGTGGGGCTGTTTGAAAACCCGTACCTGGACCCCCAGGAGAGCGAGCGGATTGTGGGCTGCGAGGAGCACTGCCGGGCCGGGTACGAGGCACAGCTGCGCTCGCTGGTGCTGCTGAAAAACAAGGGGCAGGCCTTCCCCCGCCGTGGGCGGCAGAAGGTGTATATCCCCGTGCGGCACATAAAGGCGCGGAAAAGTTTCTTCCGTGACGTCACCCCGGCGCAGGAGGTGGATCCGGTGGAGAATTCCCTGCTGGCCCGCTACTATGACCGGGTGGATACGCCCGAGGAGGCGGATTTCTGCCTGTGCTGGGTGGAGAGCCCGCTGTCCGACGGGTACGACGCCGCCGACCGGGAGATGGGGGGCAACGGCTACCGGCCCATCTCCCTGCAGTACCGCCCCTATACCGCCGTTCACGCCCGGAAAGAGAGCCTGATGAGCGGGGATTTCCGGGAGGAGGGGCTCTCCCGCAGCTACTGGGGGAAGACCGGGTATGCGGCCAACGAGAGCGACCTCGATTTGGTGATCGAGACCAAAAAGCGCGCGGGGGAAAAGCCGGTGATCGTGTGCCTGCGCATGCACAACCCCACCGTGATGGCGGAGATGGAGCCGTATGCCGACGCCATTTTGGTGGATTTCGGCGTGCAGCAGCAGGCGGTGCTGGATATGCTCAGCGGAAAGGCCGTGCCCACCGGGCGTTTGCCGGTGCAGATGCCCCGGGATATGGAGACGGTGGAGCGGCACTGTGAGGACATGCCGCTGGACATGGAGCCCTATGTGGACGAGATGGGCAACCGGTACGATTTCGGCTTCGGGCTGTAAAAGCGGGGGCATTCCACAAGGAGAATCCCCAAAGAAACAGAAGATCCATAAGCAGAAAAGAAGCGGATGGAATTCCATCCGCTTCCTGCTTTTTTCCGCAAAAAAGGAGAGCCAGCATACGTTGGCTCTCCTTACGGTTTCGTATGATCTGCACCGGCAGCGTTTGTCAAAAAGTCATTGAAATACGGGAGGGTAGACCTTCCATAACGGCGCTGCCATTCCCGGGGATGGAGTTTTTTGATACCGTTCAGGTCGTCTTTGTAATCGGATATGTACGCATAAACCTCCCGGATGATTCGGGGCAAATGCAGCATGGCCTCTCTGTACTCGTCCTGATCAACAACCGCCGGCGCTGCGGAATCCAAATAGTCAGGATTGCGGATCAGAACAGACTTGGTATAATCCAGCCCCGACTGACACCGCAGAGACCTGGCAGAGGTTTTGAAGTGATAGGCATATTTATGCTGCACATGGGATCGAAACGGGATGCAGATAAACAAATCCTCCATATACGCAATGAGCAGGCAGGAATAGGGTCTGTCTTTCTTAACAAGGATTTCCGGATACTGCCTGTGGGGATAATCGGTGTAAAATTGAGAGGACAGGCTGTATATATCCGCAAGATACTCCATATTTCGATGCTCCCATACAAAAAAACGGAGAGGGATAAACACCCTCCCCGCCGGATAACTTCTTTCGGCCAATTTTTATTTTACCGTCGTGTCAGAGCCGTCACACGACATCATCGCTCGGTCAGTTTTTATTTTACCGACGAGTCGGAACCGTCACTCGTCTCATGCAGAAGCTATCCCTGCTACTATTATTATAGAGCCGGGGCAGAAAAATGTCAACCAGATTTTTCCCCTGCCATGGGATCGCTCTTTTCGTTTTTATGATAGGCGAAACCGCGGGCTCTGTCAAGCTGCCGGTGAAATCTTTGCAGGCAGATTTCCATCCGCTTCTTTTTTCCTCACGCCGTCTCGGGGGAGGGGCCCTCCAGCTGCTGCCGGATAAACGAAACCACCTGCTGCGGGGGAATTTGCAGCACCAGCGAGAATTCGCTGTTGATCAGCTCCTCGGCTTCTTTCAGGCAGCGCTCGTCGCACTGGTGGAATTTCTTGCCCTTCGATTCGCGCTCTTTTTTGTGCAGGTATAAGGAGCGGATCAGCCGAACCAGCTCCCGGCGGTCCCCGCGGGACAGAATGGAGGCGTGCAGCTGCTTGCGCAGGGTCTCGTCCTCCTCCCACAGGGGGTCCTCTCCCGGCATATCGTGGATCAGCCGGAGGATTTCCTCCCGGCTGAGCAGCGGCTGCATTTTGGCCACCAGTTTTTCATTATCCACGGGGACAAAAATCGTCTCATCCCGGCGGGAGAGGGACTTGCATACGTAATAGCGGTGCTTTTCCCTGCCAAAATTTTTATCGGCAATCTCGGTAATCTCACAGGCGCCCTGTGTACCATACATAATTTTGTCATGAACCTGGAACATCCGATGAAGTCTCCTTTCTTACTCGTCTTCCTCCGCCGCCGTGTGGGGGGAGGCCGTGTGGGGGGAGCGCCGCGCCGGCGGCCCCGAAGCCGGCGGAATGCCCGCCCCGGTTCTCATGGAAAATCCCCCTCTTTTGCAAAACCGCAAAAAGACGCGCAGCCCGGATACAACGTGAAACGCACCCCGAACCACGGTTTGCGCGGTTGGGGGTGCCGTTACAGTTTCTCGGAACTACACGCCGTATGATCCCATGCTCTTATTTTACTCTTTTTTTTCGCAAAATGTCATGGGCAATTTTCACGATTTTTCAAAAAAACAGGGGGGAAGGGGAGACCCGTTATCCGTCCTTGAGCTGATGGACATCCATCCCCAGAGGACGGCTGTGCTCGATATAATCGAACAGCTCCTCCTGATCGGTGGACATCAGGTACAGCATCCGGCAGTTGGCGCGGATAAACCGCTTATTGATGGCGCGGAACAGGACGGTCTCCATCTCGTCATAGTAATTCATCAGGTTGTAAATCGCGATGGGCTTGTCAAAGCGGCCCAGCTGCTTGAGGGTCATCACCTCGAACAGCTCCTCAAAGGTGCCGATTCCCCCGGGCACCACCAGAAACGCATCGGCCAGGTCCTCCATTTTGGCCTTGCGCTCCCGCATGGTATCGGTGAAAATCAGCTCGTCGCAGTCGTCAAAAATTGCCTCGATGGTCTCGTCGCGGAAAAAGGAGGGGATCACCCCCGTGATATGCCCCTTTCCGGCCTGGCGCATCCCGCGGGCGGCCGCGCCCATCAGGCCGTTGCCCCCGGCGCCGAACACCAGGTCGTGGCCGCGCTCGGCCATTTTCCGGCCCAGCGCCTCCACCTTTTCGATATAGGCGGGGTCAATTTTTGTGCTGGCAGCACCGAATACGCAGATTTTCATCACAGAATCTCCTTTCCGTGCTCCCGTGCGCGGGCCGGTCAGCGGTCCCACTTTTCGCACAGGCTGAGAATTTGATCGGTAAAGCGGGCCAGATCCTTGTTGGCGCCGCCGCGGTTGTGCTCGATGACGGTCATCAGCCGCCGGCCTGCCGCCAGCAGGCGCTCGTATACCGTCTGGGTTTTGCGGTGGGCCACCGCTTTTTTGTCGATGGGCGTCTGATTCCCGGCGTACAGGCAGCGGTTTTCGATCAGATCGTACCCGGCCCCGTTATAGGGGGCGGTGGCGGGGAAGTGCAGGGTCTCCCCGATGGTCTTGACAAAGGCTTCGCACACCTCGTTGTCCCCGTGGTTCACATACACCATCTGGGGCGCTTTGGACAAACCCGCGAGCCAGTGGAGCAGCATATCCCGGTCGGCGTGGCCGCTGATGCCCTCCATTTGGGCGATGCGGGCCCGCACCTGAATCGTCTCGCCGAACAGTTTTACCTGCGGCGCGCCGTCCAGAAGCAGGCGCCCCAGCGACCCCTGGGACTGATATCCCACAAACAGAACGGTGGATTCCGGCCGCCACAGGTTGTGTTTTAAGTGGTGGCGGATACGGCCGGCCTCGCACATGCCGCTGGCGGACAGAATCACCTTGGGGGTGGGGTCCGCGTTGATGGCGATGCTCTCCTCGCTGGTGACGGCGGTGTGCAGGCCGGGAAACTGCAGGATATTCTCCCCGTTTTGCAGCAGGGCGCGGGTTTCCTCATCGTAATACTCCCACATGTCGCCGTTCTGCCCGGAGTAGATCCGGGTGGCCTCTACCGCCATGGGACTGTCCACCCACACCGGAAAATCCCGGTGGCGGGGCAGCAGGTTCTGCTGCTTGATCCCGTGGATCAGGTACAGAAGCTCCTGGGTGCGGCCCACGGCAAACGAGGGGATGATCACATTGCCGCCGCGGTCCAGGGTCTCCCCGATGATGTCGCACAGCTGGCGGCGGTAGTCGTGGCGCGGGCCGTGCAGCCGGTCGCCGTAGGTGGATTCGATCACCACCACGTCGGCCCTTTGGGGCCTCTGGGGGTCGCGGATCAGCGGGCGGCTGACGTTCCCGATATCACCGGAGAAGAGCAGGGTCTTTTTCTCCCCGTTTTCCTCCACCTCCAGCTCGATGCTGGCCGAGCCCAGCAGGTGGCCCGCATCGAAAAAGCGCGCCGTGATCCCCTCGCTCACCGCCAGGTGCTCCTCATACCGGCAGGGTTTCATCAGGGACAGCGTCTTCTCCGCCTCGGCCATGGTATACAGGGGGACATACCCCTCTTTCCCGGCGCGCTCGGCCTTCCGGTTGCGCCATTTGGCCTCGCTCTCCTGGATGTGGGCGCAGTCGCGCAGCATAATCCCGCACAGCTGGCAGGTGGCCGATGTGGCAAAAATCGGCCCGCGAAAGCCCCCGGCCACCAGGGCGGGCAGCTTACCGGAGTGGTCCACATGGGCGTGGGTGAGCAGGACCGCGTCCACATCGGCCGGGGAAACCGGCATCTCGCAGTTTTCAAACGTGTCGGCGCCCTGCTCCATGCCACAGTCGATCAGGATTTTTTTCTCTCCAACGGTCAGAAGCGTACACGAGCCGGTCACCTCGTGGGCGGCCCCCAAAAAAATCAGCTTCATAAAAACGGCTCTCCTCTCTGCCAGGCGGGGTTCCCGGTCCGGCGTTCTTCCGCTTTTCCCGGACGGGAGATGTACCCATAGTATAGCATACCGGCGGGAAAAAGAAAGAAAAAGGGTGAAAAGTTTCCAGTTTTTTCATAATTCTATCGGAATTTATGGGCAAAACCCTTCTTTTTGGCCGGGAAAAACGGGGCGCCCTGCCCTTTTCCGCTTCCCGGGGGAGCACAGCTCAGTTTATGAAAAAAGGGGCGGGAATATACCCCGGCACGGCATAAGCCATGACGGAGGGATTGTCATGCGCCAAAGCGCAGAAAGCCGCTGGTTCCTTTCCGCAAGGGATCCATGGCGCTGCCGCGCCGGTGCAAAACAAAAAACCGGCCTGTGATCGTAACCACAGGTCGGTTTGCTTGTTTTACAAATCCCCGCCCAAACGAGCCGGGGATTTTCTTTGCCCTTGCGGTCGCGGGGGTTGTGCGCGGTAAAACAATCCCTCCGTCAGCTTCGCTGACAGCTCCCTTTACACAAGGGAGCCGTGGGGGTAAACTCCGCCATTCGCGTTTCGAACAGCAATTCGCATGGCGAATTGCGGCAAGTAGATTTGCCGGAAGGCAAATCTACTTGGGGCGCGCAGGGCATTGCAGATCGCACAGGGAAGAACGGCGTGTGGCCTTTAAAACGGAGTTGGCCGGTCGCCGGCAGATTTATGTGGGGGCACGCAGGGCGCGCAGGGCATTGCAGATCGCGAGGACGGCCACACCCACATCGGCAAACACCGCGAACCACATATTGGCAAGGCCCAGGGCGGACAGCACCAGCACGGCGACCTTTACCGCCAGGGCAAAGACGATGTTCTGGTTCGCGATGCGCAGGGTGCGGCGGGCCAGCCGGATGGCCCGGGGCAGGCGGGACAGATCGTCGTTCATCAGGACCACGTCGGCCGCCTCGATGGCGGCATCGCTGCCCAGGGCGCCCATGGCAATGCCCACATCGGCGCGGGCCAGCACCGGCGCGTCGTTCATGCCGTCCCCCACGAACAAAAGGGTGCCGTTTCCTCTCTTTTCCTGCAGCAGGGCTTCCACCTGCCGGACCTTCCCATCGGGCAGCAGCTGGGCGTACGCGGCATCCAGGCCCAGCTCACCGGCCACCTCCCGCGCGGTGCGCTCGTTGTCCCCGGTCAGCATCACGGTTTTCTCCACCCCGGTGCGCTTCAGGGCGGCCATGGCGTCTTTTGCGCCGTCCTTCGTCTGGTCGCGGATCTGAATCCATCCCAGATACTGCCCGTCTTCGGCCACATGCACCACGGTGCCGGAGGGGTCCTCCGGGGCATGCTCGGGCAGCAGGCCATTTTCCTCCATCATAGCCCGGCTGCCCACCCGGACGGTTTTGCCGCCGATCACGGCGCACACGCCGCGCCCGGCAATTTCCTCCACCGTATCCGGGGCCGGGGCCGGGGAGCGCCCGGCGGCATATGCCTGCAGCGACTGGGCGATGGGGTGGGTGCTGCGGCTCTCGGCCGAGGCGGCCAAGGCCAGCAGGCGGTTTTCCTGCCCGTTGACAGCCGTTATCTGCTGCACGGCGAACACACCGCGGGTGAGGGTGCCGGTTTTATCGAACACCGCGATCTGGGCATGGCTGAGGGCCTCGAGATAATTGCCGCCCTTTACCAGCACTCCCATGCGCGAGGCGCCGCCGATCCCGCCGAAAAAGCTGAGGGGCACCGAGATGACCAGGGCACAGGGGCACGATACCACCAGGAAGGTCAGCGCCCGGTACAGCCAGTCCCCGAACAACTGTCCCGGGACCAGCAGCGGCGGCACCGCGGCCAGCAGGACGGCCGCGATGACCACGATGGGGGTGTATACCGCGGCAAACCGGGTGATAAACGCCTCGCGCTTCGACTTTTTCTCCGAGGCATTCTCCACCAGATCGAGAATGCGGCTGACAGTGGATTCCCCGAACTCCTTGGTAACCCGCACCGTCAGAACGCCGGTCTGATTCACACAGCCGCTCAGGATCTCCTGTCCCTCCTCTACGGTGCGGGGGACGCTCTCCCCGGTCAGGGCGCTGGTATCCAGCAGGGAGGTGCCCTTTTCCACCACGCCGTCCAGCGGCACCCGCTCGCCGGGGCGCACCAGAATCCGGTCGCCGGGGTGCACCTCAAAGGGGTCCACCGCGACCGCTTCGTCCCCCTGAAGCCGGGTGGCGGTATCCGGGCGGATATCCATCAGCTCGCCGATGGAGCGGCGGGATTTCTCCACGGCGTAGTGCTGGAACAGCTCGCCCACCTGATAGAACAGCATGACGGCGACGGCCTCGCTGTACTCGCCCACGAAAAAGGCGCCGATAGAGGCAAGGGCCATCAGGAAATTTTCGTCAAATACCTGGCCGCGGACGATGTTCCGCAGGGCCTTCCACACGACGTCCCAGCCGATGACCGCGTAGGCAGTCAGCTCCAGTAAAAGCGAAAGCCAATGGGGGTCGGCCGGGACGAAAATTCCGGCCAGAAAGAACGCGGCGGAAACCCCGATGCGCCACAGGTTTTTCTTCATCTTCCATGCTCCTTTCTCACATGGGCCTTTACCCGATGCGCTTTACTTCCACATCGGGATCCACGCTTTTTACGGCGGCCTCGGCCTTTTTCGCCAGCTCGTCCATGCGGGCCTCTTCGCCCTCCAGCGTCATTTTGGTGGTCAGAAAGTTCACATGGGCCGCGGTCACGCCGTCAATGGCGCTGACCTTCCGCTCCATTTTGGCGGCGCAGTTGGCGCAATCCAGCCCTTTTAATAAATACGTTCTCTTCATAAAGAATGCCTCCTTTTATTCCAGCACCGGTTCGATTTTGTGGACATGGGACAGGCCGCTCTCCAGCATGTGCCGCACGTGCTCATCCTGCAGGGAATAGTACACCGTTTTTCCGTCCCGCCGGCAGGTGACCAGACCGCCGCGGCGCAGGGTGGACAGCTGGTGGGAGACCGCGGATTTGGTCATCCCCAGCACGCAGGAGATGTCGCACACGCACATCTCGTGCTGGTAAAGGGCCCAGATGATTTTGATGCGGGTGGGATCCCCCAGGAGCTTGAAGTACGAGGAGACGCGCTGGAATTTCTCCTCCTCCAGCATTTCGGAGGAAACCCGGTCCACCACCTCGTGGTGGATGACGCTGCAGTCGCAGGAAAACGGACTTTTGGCCATAGAGCTTTTTCCTCTCTTTTTATGAATGGTTGAGCAACTGTTCAACTTACAACCCCATTATAGTTGAGCAACCGTTCAATTGTCAAGCCCTTTTTGCTTTTTACGGCGATATTTTTGCCTGGGGAGCGGCATAAGATGCAGTCTGCGCCCGGGGCGGCGGGAAAAACAAAACCGCCCGGCCCCCGGGAAGGGGGCAGGCGGGGTGATGTGCCTGGGGAGCGGCATAGGATGCAGTCTGTACCCGGGGTGCAGGAAAAACAAAAACCGCCCGGCCCCGAAAAACAGGGACGGGCGGAGTTTGCGGGCGGGATTTGTGCGCCCGGGCGGCGTGCCGCCGGGGGGGAATGCGCTTATCCCGGCAAGGGCTCCCCGTCCTGCGAGACAGCAAAACTCTCTGCGGCAGAACTCTCTGCGGCGGCGGGATTCTCTGCCGAGGAACTCTCTGCGGCGAAACTCTCCGCTGCGGCGGAAACCCCATCGTTTACAGGGGCGATCTCCTGGGGGATTCCGGTTTCCCGCACCCGGCGCCGCAGTTCCTCGGTGGTCTCCCGGCCGAGGAAGAACAGCTTTTCCGTCTGCCCCACGTTCGAGCGCAGATAGCCGTTCTCCGTTACGATAAGGGCGACGTTCTCCTGCCCCAGTACCGGGACCGAGACGGAGAAGGTGAGAACCTCCTGTCCTACCTGCTTATACGCCATGGGATCCTCCAGCAGATCGGCGGCAAAGGGTGCCGCTTCCGCCGCGAGCAGGGCTTCCCAGACAAAGCCGCTGTCCGTCAGCCGGTAGCAGGCGCTGTCCTCCTCCAGCCGGGCCGGGGTATCGTACACAAGGCCGAAGGTCAGGGCCTCCCGCAGGTTCAGATCCCGGATCCAGTCCCCCAGGGTGGCGGGGGTGTAGCTGTCCGAGAGATAGGCGCACAGGGTGGTGTCGTTAAGCTGGACGGCCACCACCGCTTCTTCCGACAGGCCCTGCAGGGCGTACACCGGGCAGGTGCGGGTGTGGGCGCGCTCCTCCTCGTCATAGCCCGTTACCTCCCGGTCCCCCAGCTTTTCCCCCAGCTGGGAGGGGGACAGGGAGGAGCGGCAGGTGGTGTACACCGTGCCGTTCAGGCGCAGGGTGGTGTACTGCGAGGAGAGGGGGAGCTCCTCCCAGGGGATCAGCACGGCGATTTCCCCGCTGCTCTCGTGGTGGATGCCGCCCTCTCCGAAATTGCCGTCCTTCGCCGGGCCGCTGACGGTGCCGCCGGACGAGGGGGAGAGAAACGGCAGGAGAAAGACCGCCGCCAGCACCGCCGCGCACGCGCCGGCCGCCAGGGGCCACGCTCTCTTCCTTGGGGGCCGTTCGGCCTTTTCCCGGCCGCCGGGTTCCCCGGAGAGCTCATGAATGCGGGCGTACAGGGCGGATGTCACCGCCGGATCGGGAACCAACTGCTCCCGCAGGGCGGCAAATCGGGCGTGACTCATAAAAATACCTCCTTTATAAAAAATCCTTTTTCAAACGTGGGAAGGCCCGTCACAGAGAGTGGATCCCCATGGACTCCAGTGTTTCCCGCAGCAGGGCCCGGCCGCGGGTCAGGCGCACGCGCACGCTCCCCTCGGAGAGCGAGAGGGCGGCGGCGATCTGCCGGGTGGTCATGTCCTCAAAGTAGAACAGATGAACCGGCAGGCGGTATTTGTCCGGCAGGGCGCACAGGGCGCGCCACAGGTCGGTGTCCTCCCGGGTATCAAAAACGGGCAGCGCGTCGGCCTCCTGAAGCGGGGCCTTCCGCCGGGCAAAGGGGGAGAACAGCAGCTTTTTGGAACAGCGCAGGGTGGTCTGGATCAGCCAGGCCTTGCGGTGCTCTTCCTCCGAAAACGCCGGCGCTCCCCGGAAATAGGCCAGAAAGACCTCCTGAAAAACGTCGTCGGCGTCTGCGCGGGTGCGCACCCGTGCAAGGGCGATCCCGTACACCATGGTGCGGTACCGGGTGATCACCTCGTGCATATGCGCCTGACTGTGCGGCGGAGGAATGCCGGGTTTTTCTTTCATCAAAGTTCCCCTCCTCTCTCATGGAAAAGACGGCGGCCGCCGGGTCCTTTCACACACAACTGCCCGCCCGCGCCCGTTTTGTTACAGGGAATTTTCCGTTTTTTTCCCTTCCTCCCGCAAAAACTGCAAAAACAGCTGGGCCGCGGGGGACAGGGGCTCGTCCTTTTTCCAGTACAGGCCGATCTCCGCCTCGTTCGAAAACCCGCGCAGCGGCAGTACCCGGATGCGGGGGTTCTGGCTGCAGGAATCGTACCAGCCGGTGGGGATGAACCCGCACAGAATCCCCTCCCCCAGGATCTGGTGCTTGTAAAACGGGCTGTTGGTGGTGACCATGCTGCGGGGCAGAAAATTCTGGGACAGGCAGATGCGGTACGAATCCTCCCAGTTGCCCTGGTTATCCCGCAGAAAGCAGAAGCTCTCGTCCTGCAGCGCAGGGACGCTGATCTCCGGCAGGGCCGCCAGGGGGGAAGAGGCCGGGACCACCGCGTACCACCCGCGGCCGCTGAGCGGCAGGCACGCCATGGGGACGGGAAAGCTGTGGCGGGAGGTGCTGAGGATGAAATCGAAGGAGGAGATGGAAAACGCCTCGTTCATCACGCTCTGGTACAGATGGAGCTGGATGTCCGGCCAGCGCTGCTGGAACCGGCAGATCTGCCGGAACAGTGTTTCGTTGTGGTTCTGGAACGCGATGGCAATGCGCCCCGAACCGGCGCCCGCCGCCCCGGTCAGGCGGCAGTCGGCCAGCAACCCCAGAATCTGGCGGGTTTTTTCCCAGAACAGGCGGCCCTGGTCGTTCAGGTGCAGGCGCCGCCCCCGCCGGTCAAAAAGGGGAAAGCCCAGTTCTTTTTCCAGGCGCAGAAGCGAGCCCGACAGGCTGGGCTGGGAGACGTGCAGTTCCTCGGCGGCGCGGGAGATATTCTCGCACCGGGCGATGACATCAAAGTAGCGAAGCTGCAAAAATTCCATAAGAACCCTCCTTTATTGCTTTTATCCTATCATACACCTGTTTTTTCGTCGTGGAAAGGGGGAAGTTTTTGGAGTATGATAGGAGACAGAGAATAAAAAGAGAAAAGGGGCCGACCTAAATGGAGAAAAAGAGACATTCGCTGTCCGGTGTATTCTGGCTGTTGACGGGGCTTTCGTGTTTGACGACCATCTGCCTGCAGATGACCGTGACGGCCCTGCCGCTTTGGACGGTGAACAGGGGGTACGATACGGCGGCGGCCGGTTTATCCACCACGGTGTGCACGCTGACGGCGCTGTTCTTCCGCCCGGCGGGGGCCGGTGTGCTGCGGCGCTGGGGCGAGAAAAACGGGGCGGTGCTGGGGGCCGTTCTGTATGTGGCGGTGTTCCTTTTGTATCTGCCGTGCAGCAGCCTGTGGTTTCTGCTGGTGCTGCGGGCCGTGCAGGGCGTGGGGATGAGCCTGCTGACTACGGCGCTGGGCAGTTTGGTTACGGCGTGCCTTGCGCCGGAGGACCGCACCCAGGGCATGGGGTACTTCGGCCTGGGCAACGCGGTGGCGCTGTCGGCGGGGCCGTCGCTGGGGCTGCTGCTGTCCCAGGGGGACAATTTTCAGGGGCTGTTCCTCGCCGGGGCGGCGCTGTCGGGGGTGATCCTTGTCTCCCTGCTGGCATTGCGGGGCAAAGCGGCCCCAGGCAAAGCCGAAGCCCCCGAAGAATCCGGCCGGGAAACGGGCGAAAAGAACCCCCGGGGCGCTTCGTTCTGGAAGCTGTCGAAGGAGAGCGGGGCGCTGTGGCCGTCGGGGTTATCCATGCTGCTGATTTTCTGCCAGATGGCGCTGTCCACCTGCCTGTCCTTCTGGGGAAAGGAGAACGGCATGGAGGACGTGAGCCTGTTCTTCACGGTGAACCTGCTGGGGATGATCGTCTCCCGCCTGTTTCTGGGGAACCTGTGCCGCCGGGTGGGGGAGCGGATCCCGGCCGTTTCCGCGGCGGTGCTCCTGGCGGTCAGCTATCTGCTGCTGGGGGTGTGGATGAACCCGGTCAGCCTGTGGATTTCGGGGGTTCTGTACGGCTTTGGCTACGGCATCCTGTATGCCCTGCTCAACGGCGCGGCGGTGAAATTCAGCCGGGAGGAGAACCGGGCGGCGGCCAACGCCGTGTTTTTCGGCGCCAAGGATCTGGGCACCGCGCTGGGCTCGGCGGCGTGGGGCGCGGCGCAGTCCTGGGGCCTGGGCGGCGGAATGTATGGCATCGGAGCGGGGGTCTCGCTGCTGGCGGGGCTTCTCTATGCGCGGCCCGGGGCAGCGCTCCGGGGGAAAAAGGCCCGGGGCTGATTCAGCCCCTGAAAAAAAGAGAAAAGCGGACCCGGTTTTTCCGGGTCCGCTCTGTTTTTTCTTTTCTTTCACGTTTCCGTCCGGCAGAAAGGCTCTTCCTCTCCTTTTCCCCGAAAATCTCTCCCTATAAAATCTCTCCCTATCAGGAAGCTGGACTCTCAGGGATGCTTCTTCGAATGCCTCCTGTTTTCATTTATTTTCCCCTTCCTGACAATATTGAAATACATCCTCCCAGGTGCGCAGATTTCCGGTAACGGACCGCGGGAAAG
>JALENG010000027.1 GCA_022767925.1 Clostridia bacterium
CCCGGGAGCTGAAGCTCCTGCATTTTTCCGCCCTGCCCTATGACGCATCGACCCTGCACTCCATGGCCGGCAAGGATTATTTCCGCCCGGTGGAGGTAATGGTCACCGGTGAGGATACCCCCGGCGAGCACCAGGGCGCCCAGATGACCCTGACCCAGCCCGGCGCCCGGCTGAAATATCAGCGCCATTCGGACGAGCGCAATGAAAAGGGCCGCAAGCTGACGTTTGTGCTGTTCGATGACAAAACCGGCCTGCAGGTCACCTGCCATTACCAGTTCTTCGACGGCATCTCGGTGGTTCGCTGCTGGACCGAGGCGGAAAACCGGGGCACAGCGCCGCTGGGGCTGGAGTACCTCAGTTCCTTTGAGTTAAACGGCATCGAAAAAGAGGGCCTGCGGGACCAGGACGACAAGATGGAGCTGTGGGTTCCCCACAACAGCTGGATGCGCGAGGTGCAGTGGCAGAAATACTCCTTCCCCCAGCTGGGTATGGCCCGCAACAGCGCCGCGTACCGCCAGCATTCCTCCAAAGTTATCCGCTTTTCCAACACCGGCAACTGGTCGGCCAAGGAATTTCTGCCCATGGCATACCTGCTGAATAAGGAGACCGGCTCTTCCCTGTTCTGGCAGATTGAGCACAACGGCTCGTGGCACTGGGAGATCGGCGATACCGTGGGCAACTGCTATCTGCAGCTGTGCGGCCCCACCGAAAAATACAACCAGTGGTGGAAAAATCTGCAGCCCGGCGAGACGTTTGTCAGCGCACCGGTCAGTGTGGGCGTATCGAAGAAGGGCTTCGACGATTCCATGGACCAGCTGACCCTGTACCGCCGGGCCATCCGCCGCAAAAACAGGGATAATGAAACGCTGGCCATCATCTTCAACGACTATATGAACTGCCTGTGGGGTGACCCCACCACCGAAAAAGAAATGCCCCTGATCGAGGCCGCCCACAAAGCGGGCTGCGAATACTATGTAGTGGATGCCGGCTGGTACTCCAAGGGCAACTGGTGGGACAACGTGGGCGAGTGGAAAGAGAGCCTGGAGCGCTTTCCCAACGGTCTGAAGGAAGTGATGGACGCCGTGCGCGCCAAGGGGATGATCCCCGGCGTGTGGCTGGAACTGGAAGTGATGGGCATCAACTGCCCGCTGGGCCCCGACTGCCCGGACGACTGGTTCTTTGTCCGCCACGGTAAGCGCGTGTGCGACCGCAGCCGCTGGCAGCTGGACTTCCGCAATCCCCAGGTCATCCGCCACGCCAATGAGGTCATCGACCGGCTGGTGCAGGATTACCATGTGGGTTACATTAAGATGGACTACAACATCGAGCCCGGCATCGGCACCGAGCTGTACGCCGACAGCGTGGGCGACGGCATGATGGGGCACCAGCGCGCCTATCTCGCCTGGCTGGATTCCATTTTTGCCCGGTACCCCGATCTGATCATCGAGAACTGCTCCTCCGGCGGCCTGCGCATGGACTATGCCATGCTCAGCCGGTACAGCATCCAGTCTACCAGTGACCAGGAGGACTATCTGCGCTACGCCACTATTGCGGCCAACGCCCCCTCGGCCCTGACGCCGGAGCAGTCAGCGATCTGGAGCTATCCGCTGGACGGCGCCAGCCGCGAGGATGCCGTGTTCAACATGTGCAACGCCATTCTGATGCGTGTACACCAGAGCGGCCACCTGGCCAAAATCCCGCAGGATCAGTTTGACCGCGTGAAAGAGGCGCTGGATTACTACAAGACCATCCGCGGCGATATCAAAAACAGCCTGCCCTTCTGGCCGCTGGGTGTCTCCCATTTCTCCGATACCTGGATCAGTCTGGGACTGAAAGCTGGGAAAAAGTCCTACGTGGCCGTATGGCGGCGGCACGCCCCCACCGATACGGTGGAGCTGCCCCTCTCCCATCTGCGGGGTAAAGAAGCGGTCACGGTCACCTGCGCATATCCGATGAACGACCCGGACACCCGCTTTGCCTGGAATCCCGCCTCGGGCATTCTGTCCGTCTCTCTGCCGTGCGAGGTATCCGCCCGCATTTTTGAGCTGACCGAGGAATAAATTTCCCCAAAAGAATTTTCCCACAAATGAAAACCGCCGTCCCGCACCGGTCATTTTCCGGCAGAGGGATGGCGGTCTTTCTTTTTTCGACCGTTTTGGGGAATCCCGCGGCCCACAAGGAAGGGGGCCCCGCTATTCCGCCGGCGCTGCGGCACCGGCAACCCGACGGTTCATCTGCTCGGCCATCCAGACCATCAGGACCAGCAGGACCAGCAAAAATACCGGGAGCAGGTGAATACTGACAAAATCCGCCAGCAGCCCGAATACCGGCGGCATCAGGCAGCTGCCCACATAGGCACAGGCCATCTGCAGCCCAATTACCGCCTGGGACGCCTGTTTTCCGAAATTCCGGGGCGTGGAGTGAATCAGACTGGGGTAAATCGGGGCACAGCCCAACCCCAGCAGGAGGAACGCCCCCTGCACGGCCCAATTTCCAATGGAAAGGAACAGAAAGATCAGCCCCAACAGGCACACCCCCTGCCCCAGCCGGATCATCTGCCGGTCGGAGAAGCGCAGGGTGAGAAATCCGCTGAGAAAACGGCCGGCCGTAATTCCCAGATAAAACAGCGAGGCCCATCTCGCCGCCTCTTCAGCGGAGATATCCCTGGCCAGCACGGCATAGCTGGCGGCCCACAGCCCCGTGGTCTGCTCGATGGCGCAGTAGCAGAAGAAGGACAGCAGCACTTCCCGGACACCGGGCAGCTTCAGCGCCCGTTTCAGACCGAAGGGCACTGCTTTTTCCTCCCCGCTTCCCTGTTCTTCCCGGTTTTCCCTGTCCTTCTTTTTCCACAGGGGCAACGAGAAAAACAGGATAGCCGTCAGCACAACCTGCAGCAGGCCCACCATCTGGTAGCCGCTGTTCCAGCCCAATCCTCCGGTCAGACAGGCCCCCAGAATGTACGGGCCGATGGAGCAGCCCACGCCCCAGAAGCAGTGCAGCCAGCTCATATGGCGGCTGCTGTAATGCAGGGCGACAAAATTATTCAGCGCGGCATCCACGCTGCCGGCCCCCAGCCCATAGGGGATCCCCCACAGACACAGCATGAAAAATGAGTTGCTGATGGAAAACCCGAACAGGGACAAAGCGGTCACGGCCACACTCAGAGCGGTCACCCCGCCGGCGCCCAATTTCCGGGTCAGGCGTTCGCTCATCAGACTGGAAACAATGGTACCGGCCGCGATAATCATGCTGACGATTCCGGCATAAGAGACCGGCACGTTCCACTGCGGGTACATGCTGGGCCAGGCAGCGCCCAGCATCCCGTCCGGCAGTCCCAGGCTGATAAACGACAGATAGATGATGACAATCAGCAAATGCGTCATTGCAAAACTCTCCCTTTTCAAAATTCCCCGCACAAAATGGCCGGCTGCGGCGGGGCAGCCGGCCGTTGCTGTTTTTGGGGGATTACGAATGCAGATACTCCTCCAGGGGGGAGAGCCCGATCCCCTCACAGGAGGTGAGATAGCCGTACAGGTGCCCGGCAATCACTTTGGCGCCGCCCGGCTGGTTGCTCTCGATATTCAGCGGCAGAATCGGGTCGTGCACGGACAGGCGCAGCAGGAACCAGCCGTCGCCGTCCTGCGGGCCGAAAGAAACCCGCAGTCCCTCGTGGTTATCGGGGGCAATCTGCCATTGGTGCGCTTTGGCATAGGCAAGCAGCCCGTCGATCACCCTCTCGCCGCAAGCGCGGAAGTCCTCCTCCAGAATCGGCAGGCGGATCTCCTTTTCCTCCGCCGCTTCCCGCAGCGGGCGCAGCAGGTCGCCCAGCGTCTTCCCCTCCCGGCGCAGGCAGGCGGCCAGAATGATAATCCGGGTGCACAGATAGGCGCCGTCATCCAGGAAATAGTTCTCCCGCAGGGCGGCATGGCCGCTGGTTTCGATGGCCAGGGGGCAGTTGACACCCTCCCGGTTCAGGCGGATGGCCTCGTCGATGACATTCTTGTACCCGCGCTTGAAGCGGTGGTGACGGCCGCCCAGCGTATTTTCGATATACTCCTTCAGCCCGTCGGAGGTGATGGAATCGGTGACGATGGTGCCCCCCGGGTTCCCCTGCAGGGCAATATACGAGGCGATGGCCACCAGTCGGTTGCGGTTGATCTCCTCCCCCTTTTCATCCACGGCGCCGCCGCGGTCCACATCGGTGTCAAAAATCACACCCAGGTCGGCCCCGGCCTTTTTCACGGCGGTGCAGATGCTCTCCATGGCCTTCGGATTTTCGGGATTGGGGATGTGGTTCGGGAACATGCCGTCGGGCTCTAAAAACTGGCTGCCGGTGATATCGGCGCCCAAAGGCGCCAGCACCTGGCGGGCATAAAATCCACCGGCTCCGTTGCCGGCATCCACCACAATGTGGAATCCCGCGAGCGGATGCTCGTAATCGGGCGCATTCACGCCCTGCTGGATGGTCCGGCGCAGCGCGGCGGCGTAATCGGTCATATAATCGGTGTCGGTTATTTTCCCCGGGGCCGCGGCATCCGGCGGCATGGCGCCCTCCTCTGCCAGCTGCAGAATCTCGCTGAGCTCGCTGCCCTCCAGCCCGCCGTCCCGGGTGAAGAACTTCAGCCCGTTGCGGTTAAAGGGGTGATGGCTGGCTGTAATCTGGATGGCACCGGGACAATGGAGGTCCACCGTGGTCATGAACATGCTGGGGGTCGAGGCCAGGTGGCAGTTGAGCACCTGTACCCCGGCGCGGCACAGGGTATCGCACACCACACCGGAAATCCGCCCGGCGGAAATGCGGGAATCGTGCCCCACCGACAGGGTCATCTCCTCGGGAGAAAGACCGGTCCGTTTCTGCAGCCACAGGACAAAGGCCCCGGTGATCTGCCGGATGACCGCATCGGTCAGATTGACAGGCTCGTTAGCCACGCCCTCGCTGGCCACCCCGCGCACGTCGGTTCCGCTTTTAAATTGTTTCCAAAAAGTATTCAGCATGGAAAAACTCCTTTCCGATTGGTCGGGTAAATTCTTGCTTTCTATTATAGAATAAAATCCCCCATTTGTACAAGAATAGAAGACGAGAAAAAGCGGGAGGAGCAAAAAACATGGAAACGATCCTCACATTGCGGGATGTCAGCCGGTTTTACCACCGGGGGAGTGAAACCGTGCAGGCCCTGCGGCATATCAATCTGTCCATCGGGCAGGGGGAGCTGGTGGCGATCACCGGACCCTCGGGCAGCGGCAAATCCACCCTGATGAATCTGTTGGGCTGCCTGGATCTGCCCGACAGCGGCGAGTATCTCCTGTTGGGGAAAAATGTAGGGAAGCTCTCCTCCCGGGGGCGGACCCGGCTGCGTCGGGACACCATTGGATTTGTTTTTCAGAATTACTGTCTGCTGCCGGGGCTGACTGCCCGGGAAAACGTGGAGCTGCCGCTGATCTACCGGGGGATCCCGGTACGGCAGCGGCACACCCTGGCGCTGGAGGCGCTGTGCCGGGTGGGGCTGGCACAGCGCACCGACCATCGCCCCGGGGAAATGAGCGGCGGCCAGCAGCAGCGCACCGCCCTGGCCCGCGCCCTGGTAACCGAGCCCCGGTTACTGCTGGCCGATGAGCCCACCGGTAACCTGGACCGGGAATCGGCGGAAATGGTGATGGACCTCCTAAAAAACCAGCGGGAAGAGGGAAAAACGGTCATTATCATCACCCATGATGACAAAATAGCCAAAAGAGCGGAGCGAGTTGTGCATATCTGCGACGGAATCATCCATTGACACCGGGAAGGTTTTTCCTCTATAATGAAGGCGACCACTGGCAAATCCATTGTGTATAGAAAGAAGGAGGTTGTGTTCATATGGCGAATCAACTGTTGGAAATGCACGATATCGACGTACCGAAGTTTTTAGAACTCCTTGAAAACTGCCAGGGGAATGTATGGCTGATTACCCGCGAGGGTGACCGGCTGAACCTGAAGAGCAAACTGTGCCAGCTGGTAGGGCTGACCCGGCTGATCGAGGGCGGAAAAATTGCAGAAGCCTTCATTCAGTGTGAGAACGAAGAGGATGAATCGAAAATGTTCCGGTTCAATTTGTACAAAGACGTTTAAACAACAGGGAAAGCGGCAGGGGCCGCAGTTCCGTGGGGGTTCCCCGCGAAGGACTGCGGCCCTTTGCGCGATTCAGACCGAAAAAACGGTCATTTTGGCAAAGCAGGAGGAGGAACCAAATTGGCGCAAAAAAGAGCATCCCGAAAAAAGCAGACCGTGGGCGGCACCATTCTCACGATTCTACTGGTCATCGCCCTGTTCCTGTGGAACAACCCCCAGTTGTGGGAAGGGTGGATTCCTGGGGCTACCCCCGAGCCGTCTTCCCCCTCTTCGGCTTCCACAGAGGGAGAACCGGCGGGAGAAGCAAAAATCTGGTACATCGACGTGGGTCAGGGAGACAGCATTCTGGTACAGTTGCCCGGGGAGGACGGCGGCACCGCCAACATCCTGATTGATGCCGGTACCACTGCCACCAAAAACACCCTGTGCCAGTGGCTGCAGAAGCATAACGTGGATCGGCTGGACATTGTGATTGCCACCCATCCACACGAAGACCACATCGGCGGCATGGCTGCGGTGCTGCAGGCGATCCCGGCGGATACCCTGTATATGCCCAAAACCAAGAGCAGCAAAACCCCCACCACCCGCTGCTATGAGAACATGCTGGACGCGGCCGATGAGCAGGGCGTGCAGGTGAAGGAAGGCAAGGCGGGTCTGGTCGTTTATCAGGAGAACGGCGCTCTTTTGGAGCTGGTGGGTCCCACCCGGCAGGATTACGATGACCTGAACGCCTACTCGATCGTCGCGCGGCTGACCTATGGGGAGCGCACCTTCCTGTTTACCGGCGACTGCACGAAAGAAGCCGAAGAGGACATGCTGCAGGCCGGCATGGACGTATCGGCCGATGTGCTGAAAATGGGCCACCACGGCAGCTCCACCTCCACCGGAGACGCATTCTTCCAGGCGGTCTCGCCGCAGACGGCGGTGATCACCTGCGGGGTGGATAACGACTACGGCCACCCGCACCGCGAGATTCTCGCCCTGTTGGAAGAAAGCGGGATTGCCGTCTACCGCACCGACGAACAGGATACCATTCTGGCCAGCTGCGACGGCGAAGCCATCACCTGGCAGACGGGGCTCCCCTCGGTGGTGGAGAAGTAAATTACATAGAAAAGAGTGGAACAATCTGTGAAAAAATGGAATAACGGCATAATCTTTCTGGCGATCACCATTTTGTTCTTCAGCACCTTCGAAGTGGTCAGCAAGACGACTTCCGGAGTTATCTCAGCCACACAGCTGACCTTTATCCGCTTTTTCTTCGGCGGTCTGTGCCTGCTGCCGTTCGCCTTTTTCGATCTGCGGGGGCGCGGGGTGAAAATGACGGTCCGCGATGTGCTGATGATGCTGCTGCTCGGCTTTCTCAATGTGACCCTGTCCATGACGCTGCTGCAGTACGGGGTGTTCTTCGCCAATGCCAGCATCTCAGCGGTACTGTTCAGTGCCAACCCCATCTTTGTGGCGCTGTTCTCGTCCCTGATTCTGCATGAAAAAATCACCTGGCTGAAAGCCGTGGGGCTGCTGATTGGTCTGGGCGGCGTTGTGGTAGCCGGATTTTTGGGCTCGGGCAGCATCGAGGGCGAAAATGTCACGCTGGGCGTGATCCTGATTGTGATCAGTGCCGTGCTGTTCGGCGCCTATACGGTGCTGAGCAAGAAGACTGCCGCCAAGGTGGGCAGCTTGACGCTGACCGGCGTCAGCTTCACGCTGGGGTCGCTGTGCCTGCTGCCGCTGCTGGCCTGGCAGGGGGTATCGCCCTTTGGCTTTGACTGGGGCGCCATCTGGGTGCAGATTGTGTATCTGTCCATTTTTGTCAGCGGCATTGCCTACGCCAGTTATTTCTACGGCCTGTCCAAAACGGATACGAGCCTTGGCTCGATGACCTTTTTCGTGAAGCCCATCCTTGCCAGCGTGTTTGCCGCCCTGGCTCTGCACGAGGAAATCGGTGTGAACCTACTGTTCGGCATGATCCTTGTGCTGATCGGCATTGTGGTGGTACTGCTGGCTAATAAGCAGGCGGCCAAAAAGGCAGCCGTCAAAAAAGAGGAAGAAACGGCGTAAACCGATACGAGAGAGGGAGAGGAAAAATGAGAACCGTCTGTTCACTGGGCCCCGTGCGGGGCAAAACCGGAAAATACGGACTCTGCTTTCTGGGGGTTCCCTATGGAAAAGCCCGTCGCTTTCAGCCCGCCATGCCCTGTGACCCGTGGACCGGGGAACGGGACTGCACCCATTTTGGCCCCTTCGCCTTTGAGACGGATGAAAAGGAAAACGAATGGCAGACCCATGGGGAGGATTGCCTGAACCTGAATATCTTCACCCCCTCCTGTGAGGGAAGCCGGCCGGTACTGGTTAACCTGCACGGCGGTGCTTTTCAAAACGGAGCCGCCGACCGCGTCGAGCCCTTCTCCGGGGAATTTGTGTATGTGGATGTGAATTACCGGCTGGGCGTGTGGGGCTTTTTGCAGATCGGTGCCTCCTCCGGCAACAACGGCATTGGTGACCAGATTCTGGCCCTGCAGTGGATTCAGCGGGAAATCGCCTGTTTTGGCGGCGATCCCCGGCGGGTGACGGTCATGGGCCTCTCGGCCGGAGCCAAATCTATCGGAGCTCTGCTGGCCGCCCCGGCGGCACGTGTGCTGTTCTCTCAGGCGATCCTGTCCAGTGGAGGCACCCAGAGCATTCGCTCGCGGAAAACGGCCGGTCATATCGCCCGCGAGTTTTTCCGCTTTGCCGGGTGCGAATCGGATCCGTCGGTTCTGTTCACCATGAAAAACGAGGATCTGCTGCGGGCCCAGCGCCAGATGTGCGCGGGAAGAAACAGCACCTGCCTGTTCGGTCCGGTGGCCGACGGGGTCATCATCCCGGAGAACTGGGAGGACGAGCTGTACACCGGCCGGGGATGGCAGGGGCGGATTCTGATCGGCAGCAACCGGTACGAGCTGTTTTCCGATGAAGCTCCCCGGCTGCAGGACCAGTGCCGCGACCTGTATGGGGATAACACCCCGCTGGCCTGGCGGGCCGCCGATGCCCTGCTGACCGGAAAACAGCCCGATGAGGCTGCCGTGCGCACTGCCTGGCACCGGGTTCACACCGATTTTATGTACCGGTATTACACAGACCTGCTGGCCGGGAAGCTGGGAAACTTTTTGCCGGTGTGGAACTACAGCTTTGACTTTCTGCCGGCCACCCACGGGTTTGACCACGGGGTGCTGTTTGACGACTGCGCCGATTTCCCTGCGGAAAAATGGGCCGATTTTGAAAAGATGCGGGACATTCTGCGGCAGATCTACATCTCTTTCACCCTTGGGGAGACCCCCTCGGCCGAAGGAATGCCGGTGTGGACCATGTACCGGGCGCCGGAATACGCCAAGATGCACCTGGACATCCCCTGCCGCATGGAAAGCCATCCGCAGGGCGACAGCCTGCAGGGATTCCCGCCCTGTGTGATTGTGCGGGAAGAGGAGGAGGAATCGGTATGAGAGCGGTTTTGCAGCGCGTAAAACAAGCGGATGTGACGATCAACGGCGGGGAAAACCGCGCCATTGGGGAAGGGCTGGTCATCCTGCTGGGCGTGATGCCCGGAGATACGGAAAAGCACGGGCAGGTTATGGCCAAAAAGCTGTGTGAAATGCGGATTTTCAGCGATGAAAACGGAAAGATGAACCGCTCACTGCTGGATATCGGGGGCGAAATGCTGCTGATCTCCAATTTCACCCTGGGGGCTGACTGCCGCCGTGGCACGCGCCCCTCCTTTTCGGGAGCCGCAGCGCCGGATGTAGCCGAACCGCTGTACCGTGCCTTTGCTCAGGAGGTCCGCCGGAAGGGCGTGACGGTGCAGACCGGTGAATTTGGGGCGGATATGCAGGTGCGCCTGGTAAATGACGGCCCGGTCACCATTTTTCTCGATTCCGATGACCTGAAGATTCCATAATTTCAAAATCCCAGGCACTTTTTCATTGAGAAACGACGCGGAATGTGCTATGATACAAAAATAGGATTTTGCTTTTTCGCACAGGGTTTGTGCCTTTATCTTTTGAAGTGAGGAGATCGTCTTTCATGAAACGGAAAAAAGCGATACAGACATTAATCGCGCTCAGCATGGCGCTGATGCTTTTAGGAAGCGGCGTAGCCGTTTACGCAGAGACCGATATGGGTACCGGAGCCGGCGGCACCCCCATTACAACGGATGAGAGCGGAAGCGAAGGGGAACCCTCCGGAGACCCGGTGGATCCTCCGATGTCTTCCTCGGAATCGTCAGAACCGGAATCGTCCTTCGAGGAATCTTCTTCCTCCATACCGGAGGAGAGCTCATCCAGCACCATGGAAGAATCCTCTCAGCCGGAGAGTTCATCGAGCACCCCGGAGAGCTCGGCAGAATCCTCCGTCTCCTCCCAGCCGCTGATTGAACCGGAGGGCGATGACGAGCCGGTGGATCCCAACGACGGCACTTCCTATTATACGGGGAACAATACCTTCCAGAATGACAGCAATGATGACCTGGTGGATGACGCCAGCGTGATCGAGAAGCTGCCGGTGGAAGAACTGGATAGCAGTGCGCCGGAAACCGGCGAAGAGAGCGAAGAGAGCGAAGACCTGGCGAAAGAAACGGCCGTGCAGTTCGGCAATAACGGCGGCAGCGGTACTCTGTTCTGGGTGGGGCTATCGCTGATTCTTCTGGGTGTTCTGGGCGTGGGCACTGTGATTTATCTGCAGGTGGCTCCCCGCCTGAAAGCGCGCGCCGCCGGTGCTGCCGCAGAGAATGACGTTATGGAGGACATCTCCTCTCATGAGAGAGCGGAAAAACCCGCACAAACCCCGCCGGCTGATCCCTCGGCCGACACCATTGATCTGGAATCGCTGATGAAATAAACATACGTACAAAAAGCCAGCCTGCTGTCCCGTAAAAGGACAACAGGCTGGCTTTTTCATAAGCGGAAAGAAAACCCAAATCAGCGGTCATTCTCCGGTGGAATCACGGATCACCAGGGCCCCGGGCACCACGGTCTGCCCGGCCGCAACAGGCTTACCCCGGATCCTACGGATTAACAGCGAGGCCGCCCGGCCGGCCATGCCGTCGATATCCACCCGGTACGAAGTCAGCGGCGGCGTACACAGCCGGGCAAAGCGGTAATCGTCGTACCCGGCAATCCGGATATCCCGGGGCACCCGCAGTCCCCGCTGCTGCAGGGCCTGGATCAGGGTGCCGGCTACCTCATCACAGCTGCAGACAAAGGCCTGGGGCAGTTTCTCCGGCAGGGACAAGGGGATCAGGTTTCCATTTTCGTCCCGGTCCGGCAGCAGCCATTCCGGCCTCGGGGAAATCCCGGCCGAGAGCAGCGCCTTGCAGCAGCCCAGATACCGGTCCATAATGCTGGTGGTCGCGAGGATACTGCCCACAAACCCGATTTGGCAACAGCCCTTCTGCAGCAGATGCCGCGTGAGCCGATAGCCGCCGGTCTGATTATCACTGAGCACACAGGGCAGATCCAGCTCTTCCCCGTAAAAATCCAGCAGCAGGCACGGCTTTTCTCCACCGGCTGCGGCCCGCAGAAACCGGGCATCCATCTGCCCCAGCATCAGCAGGCCGTCGGCTTCCGCTTCCCCGGCAGCTTTCGGCAGCCGGGCCTCCCTCTCCTCCTCCCTGGACAGCACCGTCAGGGTCGTCGAAAACCCTTTCTGTGAACAGGCCATGGAAAAGCTGCGGTACAGCTGGGAATAAAAGGTATTCTCCAGAGAGAACCGCCCGGAAACCAGCACGGCAATCACCCCGGTGCCCGTTTTCCCGCCCGGCGTGGTGTGAACCCGGGGTGTGTACTCCATCTCGCGGGCCGTGGCCAGGATTTTCTGCCGCAGATGATCGCCAACCCCCGGCCGCCCCGCCAGTGCATTGGAGACCGTGACGGTACTGGTTCCCAGCTTCTCTGCGATGTCCGCCATGCGCACATTCTTTTTCATAACCGGCCCCCTTCCCATCACTCGAGCATTATTTGCCGAGCAAATGATGCTCGGCAAAATTATTCTTCGGTCTGACTATACCGGATAAATTATCGCCTGTCAAGCGCCCGCACCCGGGACAAAACGGAGAAAAAGGGGGTGCCCTTCTCCTCTCTTTTTACCGGGAACCGGCCGGCTTTGAAACAAAAAAGGGATGGCCGGCCATCCCTTTTCCTTCGGTTTTCCTTTTATTCCAGACGCGTTGCGCACACCGAGAATTTCCCTTCCATCCGGCATACGCCCTCCTGCGCCGGCAGATAGAAGCTGTCCCCCGGCTGAACGGAAATCCGCTCTTCCCCCACCGACAGGGTTCCCTCCCCGGTCAGCACAACGACCGAACAGAACGAGTCCTCTGTGAGCGGGATTGGGCACGCCGTCTCACAGTCATACCGGTCCACGGAAAAATACCGGCACTGGCCCAGCCGGGTTTTCATCCCGCCCGGAATTGCCTGCGCATCCAAATGAGAAGCCGCCATTTCGCGCTTTTTCAAATCGCACACACACAGCGCCTTTTCCAAATGCAGGGGGCGCAGCTTCCCCTGCCGGTCCCGGCGGTTGTAATCGTACAGCCGGTAGGTGGTGTTGCTGTTTTGCTGGATTTCGCACAGGGTAATCCCCGCGCCGATGGCGTGAATGGTCCCGGCGCGGATGAAGAAAACATCGCCCGGATGCACCGGTACACGGCGCATCACGTTTTCCAGCGTGCCATCCTGGGCCCTTGTGCGCACCTCTTCGGGGGTGACATCTTTCTCCACCCCAAAATACAGAAAGGCATCCGGGTCACTCTGCAAAATCACCCACATCTCAGTTTTTCCGTACTCGTGCTCGTGCTCCAGGGCAAAATCGTCGTCGGGATGCACCTGCACCGACAGGGGTGCCGCTGCATCAATCAGTTTGATCAGCACGGGGAACCGGTCAAATTGCTGTCCTTTTTTCCCCAGCGTCTCTCTTCCTTCCCCGGCCGCCATGGTGCGCAGATCCTGCCCGGCAAACGGCCCGCTTTCCAGAAGGCTGCTGCCCGCTTCATGGGCAGACAGCACCCAGCTCTCGGCACAGGTCCCCTCGGGGCAATGCTGATGATAGTCCGAGAGCAGCCGTTTTCCGCCCCACAGCGCCTGCTTGCACACCGGGGCAAGGCGCCAGATTCCGCGGCTCATCAGTGATCCCTCTGTCCGTAATAGGCATTTTTCCCGTGCTTGCGCAGAAAATGCTTGTCCAACAGCTCCTGCTGCATAACCTGCCCCGCCCGGGGAGCAATCGCCTCGGTATGCCAGGCCATCATGGCCAGTTCTTCCAGCACCACCGAATTGTGCACCGCCTCCATTGCATCCTTCCCCCAGGTAAACGGCCCGTGGGACTGCACCAGCACGGCGGGAATCTGATCGGGGTCCCTGCCCCCAAAGGTCTCGACGATCACGTTTCCGGTTTCCTTCTCGTATTCCCCGGCGATCTCCTCCGGCGTCATCCGGCGGGTGCAGGGGACCGGGCCGTAGAAATAATCGCCGTGAGTGGTCCCGTAAGCGGGGATATCCCGCCCCGCCTGAGCCCAGATGGTCGCCCAGCGGGAATGGGTGTGCACCACACCGCCAATATTCGGAAACGCTCGGTACAACTGCAGATGGGTGGGCGTATCGGAGGAGGGGTTCAGTTTCCCCTCCACCTTCCGGCCCTGCAGGTCCATCACAACCATATCGTCGGGCGTGAGTTTATCGTATTCCACACCCGAGGGCTTGATCACAAACAATCCCTTTTCCCGGTCGATCCCGGAAACATTGCCCCAGGTGAATACCACCAGCCCATACCGGGGCAGCAGCAGGTTCGCCCGGTATACCTGTTCTTTCAGTTCTTCCAGCATACAGCACACTCCTCTTTGCCGGTTTTTCCCCTGCGCTCTCTGCAGGGATGCTTCCAGTGTACCGCATTTTCCGTGGAAATACAACTCACTTTTTCTGTCTGGCCGATCCTTACTTCAGCCGGGCCACGCTCTCCTTTTCCACCAGCGGCATGGGCAGCACAACGGACGTCTCCTTCGTTCCTTCCTCCACCATACGGATGATCTTCCTGGCTGCCAGCCGGCCCATCTCATCCTTGGGGTGGTCAAAGGTGGTGATCTTCACGGGGGAGTACTGGGATACGCTGGAATTGTCAAATCCGACCACGGAGATTTCCTGCGGGACGTGGAAGCCATGCCCGCGCAGCAGCTCGATCAGGCCATAGGCGATCTGGTCATTATAGCACACCACGCCGTCGCAGTTCCGCAGGCACCGCAGCACATGGCTGGCCATTGCGCCGCTGAACAGTTCCTCCTTATCCCCGGTGGAATACCAGACCACACTGTCGTCATTCAGCATACCGCCGGCCTCGGCGATGCCGCGGGCAAAACCGGCGTACCGCTCGTGCCCCTGGCGGTCATCGGATTTAAAAATACCGCCCAGGCGCAGGCACCCGGCCCCCAGCAGTTTGCGCACCGCGTCAAAGCCGGCCTGCCGGTCATCGGTCACTACATAGACGCTGCCGGGCATTTCGCGGTAATAACCGTTGAAAAACACGCAGGGCACTCCCATGCTCTGCAGTTTGTTGTACAGGTCGATATTGGGATTGGGCAAGGCGGTTTTCGTCCCCTCCACAATCAGCCCGTCCACACCGCTCTCGATGAACGAGCGCAGCAGCTGGGCCTCGGTCTCCACGCGGTTGCGTGTCACCCCCAGCGACAAATGATATCCTGAAGAGGTCAGCTCTTCCTCAATACCGCGGACAATGGTGGGAAAAATATAGTCGGTGATATAGGTGGTGATCACCCCGATGGTGCGGGTTTTTCGGGTTTGGCCGCCGCGGGCGATATACGTGCCGCTGCCCCTGCGGCGGATCAGCACACCCTCCTGTTCCAGAATCCCCAGGGCCTGCCGCACGGTCTGGCGGCTGAATCCGTACTGGGCGGACAGCTGGTTTTCGCTCATCAGCTTGTCTCCGGTCTGATACTTTCCCTCGTGAATCTCCCGGCGGATATTCTCCACTAAAATCTGGTATTTGGCCCCCTCTTTGGGATGATTGGACATAACAATCGCCTGCCTTTCTCTCCTCTTATTCGTACAACTTAATTATACGTTATCATACAACTTTCTTCAACATTCCATCTTTGTTTCTTTATACCGCAAATATGACCTGTTTTCGCAAAAAATTTTGTCCGTACAATTTTTCTGCCCCCACAGCCGGCCTTGCACTTTGCCGTTGTGGTTGGTATACTGAATGGGAACAAAGACCGAAGAGAAGGAGCCTTTTTGTTTTGGAGCAATATGTCAATCAACTGTTGAATATGAGCACCCGCATCGGCGTTCTGATGCTGCAGAGCGGGGCTGAGATCTATCGGGTGGAGGATTCGGTGCACCGGATCCACATGGCCTACTGCGCGGGGGAATCTCAGGTGTACTGCGTGCCCACCACGGTTATTGCCACGGTCAGCCTGCCGGGCGGGGAAAATGCCACCCGCTGTGTGCGCGTTACCGGACAGAAGACCAATTTGTCCCGCATGATGGCCCTGAGCGACCTGTGCCGCCGCATTTGCCTGTTAAAGCCGGACTTTGACACCGTGAACCGGGAAATCGACCGCATTCTGGAAATGCCGGTCTATACTCCATGGCAGACCTGCCTTGCCTGGGCGCTGGTGTCCATGGGCTTTACCATGCTGTTCGGCGGCGGTTTTGCGGAAGCCGCGCTGTCCCTGATCCCGGCCGTCCTGGTGGCCATGCTGTCGTTTCCGTTGGCGCGGCTGCAGGTAAATGTCTATTTTAATCTTCTGCTGGAGAGCTTCTGCATCGGCGCTGTCTCCATGAGTTTTGCTTTTTTGCTTCCCGGTGTTCACAGCGACTCCATCATCATCGGGGTGCTGATGAATCTGGTACCGGGGCTGGCCTTGACCAACTGCATCCGCGATGTTATGGCCGGTGACCTAACCGCCGGGGTCAGCAAGCTGGCGGATGTACTGCTGATCGCCGTCAGCATTGCTCTGGGCGCTGTGGGGGCCTCGTCGGCGGTCTCCCTTCTGATGGGGGTGATCGGGCTTGGATGATATGAATCTTTTTTTGGCGCTTCTGTGCTGTCTGGTCGGCTGTACCGGCTTTTCCATGACCAACAACGTTCGCGGCCGCCCGCTGGTGTGGGCATCACTGGGGGGCTGTGTGGCCCTGCTGATCTATCTGCTCACCCCCGCTTCCCTGGGGACGGCTATGCGCAGCTTCTTCGGGACACTGGGCGCTGCTTTGTACAGCGAATGGATGGCCCGCACGAAAAAAGCGCCGGTCACCGCTTTTTTGATCACCGGCCTGTTCGCCCTGGTGCCCGGGGCCGGGATTTATTACAGTATGAAATACGCCGTTGCCGGGGAATCGGAGCAGTTCCTCCAAAAGCTGCTGGAAACCATCGGAGTGGCCGGGGCCATGGCTCTGGGGGTCATCCTGATCTCGTCGCTGGTGCGGCTGTACACCGGTATCGTTCAGCGGCGGTTCCCCTTGTCCCCGCTGAAAGCACCGGGGGAGGTTCACGCCGTGATCGACCGGCCCTATGGCAGCGGCCCCGTGACCGATACCCTTTCTGTGTGCCCCTTTAACCTGGGTACCTGCCAGGTGGATGACGGGGAATTCCGCGAGCTGCTGGTGCTGGGCATTCACGCACCCCTGACCGAATTTACCGGGCGCAAAGCGGCGATGGTCTTTTTCGAGGAACGGAAAGAGACACTGCTAATCGCTGTCCCCTTTGGCATGCCGGTGCAGGAGGAGGACGTGCGCCGCGCCGTGCAGGAGCTGTCACCCGGGCGGCCCTTCCGCATCCGGATGCTGCTGACCCGCCCGGTATTCTGAACCCACTGCGAACGGCCCGGCAGAAAACGCGGGGCTGTACAAAATAACAAACAGCAGGAGACACCACACTAAAAAAGAAAGAAGGCAGATTTTATGAGCGTTTTTCAAAGAGATGGTCAGGCCCTGGTGGTTCGCTTTAACGGCGAGATCCTGCGGCTGGAGCCTTGGGGAGAGAACAGCCTGCGGGTGCGGGCCGTAAAAATGGGAGAGATTTTGGATACCGATTATGCTCTGCTGCCGCCGGCCGCTGTAGAACCCGTAATTGAAATCGGGGAAAAGGGCGCCAGTATCCGCAGCGGAAAGCTGCAGGCCGTTCTCAGCCAGAACGAGGGAAGGCTGGCGGAAATCGCCTATTACAATCAGGACGGCAAAGAGCTGTTCCGGGAGCTGGGCTGGCACGGCGCTTTGAATCTGCAGGCCCGCCGCTTCAAGCCGATTCTCGGCGGCGATTACCAGCTGACCGCCTCGTTTATCAGTGACCCGAAGGAAAAGCTGTACGGCATGGGGCAATACCAGCAGGCGGTGATGGATATCAAGAACTGCACCTTCGAGCTGGCCCACCGCAATTCGCAGGCCAGCGTGCCGTTTGTGCTGTCCAGCCGCGGATACGGCTTCTTGTGGCACAATCCGGCCATCGGCCGCGCCTCCTTCTGCAGCAACCGCACCGAGTGGGTCGCCGACAGCACCAAGCAGCTGGACTACTGGGTGACCGCCGGGGATACCCCCGCCGAGATCGAAGAGGCCTATGCCAAAGCGACCGGCACGGTGCCCATGATGCCCGAATACGGACTGGGATTCTGGCAGTGCAAGCTGCGCTACTGGAATCAGGAGCAGGTGCTGGAGATCGCCCGGGAATACAAAAAGCGCCAGCTTCCCATTGACGTAATCGTCATTGACTTCTTCCACTGGCCGCGCATGGGCGACTTCCGCTTTGACGAAAAATTCTTCCCCGATCCCAAGGCCATGTGCCGGGAGCTGAAGGAAATGGGGATCGAGCTGATGGTCTCCATCTGGCCGCAAATCGACCTGCGCAGCGAGAACTTCCAGGAAATGAAGGAAAAGGGCATGCTGATCCAGGCCGAGTACGGCGTGAAGGTCTCGATGCAATTTGGCGGCGACAGCCTGTTTTTGGACGCCACCAACCCCGAAACCCGGGAATTTGTGTGGAAAAAGTGCAAACAGAACTACTATGATCACGGCGTGCGCCTGTTCTGGCTGGATGAAGCCGAGCCGGAATATGGGGTGTATGAGTTTGACAACTACCGCTACAAAATCGGCACCAACCTGCAGGTAGGCAATATCTATCCCCAGATGTACTCCCGCCTGTTCTATGACGGTATGAAGGCCGAGGGCCAGCAGGACATCGTCAACCTGGTGCGCTGTGCCTGGGCCGGCAGCCAGCGGTACGGCGCGCTGGTGTGGAGCGGCGATGTCCACTCCACCTTCGAGGATTTCCGCAGTCAGCTGTGTGCCGGCCTGCACATGGGGCTGTGCGGCATTCCGTGGTGGACCACCGATATCGGCGGCTTCACCGGCGGCGACCCGTCTTCTCCCGCTTTCCGCGAGCTGCTGGTCCGCTGGTTCCAATACGGCACCTTCTGCCCGGTGATGCGGCTGCACGGCGACCGCTTGCCGGATCGGATGATCGAAGGCAGCGACGGCCAGGCCAACTGCCACACCGGCGCCGACAACGAGGTATGGAGCTATGGCGAGGAGGTCTATGAAATCCTGCGCCGGTACATGCTTCTGCGTGAAACCATGAGGGACTACACCCGCAGCCTGATGAAAGAGGCCCACGAAAAAGGCACCCCCGTCATGCGCCCGCTGTTCTACGAATTTCCGCAGGATCCCGCCTGCTGGGAATCGGAGGAGTGCTATCTGTACGGTTCCGATGTGTTGGTAGCCCCCATCGTCCACGAGGGCGCACTGTCCCGCCCGGTCTATCTGCCGGCGGGCGCCTCCTGGACCGAGTTGCACACCGGCAAGGTGTACGAGGGCGGCCAGACCATTACGGCCGGCGCGCCCCTGGCGGTGATCCCCGTCTTCCTGCGGGACGGCCGCCACAGCGAGTGGGTCGGGCAGATCTGATTTTCCAATCCATCGCTTTCCAAAAGCAGAAGGGACCGAAGAAAATCTTCGGTCCCTTCTGTTTTTTCTTTTCTGTTTTCACCGGATCCGGCGGCATTCCAGGTAATACCGCTTTTCACACGCTTCTCCCAGCGAAAAACTCTTGCGCACGAACACGCCGTTTTTCTGCACCGTGGGGAATACGCTGCCCCGGTCAAAGGTATCGTAGAGAATGGCCAGCCGGTCCGGCGCTTCACCGGCCAGGGCACGGCACTCCTTCTCCCCGTGGATGTACTCCAGTTCTGCCTGCGGGTGATCATCCAGCCACCGGTCCAGCCGGGGCTGCAGCTCCTGCAGCGAGGGAGGATTCCCGGCGTCAAAGCCCACCTGCCGCTGCACCTCTTCGGGATCCACATGGTACAACAGCCGGTGAATGGGCAAAAACGGCATCGCTGGGTCGTACAGGTTCACGACCTCCACCAGGGCGAAGCGGGCCGGGTCATCCTGCTGCTGCGATAGCGGGAGTGTCTGTTTTTTCTCCTCCCAATACGCCTTCGCCGCCGCCAGGCTGTGGTTTCCGTCGCCCACGGCGAACAGGAACCCGTCCCCGCTTTTCTCCTTCAGCCCTTCCAAAATCTCCGCTATTTCCTGCCACTGGGCGGTCTGCTGCACGGCATAGCCCGTCAGATGGCCGCCGCCCTGCATCAACTCGAAATCGTACAGCGGCGCCTGCCCGTGTGTGCTTTCCTCCATGGCGCGCATCAATCGGTCCTCCCGATCGTCGATCAGCACCATCACATGGGGCATTTCCAGCGCAGCCCCCCGGCGGATCGCTACCCGTGGCGGCAGCCGCTCCGGTACGGTCTGCTCGGTGGCCCGGATCAGCGCTTTATCCCCGGGGGTATAACTGTATTCCTCCAGATCCAGCGCCACCATCAGCCCCCGGCGCACCCCGGAAACAGTGCGGCGGCGCAGATAGATAAATCCTTCGCCCACCGGCTGCAGGACGCCCTGCTGCAGATAACGGTCCATATTGGCCCACATGGTCTCTTTCTTAGGGGGCTCTCCGCCCTCTGGCCCACGGGTCAGCCAGGCCTCCGGCAGCATCAGGTGCAGCGCCGAGGGAGCCTGCCCCACCAGGCGCCGGGTTTGCTCCCAATAGGCCGGTTCGGCGGAATGCTGATCGCAGGCCACCACCGCAAAAGTCTCCGGGGAGACATCGGGTGCCGGGAGCAAAATGTCCGGCACCTGCACCCCCAGGCGGCGCAGCCGCTCTTTTTCCGCTGTCCTCATGCCAGCACCCGGATGCGCAGCACACCCTCAATCGCCTGCAGCTTCTCCACGGCCTCTTCACCCGGAGCGTCCGACAGATCGAAGATCGTATAAGCATAGGCACCGCGGCTCTTATTGAGCATGTTCTCAATGTTCAGCCCCTCGGCCGCCAGAACCGCCGTCATCTGGCCCACCATGTTCGCCACATTGCGGTTGATCACCGTCACACGGCAGCCCTCCATACGCGGCAGCGTGCAGTCCGGCAGGTTGACCGAATGGGTGATATTCCCGTTTTTCAGATAATCGTCAATCTCGTGGGCCGCCATGACGGCGCAGTTCTCCTCCGATTCCGGCGTCGAGGCCCCCAGGTGCGGCGTAACAATCACGCCCTCCTGCCCGGCGATCTCGTCATCGGCAAAATCGGTCACATAGCAGCGCAGCTTGCCGCTCTTCACCGCTTTCAGCACCGCCTCGTCCTCAACCAGCCCGCCGCGGGCAAAGTTCAGAATCACGGCGCCATCCTTCATCGAAGCGATCACCTTTTCATTGACCATCCCGCGGGTCTGGTCATTTAGCGGCAGGTGCAGCGTGACATAGTCGCACTCCCGGAACAGCGCATCCAGATCGTGGGTCAGCTCCACCGAGCGGGACAGCCGCAGCGCACCCTCCACCGACAGATAGGGGTCATACCCCACCACATGCATGGACAGGCCGTTGACCGCCGCGTTGGCCACCAGCACGCCGATAGCTCCCAGCCCGACGACGCCCAGTTTTTTGCCCGCCAGCTCGGGGCCGACAAACTGCTTTTTCGCCTTCTCGGCCAGCTTGCCGATGCCGGTCTCGCCCTTTTCATGGGTCTGCTTTACCCATTCAATGCCCTCCACCGTTTTCCGGCAGGAGAGCAGCATCCCGCACAGCACCATTTCCTTCACGGCGTTGGCGTTGGCGCCCGGGGTGTTGAAAACCACAATGCCCTTCTCGGTGCATTCCTCCACCGGCACGTTGTTCACCCCAGCCCCCGCACGGGCGATGGCTAGCAGTTCCTTCGGGAAATCGGCGCCGTGCAGGTCGGCCGAGCGGATCATCAGCGCCTGATACTCCGTCTCCTCCGGCCCCACCCGGTAAAGGGGCGCCTTCAGGGTTTCCTCGATCACACCGGAAATATTGTTCATGGTTTTTACGGTATACATTCTTCTCTTCCTCCTGTATGACAGCGGCTGTCTGCGTATAAAATTACTCCCGCAGCCCGGCTTCAAAATCCTTCATGCACTGCAGCAGCTTCTGCACGCCCTCCATGGGCATAGCGTTGTAAATCGAAGCCCGGCAGCCGCCCACGCTGCGGTGGCCCTTGATATTCGTCAGCCCGCGGCCCGCGGCCATTTTGATAAAGGCGGCGGTCTGCTCGTCGTCGGGCAGGGTAAAGGTGACGTTCATGATCGAGCGGTCCTTGGGATCGGCCACCGGATGGAACACCTGGGACTGATCCAGATAATCGTACAGCGCATATGCCTTTTTCGTATTGCGCTCCTCCAGGGCCTTGACGCCGCCCTCCTGCTCGACCCACTGGAACACCAGACCGGCCATATAAATGGCAAAGCACGGCGGGGTGTTGTACATCGAACCGTTATCCGCCATGACCTTGTAGCGCAGCATGGTGGGAATCACGGGATCGAGATCGTCGGTCAGGCGGTCCTTTTTCACAATGACCACCGTCAGGCCGGCAATGCCCATGTTCTTCTGGGCCCCGGCATAGATCAGATCAAAGCGGCTGACATCGAATTCCTTGCCCAGAATGGTGGAGGACAGGTCGCATACCAGCGGCACGTTTCCGGTGTCGGGCAGGGTGTTATAGGTGGTGCCGAAAATCGTATTGTTGCCGGTAATGTGCAGATACGCGGCATCCTGGGGAATCATATCCGGGGTGATTTCGGGGATGCGGGCAAAATTCGTATCCTTGCCGTTGACCACCGCCACCGCGTTGCCCCAGCGCTTTCCCTCTTCCCACGCCTTTTTGGCAAACTGGCCGGTCACGGCATAGGCCGTGGTCTGGCCCTGCCGGGCGAGGTTCATGGGGATCATGGAGAACTGCAGCGAAGCACCCCCCTGCAAAAACAGAACGGCATAGTCATCCGGGATATTCATAATGCGGCGCAGGGTTTTTTCGGCCGTATCAATAATGGCCTGATACGGTTTGCTGCGGTGGCTCATCTCCATCACCGAGCATCCGGCGCCGGGATAATTCACCAAATCCCGCTGGGCCTGCTCCAGTACGGGCAGGGGCAGCTGCGAAGGGCCGGCCGAAAAATTATACACACGATCCATGATTCATACCTCCAAAAATCTTTTGATTTTCTTACAAAATAAAAAAACAGAAAGCAGCGGGAAAAATCCTCTGCTTTCTGTCTGCTCACCTGAAGAATGGGAAAGGAACGGATTCCTGCGGGGGATGACCCCGCCCCTTTTCGCCGCCCCTTCTCAGCAGGCGGGAAAAGAATTTCTCTGTTTTCCGGCACAACAAAAAGCAGCCCTTCGCCATGATGACGAGACTGAACTCCATGAGCATGAAGAAATGCTGTGCAGAAAACGAGCCATGGTTTTTCCTTTCCGGCTTTGCACCCCGCTTTTAGGAAAGCACGATGCAAGTCCTGTGTTTGACTTATTCACGATTATAGTCATGCGCCGGGCACTTGTCAAGGGAAAATTTCATGTTTTAGCAGGATAAACAAAAAAATTCAGGGGATTTTATTGCCATTTTCCCCTATTTTATGCGCCCGCCGCCGGATTTGTTCCTGGGGGACCCTTTTTCTTTTGCAAAATTCGGGCTTTTCTCCTTCATTTTTTAAAATTTCCCCAAATCCGGTGCAGCAATGTGGTATAATAAGCGCAATGGTATCAACAAAAGGGGTTTTCACATGATTTATCTGACCGCCAAAGGGATTTCCAAAACACACTCGGCCAAAATGCTGCTGGATCAGGTGGATTTTTCCATCGACAGCGGGGACAAAATCGGCGTGATCGGCATTAACGGCACCGGAAAATCCACACTGCTGCAGATTCTCGCGGGTTTACAGCCGCCGGATGAGGGCCAGATTGTCACCGGTCGCGACGTGACGGTACGCTATCTGCCGCAGAACCCGGTTTTCCCCGCGGGCTGCACCCTGTACGATTATGTGGTCGGGCAGAACCGTACCCCGGATAACGAGGGCACCCTGAAAGGGGACGCCCTGGCCATTTTAAACCGGTTCGGCTTTTCCGATCCCACCCGGGCGGTGGACACCCTCTCCGGCGGGCAGCGGAAAATGGTGGCCCTAGCGGGGGTGCTGCTGTCCCCCTGCTCGATCCTGATTCTGGACGAGCCCACCAACCACTTAAACGGCGAGGTGGTCGCCTGGCTGGAGGAGACGCTGCGCCGCCGGAAGGGGGCGCTGGTCATGGTGACCCATGACCGGTATTTTCTGGACCGCGTGTGCAACCGCATCGTGGAGATCGACCACACCCACCTGTACCGTTACGACAGCAATTTCGAGGGGTACCTGGCGCTGAAGGCCGAGCGGGAGGCCATGGAAGAGGCCACCTACCGCAAGGCCCACACCCTGTGGCGGCAGGAACTGGAGTGGATCCGTCGGGGCGCCAAGGCCCGCTCGACCAAGCAGAAGGCCCGGATCCAGCGCTTTGAAGAGCTGGACGAGAAAAAGGCCCCTCAGCGCGACGGGACGGTGCAGATCCGTTCGGTTTCCACCCGTATGGGAAAAAAGACCGTGGAGATCGACCACCTGTGCAAGCGCTACGGCGAGAAAACCCTGATGCAGGATTTCTCCTATCACTTTCTGAAAAACGACCGCGTGGGCTTTGTGGGGCGAAACGGCTGCGGCAAATCCACGCTGATGAAGATGATCGCCGGGGAAATCGACCCCGACGGGGGCACCATCACCCGGGGCAGCACCGTGCGCATCGGCTACTACGCCCAGGAGAATGAGCCGCTGGAGAAAGTGCTGCAAACAGACCCCACCGCCCGGGTGATCGACTATATCCGCGAAACGGCCGAGTATATCGAGACCCCCGAGGGCACGGTTTCCGCCGCCCAGATGGCCGAGCGGTTCCTGTTCGACGGCACGCTGCAGCACTCCCCCATTGCAAAGCTGTCGGGCGGGGAGAAGCGGCGGCTGTATCTGCTGAAAGTGCTGATGGAAGCCCCCAACTTTCTGATTCTGGACGAACCCACCAATGACCTGGACATCCGCACGCTGGAAATTTTGGAGGATTATCTGCAGCAGTTCCCCGGGATTGTGGTATCGGTCTCTCACGACCGGTATTTTCTGGACAAGACCGCCGGGCGGCTGTTCGCCTTTGAGGGGGACGGCCGGGTCACACAGTTCGAGGGCTCGTACAGCGAATATCTGGAGCAGCACCCGCTGACGGAGGAGGAGGGAGCCGCCGGGGACGGCCCGGCCGGGAACGGCCGGCAGGAAAAGGCCCCCAGGGCCCCGCGCACCCGCACCCGCCGCCTGAAATTCACTTATCGGGAGGAAAAGGAGTACGCCGGGATTGAGAGCGAGATTGCCGCGCTGGAGGAGAGGGCGGCCGAACTGGACCGGGAGATGACCGCCTGCGCCAGTGACTTTACCCGCCTGCAGGAGCTGATGGCGGAGAAAGAGGCCGTCAGCCAGGCGCAGCTTGAAAAAATGGAGCGCTTTTTCTATTTGAGCGACCTGGCGGAGCGCATCGCCGCCGGGGAGACCGTCACCGAGGAGATCGGGGAATAAAAAACCGCCCACCCCTTTCCCATGGGGCGGGCGGTTTTACTTTTATTCGGTGGAAGCATCCGCTTCCGCCTGTTGGAACCAGTCCCCGATCCATTTCTCTCCCACCGGCTGATACGCGCCGTTCTGCATCGGGAACGCCACGCTTTTGGCCACTCGGCCGTACCACATCTGCGCATCTCCGGGATCGCCGTACCCCTGCGCGGTGATGCACACCAGCGAAAGGCCGGTCACATGCCCATCGGTATACTGGGTCAAACGAACGAAGCAGGGCTTGCCGCCATTATCAAAGGTCTCGTCCCAGCCCACATCCCAATAGGGCGTCCAGTACACGGTTTTCCCGGCGGGCAGCACGGTCTCCTCCCCGCAGGGCTGCGCATCGGTGAGCACGTCCACCGCGTCGAAATCGTATACCCAGCGGTTCTCCTCCTGCAGGGTATAGGTCACCGTACGGCCGCCCTCCAGCCGGATAGGGAGCCCCGGCTGATTGACCGCCACACCCCAGCCCTCCGGGAAGGGAAGCGTAACCGGGCACGGGTCCGGCTCTTCCATCCGGGTAGGGGCGGTGTTCGGGTCTGTCCCGCTCTGGCAGCCCGCCAGCAGGATCACCGCGCACAACAGTACCATCATGCCGCTGAGAAACAGTGCTTTTGCTTTTTTCATCGGTTCCTCTCTCCTTCTTTCATTTGTCACAGCCAAATCCGGTTTTCCTCCCCGAGGGGAGAACGGGAAGCGTCCCGCACGAAAACCATGCGGGCCGCCCTTTTTGGCTTATTTGTCCGTTCCGGTGCAGTATTCTTCCAGATCCTCCAGCGTGCGCAGGCCCTGATTGACCTCGCGGTGCGTGTGGATACCAAACCACAGGATGTCATCCGATTCCTC
>JALENG010000039.1 GCA_022767925.1 Clostridia bacterium
CTTGGAGTGGATCCCGTGGGTACGGGGACCGAACGCAATATTGTCGTACACGCTCATGGGAAAGGGATTGGGCTTCTGGAACACCATGCCCACCCGGCGGCGAAGCTGGGTTACATTCATCTTTTTCCCGAAGATATCCACGCCGTCCAGCTGGACGCTCCCCGTAATCCGGCAGCCCTCCACCAGATCATTCATCCGGTTCAATGTTTTCAGCAGGGTGGATTTTCCGCAGCCCGACGGCCCGATAAAAGCGGAAATCTCGTGCTCGGGCAGCTGCAGATTGATATTTTTCAGCGCCTGAAATTTATCATAAAAGAGATCAAGCCCCTGAATCTCGTATTTTATACTCATTTTTTAACCCCCATTTTCTTTACAAGGAACGACGACAGCGCGTTGATTCCCACCACCATCACCAGCAGTACCACCGCCGTGGCATAGGCCTGGTTGGTGTACAGTCCTTCGTTAATCAGGCAGTACATATGTACGGCCAGCGTCCGGCCCGGCTGCATCACATCAGACGCGATATCGGCCGCCGTGCCCGCCGTGTACAGAAGGGCCGCGGTTTCGCCGGTGATACGCCCGATCCCGAGAATAATGCCGGACAGCACCCCGGGCATAGCCGCAGGCAGCGTGATCCGGAAGACGGTGCGCAGACGCCCCGCCCCCAGGCCAAAACTGCCCTCCCGGTAGGAATCGGGAACCGCTTTCAGCGCTTCTTCGGTGGTGCGCATAATCAGCGGCAGGATCATAATGGCCAGGGTGAAGGAGCCCGACAGAATCGAGTAGTTCCAGTGCAGGCGCAGTACAAAGAAAAGGAAGCCGAACAGGCCGTATACAATGGAGGGAATGCCCGACAACGTTTCGGCCGTAATGCGGATGACGGATACCAGCTTATTGCCCCGGCCGGCGTATTCGGTCAGGTAAATGGCGGCGCCAATTCCCACAGGCACGGCGATCAGCAAAGAGAGCCCGGTTACCATCAGCGTATTGATAATGGCCGGCATCATGGATACATTCTCCGTTGTATACTTCCAGGCAAACAATTCAGGGGTAAGATGGGGGATGCCCTTAATCAGGACATACACCAAAATAGAAAACAGGATGCCCACCGTGAGAAAGATGGAAAGGAGCATCAGTCCCCGCAGAATCACCGAGACAATCTGCTGCTGATTGGAGGAAATCTTCTTCACCAGCGCGCATGCTTTCTTTTTCATTTCGCATGCCTCCTTTTCACCAGCGAGAACAGCAGGTTGATGATCAGAATCATGACAAACAGCACCACGGCCGTGGCGATCAGCGCCTCACGGTGCAGACCGGTGGCATAACCCATCTCGATGACCACGTTGGCCGTCAGGGTACGCACGCCGCTGATCAGACTCTCCGGAAGCATCGGCTGGTTTCCGGCCACCATAATGACCGCCATGGTTTCCCCGATAGCGCGGCCGATTCCCAGAATGATTCCGGCCGTGATACCGGATTTCGCCGCCGGCAGCACCGAAAAGAACACGGCGCGCTCTTTGGTGGCGCCCAGCCCCAGGGCCCCCTCATAATAGGATTCGGGCACGGCCCGGATGCTGGATTCGGACACGCTGATAATCGTGGGCAGAATCATCACCCCCAGCAAAATGGAGGCCGTGAGCAGACTTTTTCCGCTGCCGCCTACCAAATTCTGCATAATCGGCACAATCACCACCAGGCCAAAGAAACCGTATACGATCGAGGGGATTCCGGCCATCAGGTCCACGGCCGGCTTGATAACTTTATACAACTTTTTCGGGCAGAAGTACGCCAGAAAAACCGCACAGAGCAGCCCGATCGGGATGCCGATGACCATGGCCCCCACGGTGACATAGATACTGCCGATAATCATGGGGAAAATCCCATATAACCCGGAGGAGGGCCTCCATTCCATTCCCAGAAGGAATTCACCCGGCCCGATTTTCCCAATCGTCATCAGACCATTGGAGAGAAGAAACCAGCAGATGATCCCCACGGCCAGCACGGAAACGCAGGCCGCAATCAGAAAAAGGATCATCATTGCCCTTTCTTTTACTTTCTGCATCATGAAATCAATCCTGTCCTTTCCTCAGCACGTGTACCGGAATTCTATCCGGTACACTAATTCTCTCTCTGCAAAAACGGCCCGGAGTCGGAACTTCGGACCGTTTTATGAAGCGTATCAGAAGGAGGGATTACTGTACCTCTTCCCAACCGGTGATTTCCCCAACATAGATTCCCTTCACCGTTTCAGCGGCGATTTCTTCCAGGGGGTTTTCATTGTTCACGATGACCGCGATGCCGTCCATGGCGATTTTCTGAGAGTGGATCCCCAGGGTCGTTTCCTCATCCTTCAGCTCACGGGAAGCCATGCCGATATCGCACAGGCCGTCAGCCGCCGAGGTCACACCCGTGGTGGAATCGCTCTGCTGTACCTTAATCTCCACACCGCTGTTCAGCGCCTGATAGGCTTCGGCCAGCTTTTCCATAACCGGCGTGACCGAAGAGGAACCCGCTACGGTGATGGTACCGGTCAGACCGGAGGGCTGATACGCACCGGTATTGCCTTCGCTGACGTACCCGTTATCCTCGACAACCTTCTGGCCGTCTTCGCTCAGGATGTACGCGATGAAGTCCGCTGCCACTTCGGTGGTCTCTTCCTTGGTTACGATGTTGAACGGACGGGATACGCTGTAGCTGCCATTCTTCACATTGTCAGTGGTGGCTTCCACACCGTCGATCTTCAGGGCCTTGACCGAATCATCCAGAGAGCCCAGGGAAATGTACCCGATGGCCGCCTTATCGCCGGCTACCGTCTGCATCATAACCGCGGTGCTGTTGGTGATTTCGGCAGAAGCGATGGTTTTGTCCACTTTGTTTCCGTCGGCATCCTTTTCCTCAATGCCCAGCAGCTCGATGAAAGCGCCGCGGGTACCGGAACCGTCTTCACGGGAGAGAACATGGATGTCGCCCGTCAGACCGGTGTTTTCCTCTGCGCTGGAATCAGAAGCACTGCTCTCATCCTCTGCTGCACTGCTTCCGTCATCGGCGGCCGAAGTCGTCTCGGAAGAGCTGCACCCTGCAAAGGACCCAACAGCCATCATGCAGGCAAGCGCCATCGCGAACCATTTTTTTGTTTTCATTGTGAATAACTCCTTTTTTACTTGGTTTCTTGGTTTCCCTTGATTACGGTACCCAGTATAAAAGGAGCATGTAAAAAGCAAATTCCCGCTGTTGTGTGATTTTTGTAAAATTTTCGTATAAAACGCCGCCCGCATTTTCCTCTCCGAAAATGCGGGCGGCGCTTTTTATGGTTGAAGAGGGAGGGGCCTTTCCTCCTTCTCGTGGACAAAATAGACGGTATCAATGCCCTCTCCCCGGTCGTTCTTTTTCACACAGACGGCTTTCCAGCCGCGCTTGGGGAAAATGTGCATCTGGGCCGCGTTGGTGGACCAGGTACGGGTGCCGATGAACCGGCTGCGATCGGGCCGGTTTTCCAGGGCCGTGTACAAAAGGGCGCCGATCCCCTCTCCCCGCCGGGCGGGATCAGTGATCATAGTGGTGGCATAGTCGCAGGGGGCATACCCGGCCAGGTCCGGGCAGCTGTACCCGGTCTTATAGGTCAGAAAGGAGAGGATCTGCCCCTGCTCCACCGCCAGCAGGAATTTCTGCCCCAGCATTTCCCTCAGGTATTCTTCCACGGAATCCGTCCCATTCCCCCGGGAGAAGTTCTGCTGGCTGGACCCGGTGCGGCAGCGCAGCGATGGGCAGAAGTCATCGGCACAGCTTTCGACCAGAAAGCGGATACGGGCCTCCTGCTGCGGCTGCAGGTTATCGGTCTGCTGAATTTCGATCATATTTTTCTCCTCATAGAATAAAAGAGCAGGCGCCCTTCTTTTTTGAAAAAGCGGCCTGCTCCGGTTTCCTTATTTCTTCTTCTGCTTAAAGCCGTCCTTCAGCGATACGGAGCGGTTGAAAACCAGCGCCCCCTCGCGGCTGTCCCGGTTATCCACACAGAAGTACCCCTGGCGCATAAACTGGAAGCTGTCGCCGGGCTTTGCCGATGATAGCGAAGCCTCGACGCGGCTGTCGGACAACACCGTCAGCGACTGGGGATTGAGAACGGTCAGATAATCGTAGTTATCGGGATCCGGCACGGAGAACAGATTCTCGTACAGGCGGACCTCCGCCTTCAGGGCCGTGTGCGCATCCACCCAGTGGATGGTTCCCTTGATCTTGCGGCCATCGGCGGGATCGCCGCCGCGGCTGTTGGGATCGTACTCGGCCTGTACCTCGATCACATGGCCCTCTTCATCCTTCACGCATCCCACGCAGCGCACAATGTACGCGGTTTTCAGGCGCACCTCGTTGCCCGGGAACAGGCGGAAGTATCCCTTGACGGGCTCTTCCATAAAGTCCTCCTGCTCGATCCACAGATCGCGGGAGAATGTCACCGTGCGGGTTCCGTCCTCGGGGCGGTTGGGGTTATTCTCCACCTCAAAGGTCTCGCTCTTCCCCTCGGGGTAATTAACGATGGTCAGCTTGACCGGGCGCAGCACCGCCATGGCGCGCTGGGCGTTTTCGTTCAGATCCTCGCGCAGGCAATGCTCCAGAAAACTGTATTCCACGGTGCTGTTCACCTTGCTGACGCCGTTGCGTTCGCTGAAATTGCGGATGGAAGCCGGGGTATATCCGCGGCGGCGCAGGCCGCACAGCGTGGGCATACGGGGGTCATCCCAGCCCGATACATATCCGTTCTCCACCAGATAGCGCAGCTTGCGCTTGCTCATCACGGTGTTGTTGATGCCCAGGCGCGCAAATTCAATCTGGCGCGGCTTGCTGGGCAGATCCACATTCTGAATCACCCAGTCGTACAGCGGGCGATGATCCTCAAATTCCAGCGAACACAGGCTGTGGGTGATCCCCTCCAGCGCGTCCTCGATGGGATGGGCATAGTCGTACATGGGATAGATGCACCACTTGTCCCCGGTGCGGTGATGGGCCATGTGGTTAATGCGGTAGAGAACCGGGTCGCGCATATTGAAGTTGCCGCTGGCCAGGTCAATTTTGGCCCGCAGGGTCATTTTCCCGTTCTCGAACTCGCCCGCGCGCATGCGGCGGAACAGATCGAGGCTCTCCTCCATGGGCCGGTCGCGGTAGGGGCTGACCGCCGGGGTGGTCAGATCGCCGCGGTTATCGCGCATCTCGTCGGGGGTCAGTTCGCACACGTAGGCAAGGCCCTTGCGGATCAGATCCTCGGCCAGCTCGTACATCTTCTCAAAATAATCCGAGGCATAGAAAAACCGGTCATCCCAGTCGTAGCCCAGCCAGTGGATATCCTCCTTGATGGCATCCACATATTCGGTATCCTCTTTGGTGGGGTTGGTATCATCCATGCGCAGGTTGGTGATTCCGCCAAAGCGCTCGGCCGTGCCGAAATCAATATAAATGGCCTTGGCATGGCCGATATGCAGATACCCGTTGGGTTCCGGCGGAAAACGGGTGTGAACCGTCATGCCCTCATAAGCGCCGCCAGGCGCCAGATCCTCTTTGATAAAATCGTCAATAAAGTTGGTGGAAACGACCTCGTCCCCTTCCACCTTTTTCACTTCTTCGCTCATCATCTTCATCCTTTCGAAGGTTTTCTCAGCCCTGTACTTTGGCAAGGCCCAGCCGCAGCCGGCGCAGCGCCTCTTCCCGGCCCAGAATCGCCAGGATTTCCATCGCACCGCCGGGGGTAACCATCATGCCCGCAGCGGCAATGCGCACGGGCCACAGCAGGGTACCGTTCTTCACTTCCAGCTTCTTCGCCAGATCCATCAGGGTATCGTGCAGGGTGGTCACATCCCACACCGGTACCTCTTCCAGCACCTGAATAGCCGCCTGCAGCATGGGGCCGGCGTTCTCCAGGTTTGCCTTGCTCTTTTTATTGATAAAGAAATCCACCGGATACTCCGGCAGTTCCCGAAGGAACCCGATCATCCCCGGAATTTCTTTCAATTTGGTCACCCGGGGCTGCAGAATCGAGGTGAGCACTGCCCAGTCCTTCTCCTCTTCCCCGAACACCTGCCGGTAATACGGCAGGGCCATCCGGGTGAATTCCTCCGGTGTTTTCCGGCGCAGATATTCCCCGTTAAACCAATTCAGCTTCTCATAATCAAAGACCGACGGCGCTTTGCTGATGCCGTCAATGGAGAAGACCTCGCACAGCTCGGGCAGGGTGAACACCTCACGGTTGTCCTTCGGGCACCAGCCCAGCAGCGCGATATAATTCACAATAGTCTCGGGCAGGTAGCCCTCTTCCACCAGGCCGTTAAAGCTGGTGGAGCCATGGCGTTTGGACAGCTTGCTGACCGATCCATCCTCATTCTTACCCATAATCAGGGGTAAATGCACATAGATGGGCACCTCCCAGCCAAATGCCTCGTACAGAAGGTTGTACTTCGGCGTGCTGGTCAGATACTCACAGCCGCGCACCACATGGGTGATGTGCATCAAGTGGTCATCAATGACATTGGCAAAATTATAGGTGGGGTAGCCGTCGGATTTTACCAGCACCTGATCCTCCAGCTCTTTATTCTCAATGGTGATATCGCCAAACACCGCATCGTGGAAGGTCGTGGAACCATCGATGGGCATTTTCTGCCGGATCACATAGGGGGTTCCCGCCTGTAGAAGAGCCTCGACCTCCTCTTTCGGCAGATCGCGGCAGTGCCGGTCATAGCCGCCCAGGCCGTTTTCGTCGTGGAGGGAAGCCAGCCGCTCTTTGGTGCAAAAGCAGTAGTACGCTTTCCCCTCTTCCACCAGCCGTTTGGCATACGGCAGATACAGATCCTTCCGCTCGCTTTGCACATAGGGGCCATATTCGCCGCCGTTATCCGGGCCCTCGTCATGATCCATTCCCACCTGGCGCAGGGTATCATAGATCACATCCACAGCGCCCTCTACCAACCGCTCCTGATCGGTATCCTCGATGCGCAGCACAAATTGCCCATGCTGCGAGCGCGCAATTAAATACTCAAACAACGCCGTACGCAGATTGCCCACATGCATAAAACCGGTGGGGCTGGGAGCAAAGCGCGTTCTCACTGTTTTTTCCATGATGATCGACCCCTCTTGCCTTTCAAAATAGTACCGTTTGATTATATACCAAAATCGCCGCAGTTGGCAACAACTGCGGCGAAAATTCTCCTTCTTTTCCCCAAAACCGGGGGCGGCCGGATTAAAACTGTCCGGTTTCGATCAAATAGGCGATATATTCCTCCAGGCACATATCGTGCTGGACCATATACTGGGCGTGTTCCTGTCCCACATAGCGGAAGTGCCAGGCTTCAAACTGAATCCCGGTGACCGCCTCCTTCCCCTGGGGATACCGCAGAATAAACCCATAATCCGCTGCGTGGCGGCACAGCCATTCGTACTCCTCGTCCTCAATGGCGGTCACCCCGTTTAGATCAATCGCAAGGCCCGTATTGTGCTCGCTGTAACCGGGAACGGTCATGGTCTGCAGAGCTTTTTCCAATGCCTCCTCCTCTGAAAGGCCGTCCTCCCGCATATGGCGGCTGACCTCTGCATCGAGGAGATCCTGCTGCTTCTCCACGCTGCGGTAGGCAGAGGAAATCCACAGCGTATATCCGTTTTCATGGGCGTCCCGCTGCATCTCCTTATACGCATCACAGATCCGCTCGTCCATCTCCACATCGTCATACTCGACCACGTTCACCGTATAGCCCTCCGGCATGGGATTTTGGGGATTGACCAGCAGCAGCCGCCAATCGCTGCTCTGCTCCTGCAAAACCAGATCAGCGGGATCCACCCGCTGGGACTGAGAGCTCTCTGTTTTGGATATTTCTCCGCTTTTGAGGGAGTTTTCCGAGGAAGAGAGCGGATTATCCACCCGGGAGGAGGCGGAATCCGATACAAGGGAAGAGAATGCCTGTATCAAAAAGGCGATAACCCCGGCCAGCAGCAGTACAGCCAGCACCCCAAGGGCCACCACCGCTATTCTCTTTTTTCTGCGAACTCTCCGGTAGCGGGAGCTTTTTCCGTACTTCTGGCCCATGCAATCCGTATCCTTTCTCTCTCGTATCGCCCTTTTCTGCTCTTACTTTCTGCCCCTATCATAACACAGATATTTGAAAAAAAGCAACGCGCGCCCTGAAAAGAAAATGCAAAAATACCGGTATGTATCGAACGGGGGAGAATCCCCGTCCGACCGCCGCTTCAGCGGCGCAGTTCCAGATTTTGCAGCAGCCGGCGCACGTCTTTTTCACTGCGGTATTCTCCCACATGCTCTTCCAGCCCCAGCCGCTGCTCTTCACTGGCGCAGAGAAGAGGATCGCTTCTCCGGTACAGACCCATCAGCCCCAGTGAAAAATCCGGTTCCTCCCCCGCGTAAATCTCATAAGGCCACATTCCTCTCACCCCCGGTGATTAGAATGCCAAAGCATGCGCTTTCCTATTCCCATAAACAGAAAAATCCTCCTCCCGTTTGTTCAGCAGGAAGAGGATTTTGGGGAACCTGTTTTTACCGGAAGAATTTGTTGTGCACCGCCTGCACCGCGGCGTCGGCCTCGCTCTCATCAATCAGGACCGAAATTTTAATTTCACTGGTGGAAATCATATGGATATTGATATTGGCGCCGTACAGCGCTTCAAACATATCCGCCGCCACGCCGGGGTGCGACTCCATCCCCGCGCCCACAATGCTCACCTTGGCCACATGCTCGTTATACACCACACTGGTAGCCCCCAGCGCCTCGGCATAGGGTTCCAGCAGATCCAGCGCCAGCTTGAGGTTATCCTGGGCGATGGTAAAGGAGATGTCCTTTGTCCCGTTGCGGCCCACCGACTGCAGAATAATATCCACATTGATATTTTTGGCCGACAGCTTGCTAAAAACGCGGAACGCCAGGCCCGGCTTATCCGGAACCCCGATAATCGAGATCCGTGCAATATTGGTATCCTTGGCTACACCGCTGATCAGCATTTTTTCCATTTTGGTTATCTCCTTTACAATGGTACCCGGCTGTTTTGTGATACTGGAGAGGACTTCCAGCTCCAGGCCGTATTTCTTCGCCATCTCTACCGAACGGTTGTGCAGAACCTGCGCCCCCAGGGTTGCCAGCTCCAGCATCTCGTCGTAGGAAATCATCGGCAGTTTGATCGCATTTTCCACTTTACGGGGATCGGCCGTGTACACGCCGTCCACATCCGTATAAATCTGGCACAAATCGGCTTTCATCACACAGGCAATCGCCACTGCGCTGGTATCGCTGCCGCCGCGGCCCAGGGTGGTCATATCGTCATAGCGGTTAATCCCCTGAAACCCGGTTACAATGACAATATTGCGCTTATCCAGCTCTTTGCGGATGCGCTGCGGATCGACGGTTTTGATCCTCGCATTTCCGTAATCCGTGGTGGTGATGAAGCCCGCCTGCCATCCAAGAAGGGAGACCACGGGGTACCCCATCTTTTCGATGGTCATCGCCAGAAGAGAAGCGGACATCTGCTCGCCGGCTGTGAGAAGCATATCCATCTCCCGCTTACTGGGATGGTCATTGACCTCGGCCGCTTTGGCGATCAGATCGTCGGTGGTATCGCCCTGCGCAGACACCACAACCACCATGTCGTTTCCCTGCTTATACTTTTCCGTAATAATTTGCGCTACGTTTCTGAGGCGGTCGGCATTGGCCACCGACGTGCCCCCAAACTTCTGCACGATCAAACTCATAAAAAAACCTCCGGTATTTACTCAACTGTAATGCGCGCGCCGTGGGAATCGGCTGCCAGAATTTCGGTTTTCCAGTTCTCGATTCCCTTCTGCGCAAGCTGCACCTGGATCTGGGTGAGAAAATTGTCGGCCTCATCCGACGGAACCAGGGCGATGATGGTGGGACCGGCGCCGCTGACATAGGTTCCCAGCGACCCCAGCTCGTAAGAAATGCGGAACACCTGATCGTAGTGCTCGATCAGGCCGCTGCGGTACGGCTGATGCAGCCGGTCCTGTACCGCAACCCGCAGGTTCTCAATTTTTCCGGAAAAAAGCGAGGCCGTCATCAGCGCCGAGCGGGAGAGGTTGTAAACCGCATCCTCGCGGCTGTAGGTATCAGGCAGCATTTTCCGGGCCAGCTCGGTCTTCAATTCAAATGGGGGAACCAGAACGGCAAAGCGGATTTTATCCGATACCGGCACACTGACGCTGTACACGCGCTCGCCCTCCATGGCCGAGGCCACCAGCCCGCCGGAAAGCGCCGGAGTGGTGTTATCCGGGTGCCCCTCGATTTTGGCAGCCATGCGGATCAGGTCCTTCTGGGAAAGGGGATTGCCCAGCATACGATTGGCGCCCAGAATCCCCGCCACAATGCAGGCCGAGCTGCTGCCAAGGCCGCGGGCCATGGGAATGTTGTTCTCCTGCCGGATTCTCAGCCCCGGCAGCTTGTGGCCGCACTCCTCAAACAGGCGCTCGGCCGCCCAATAGATTAAATTGCTCGAATCGGTGGGAACTACCGTGTCATCCAGCGAAGCGATATCCACCGCGTCCCATTCTTCCATCCACACACGGTTGCACTTGGTCAGCGCAATCCCCAGGGAATCAAAACCCGACCCCAGATTGGCCGAAGTTGCCGGTACGTCAATTCGCATCATATAACATCATCTTCCTTCACGATTATTCTATTCGCCAAACCCGCGAACGGCCCGCTCTTACAGATCGGCAATGCGGATGGTCATATCCACCTGGGCGCCCATCTGCTGCAGCTGCTGCAGCTTTTCTTCGATGACCGCTTCGCTCATCAGCTTCTCCGTATAGAAGGCCAGCTCGTTCTCCGGGGCATCAAAACGCGACAGGCGGGACACACCACCGAACAGGGCGTCTGCCTTATCAAACAGGGCATCGCAGTCCTCGGCCGTAGCGCGGACGTACATCAGCGTTTCGTTTTTCCGGTAGTCCTCCACATAGTCGGCCGTGGCATCGTCCCAATACAGATATTTGCGCGCCTTCACATGCTTCACACAGTCGATAATATCGGCCACCACCGCGCTGGCGGTGGGCAGTTTGCCGGCGCCCTTGCCGTAGAAGACCACGTCGCCGGTCTCGTCGCCGCGCACCAGAATGCCGTTGAACACATCGTCCACATTGGCCAGCTGGCTCTCGCGGGGGATCATCATTGGGGCCACCATAATCATGATCTTCCCATTATCGGTGTGCTTTACCGAGCCGATCAGCTTGATTACTCCGCCCCAGGCATCCGCATACTCCACATCGCTGAGGGTGACCTTGGTAATCCCCTCGGTATGAACCCACTCGGGATACACATGCTTGCCAAAGGCGAGCGACGCCAGGATGCAGATCTTGCGGCAGGCATCGTGCCCCTCGATATCCGCGGCGGGGTTGCGCTCGGCATAGCCCAGCTTCTGGGCCAGGGCCAGCGCATCCTCAAACGTCATGGATTCGCGGATCATTTTCGTCAGAATAAAGTTCGTGGTACCGTTGAGAATGCCGGCGATTTCCAGCACCTCATTGGCCGCCAGGCACTGGCTGATCGGGCGGATAATCGGGATGCCGCCGCCCACGCTGGCCTCGAACAGGAAGTTGAGGTTATTCTTCTGGGCAATCTTCAGCAACTCGGCGCCTTTGGCCGCCACCAGCTCTTTGTTGGAGGTCACGACGCTCTTGCCGTTTTCCAGGCAGGCCTTCACATAATCGAAGGCCGGATGCAGCCCGCCCATCACTTCTGCGACAATTTTCACCTCGGGATCCTGCAGGATCTGATTGAAATCCTTGGTAAAGCGGTCATGCAGGGGGCTGTCGGGAAAATCGCGGATATCCAGAATGTATTGAATCTCAATTTCTTCCTTGGCGCGGCGGGCGATACTCTCGGCATGGGAAGTCAGCACTTCCGCCACACCGGAGCCCACGGTTCCATGGCCCAAAATAGCAACTTTCATCATCAGTCATTTTCCTCCCTATATATCAAATCTTCTCAAACTATTCGTCCCCAATGCTTTGAATCGAAAGGACCCCATCCAGATGCTGCAGACGCTGTAGAAGCGCCTCAACGGTCAGGTCCATGGAATCGGTCCGGGCCGAAATGGATACCAGCGCCCGGCCGTCCACGGGAATATTCTGATTAATGGTCAGAATATTGGCGTTGACCGCATGAAAAACAGAAATGAGGGTCATCAGCACCCCCGGCCGGTCCTGCAAAACCGCCTGAACCGTTAGAATCCGGGTTGTCTGCTTTTGGCTGTAGGGAAAAACCGCGTCTTTATACTTATAATAGACGCTGCGGCTGATCCCGGCCATGCGCACCGCTTCCGATGTGCTGGAGGCCTCTCCGTTTGCAAGAATCTGCTTCACCTGCAGAACCTTGCCGTACACCTCCGGCAGGGAGCCCGCCTCGACAAGCAAATATGTGGAATTCTTCATTGTCCACCACCCAAAAACTACTGTATTACCGTGATATACAGATTACCATGTTTTCGGCATTTTGACAAGGGCAGAATCCGGCAGGAATGGGTCACATTCGATCAAATTCCTGTGCAAAACCACGAAATCCGCCGAAGAACACCCGGGCAACACCCGGGTATTGCCCGAGTGTTCTCCGGATTCCCCCACGGAAAAGGGCACTGCCGCGGCCATTCGCGGCCGCCGCAGTGCCCAGATTTACAAGATAGCATTCAGTTTCTCGGAGAAGGCTCCTGTCCACGCCCCCCCTCCTGCAAATCGGAGGATTCCGGATTGTCCGATGGCCGCGGGGGTTCCTGCGTCGGTTCTACCGGCGTGGGAGTGGGTTCGGGCGTGGGGGTTGGAGTGGGCGTTGGCGTCGGCGTCGGGGTGGGCGTCGGCGTGGGGGTTGGGGTAGGTGTCGGAGTCGGCGTGGGTGTGGGCGTTGCCAGCTCGGATGTCTCACTCCCGTCGGAGGACGAGGACTCGTGATCCCCGGTGCACACCGCCGGACGGTTGGAGCTGGTATACCAGCCGGTGGCCGTCTTTGTGCAGCTGGAGCTGGCAATCAGACCGGTTTCCTCACAGTACGTCGCCGCCGATACCGACGGATCACAGGTGAAATCATGACTGATATCCGAATGATTCTCCAGGCAACGGGTCATCACCTCTTTCCAGAGGGTGATGGGATCCCGGATGCTGGGCAGATGGCTGCTCACCTTGTAGCCCGCCCATACACCGGCCACCGCGTAGGTGGTGCCGCCGACAAACCAGGCATCACAGTCATTATCCGTGGTACCGGTTTTGCCGTAAACACTCCATCCGCTGATCTGAGCACGGTTTCCCGTACCGCCGCTGACATAAATCGGCTCGCGCAGCAGCTTCTGCATAATGGTGGCGTTGGCCGACGAGATAGCCTGCTGGGGCACTTTATTGGTATTGTCCAGAATTCGGTTGCCGTCGTGGTCCAGCACATAGTAGTAGGTGTACGGTTCATAGTACTGGCCGCCGTTGCCGAAAATCTGATAGGCCGAGACCATGTCCTTCACCGTAACGCCGTCCGTCAGGCCGCCGATGCCCATGCCGCCCAGGCTGTACTGGTCCTCACTGTTCAGGGTGAAGTGCAGCTTGCCGGTCATAAAATTAAAAATACTGCCGGGGCCAATCACATTGGCCAGCTGTACGGCCGGGGCGTTCTGTGACACACGGATGGCCTTGGCCACCGTCATTTTCTCCTCATAGGGGCGCCCGGCGTTGCTGGGGCCCGCTGATCCATCGGGGAAATAGTTCTCCAGCGGTTCATCCTTCAGGATGGTGGAGTAGTTGATGGCCCCCTGCTCCAGCGCCGTTGCATACACGCCGATGGGTTTGATGGTAGAACCGGGCTGCCGCTTGGTGTCGGTAGCGGTACTCCACAGCCGGTTTCCCACCTTTTCCCCACGGGAACCGATGGTACAGAGAACCCGGCCGGAGTAATCCATCATATAAAAACCGACCTGTACGCCGCTGTCAGTGGCGTACAAATCCTCATCCGCAAAAACCTCTTCCGCGATTTTCTGATCCTGCATGTCCATGGCGCTGTAAATCGTCAGGCCCTCATGATAGATCATATCCACCGCTTTTTCCTCGGTGATGTCATATACCTTCTGCAGATCCCGCACCACATCCTCGAACATGGCCTCGGTGTACCAATCCCAGGTATCAGTAGCGGACAGGCTGCTGTCTTCATCCTTCTGCCCGGCATAGCCCACAAAGGTCATATTCTCCGACTTCCGCATGGCATCGTCGTACTCGGATTTCGTGATTTTCCCCTGATCGTACATCTCGCTGAGAACCAGCTGCTGCCTCTCTTTGTTATTGTCGGGATAATAAAGGGGATTGTACTTATATGGATTCTGGGTAATGCCTGCGATGCAGGCGCATTCGGCCAGATCACAGTCGGTAATGGTTTTTCCGAAATAAAGCTGGGCCGCCGCCTCTACGCCGTTACAGTTTCCGCCGTAGTTAACTACATTGAGGTAGGCCTCCAGAATTTCCTCCTTGGTATAACTCTCCTCCAGCTTCAGGGCCGAAAAAATCTCTTTGGCCTTGCGCAGCAGGCTGACCTCGTTTTTGCCGGTGATGTTCTTGACCAGCTGCTGGGTAATGGTGGAACCGCCGCCGCCCGACTGGCCGGTAAACAGCTTTAATACGGCGCCGGCTGTGGTGTACCAGTCCACGCCCTCGTGCTCATAAAACCGCTTGTCCTCAATGGCGACCATCGCATCCTTCATATACTGGGGGATATCCTCCCAATCCTTCCAGACGCGGTTTTCCGTGCTGTACAGGGTGAGGTATTTGACATCATTACCGTTCTCATCCTTTACATAGACCATGCTGCTGTAATCCAGCGCATAGGATTCCAGCTTCACCGTTGTGGTCTGATCCCGCAGCTGCCCCAGAAAATGGAGCACCGAAATCAGCGTGATCGTCCCCCCAATGGCGAGAACCAGAAAAACCGTCCACAGCGTACGGCCCAGCATACGCAGAACGGTTTTGACCGCCCCGCCCGCACAGACCGCCCTTTCATGGCCGGTTACCGCGATATGATTGGTCGTATTGAAGCGATTGATATCTGTCTTTTTCAAACGATCCTCACACCTCTTCCTTCTCTGTCTCTCCTGCCCGGCCCAAATTCATCCCGGCAGAGAGACGGTATAATTTTCCTTTTCAAATCCATACTACCCAAAAGGAGTGATCGTATGAGCCATTTGAAAAGAAAGGAAAAACTTGCCCTGCTGCTTTGCGCACTCTGCCTTGCGGCGGCGGCTGTCGCCCTGATTGCGGCTAATCAGCTGCAGGTCCGGCAAACAGATACACAAATGCAGTCTAATATTACCGCATCTTCGGGATCAAGTCAAGCGAGCACCCCGGAGGACGGGGAAAAGAATTTGCAAAAAGACACCGATGCCGCCGCACAGTTCGCCGTCGTTTCCCTGTATGACGGCCATGTCGCCGCCTTCTATCCGGACGAAGAACAGCCGTTTTTAACGCTGGATGTGACAGAGGATGAGCTGACGGCGGCGGACCGGCTGCTCCTCATGAAAGGGATTCCGGCGGCCTCGCGGGCGGAGCTGCTGCACATCCTGGAGGATTTTGAGTCATGAAAAAAGGCGGAGTTCCTCCGCCTTTTTCCTCTCTTTTTTCGGTTGTTCACCGGTCAGGCCCGTCCTGCGGGATCTGCATCCCGTCCCAGGCAACGGTGAAGGGGCAGAACAGATCCTGCCCGGCAAAATACGCCGCCAGCTGCTCGTGATTCGAGGTCCAGTGGTTGATATGCGTTGCATAGACACGGCTGGTTTCGTCAAGGGTGCCCTGCTCCCGCAGTACATCCAGAAGCTCCCGCAGGGCGAAGGCGTGCAGATGGCCCCGGGGATGGGCGTCCATTCCGGGCGTCAGGCCAAAGGTGCACTCGGTAATCAGCACGTCAATGTGACGGCCGGCCAGCGCCTGCAGCGTTTCCGGCAGGTACCAGCCCGTATCCAGTCCATAGTACAGCGTTTTCCCATCCGGGCCCGTCAGCAGGTAATTGGCGCTGTTCTCCCCCATGCTGCCCGTGTGGTCCCCTTTCAGCGGCAATACCCGGTAGCCCGCTATCTCCGTCTCCTCGCCGAAGTGCAGCTGATGGAAGCAGAAGACGCCCTTTTCCTCCAGCTCGCGGGTACGGCCCTTGATTATGGTGGGGTCCCCGTGCAGCTTGTCCAACACATCATAGGCCCGGTCCGTCAGATAAACATGAAGAGGTTCTCTGTCCCGGTGGGTCGCCATATCCCGCATCTGCAGCATCATAATGCAGAAGTGATCCTCGTGGGTATGGGTGTACAACACATGATGCAGGCCGGTAAAATCCCCCAGCACCGTCGCCTGAGAGGCCGCATCCGCCCCCAGGTCGATGCACAATTCCTCGTTCACCCGGAACATGGTGCGGTGGCGGATCTCCTTCCCGCCCTTTTTCCGGGCATTTTCACACACCGGACAGCGGCAAAAGGGATCGGGGATCCCCTCGGCCGCGCCGGTACCATAGAACATTCTGTCAAACGGTTTCATTTTTTCTCTCCCCTTCGTTTTCATTCGGTACCGCCGCTTTCTCTTTTTACGAGTGTACCACTTTCCGCACGGAAATACAATTTTTTCCCGGGGCTTCTCTGCAAAAAGTGCCAAAATTTTTTTATCTTTCCCCAAACGGTTGCGGGGGCGTTTCATTTATGGTAGAGTTATTGTCGTTATCAGTCGAGAATTGGAATTTCACAGGAGAAAGGCCGGATGAGAACCATGAAAATGGGATTTGACAATTCCCTTTATATGAAAAAGCAGAAGGAGCATATTCTGGACCGCATTTCGCAGTTTGACGGGAAGCTGTATCTGGAATTTGGGGGAAAGCTCTTCGATGACTACCATGCCTCCCGCGTTTTGCCGGGATTTGAGCCCGATGCCAAAATCCGACTGCTGCAGGAGCTGAAGGAGAAGGTTGAGGTGGTCTTCTGCATCAGCGCCGGCAGCATCGAAAAAACCAAAATCCGGGCAGATCTGGGGATCAGCTACGATCTGGATCTTCTGCGGCAGATCGACATTATCCGTTCGATGGAGATCTCGGTGAACAGCGTGGTCATCACCCAGTACACCGGCCAGGCCGCTGCCGATTCCTTTGTGCAGCGGCTGCAGGCCCTGGGCATCCGCCACTATATCCACCGCCCCATTCCCGGCTATCCGGCGGATGTGGACTATATTGTCAGCGACAAGGGCTACGGGGCTAACCCCTATATTGAAACGCACAAGCCCCTGGTGGTTGTGACCGCCCCGGGGCCGGGCAGCGGAAAGCTGGCCACCTGTCTGTCGCAGGTGTACCATGAGTACAAGCGCGGCGTGCGCGCCGGTTACGGCAAATATGAGACCTTCCCCATCTGGAATCTTCCGCTGAAGCACCCGGTCAACCTGGCCTATGAAGCCGCCACAGCGGATCTGCAGGATGTGAACATGATTGATCCGTTCCACCTGGAGGCCTACGGAAAGACGGCGGTCAACTACAACCGGGATGTGGAGGCTTTCCCCATTGTGCACACCATTCTGACCCGCATTACCGGAAACGACCGCTTTTACTGCAGCCCGACGGATATGGGCGTGAACATGGCCGGGTATGCCATTGTGGACGACGAGGTGTGCCGACAGGCCAGCCGGCAGGAGATTATCCGCCGCTACTGCCGCGGCCTGTGCGATGTGCGCCAGGGGCGCGAGGGGCAGGAAACGGTGGATAAGCTGAGCCTGATTATGCAGCAGCTGGGTCTGAAAAAAGAGGACCGGCCCACCGTGGAACCGGCCCGGCGCAAGCGCGCCGCCACCGGGGCACCGGCGGCCGCCATCGAACTGCCCGACGGCCGTGTGATCACCGGAAAGGCCACCCGGCTGATGAGCGCCTGCAGCGGTGCGCTGCTCAACGGCATTAAGGTAATGGCCGGTATCCCCAAATCCGTCCTTCTGATCAGCCCAGCGGTTTTGGAGCCGGTGCTGAAGCTGAAAATCGACCTGCTGGGCAGCCTGAGCAGTGTGCTGAAGGTGGATGATGTACTGACCGCCCTGTATATCAGCGCGGTTTCGGATGAAAACGCCGCCCGGGCCGTGGCCCAGCTGCCCAAGCTGCGGGGATGCGACCTGCATTCGACCCAGATTCTCTATTCCGGGGATGAGAGCACCCTGCGCAAGATGGGGATCCACGTGACCTGCGATCCCGTTTTCCCCGAAAAGAGCCTGTTCATTTAAAAAGCGGCCGGATTCCCCTTTGAGGGGAACTCGCATTCCCCTGCGGGAAAAATCCGGCCGGTTTCTCAAGGAGGGTGATTTATGGACACCACAACACAAATTCTTCTTTGCCTGCTTCTGCCGCTGCTGGGTACCTGTCTGGGGGCCGGCATGGTTTTCCTTTTGAAAAAGGAAATGCCCGCCCGCCTGCAGAAAGCACTGCTCGGGTTTGCCTCGGGGGTGATGATCGCCGCATCGGTGTGGTCCCTGCTGATTCCCGCCATGGAAATGGCCGAAGAACAAGGAACCCCGGCCTGGCTTCCCGCAGCCGGCGGCTTCCTGCTGGGGATCCTGTTTTTGCTGCTGCTGGATACCTTTGTTCCCCATTTACATATAGACGCCCAAAAGCCCGAGGGGCACGTTTCTGGTCTGGGGCGCAGCGCCATGATGGTGATGGCGGTCACCCTGCACAATATCCCGGAGGGAATGGCCGTGGGGGTCGTGCTGTCCGGTATGCTCAGCGGGAATGCTGTTATCTCGACGGCGGGCGCCTTTGCCCTCAGCCTGGGAATTGCCATCCAGAACTTCCCGGAGGGCGCGATTATCTCGATGCCGCTGCTGGGAACCGGCATAAAGAAAGCGAGGGCCTTTCTCTATGGGGTTCTGTCCGGCGTGGTCGAACCGCTGGGCGCCCTGCTGACGCTGGTACTCACGGCGCAGCTCTCCCCTATTCTGCCCTATATTCTCTCCTTTGCCGCCGGAGCCATGCTGTATGTGGTAATCGAGGAACTGATTCCGGAATCCCAGAACGGCGATCACTCGAACATCGGCACCATCGGCGCGGCGCTGGGGTTTGCCCTGATGCTGATTCTGGATGTGGCGTTGGGATGATTTTTCTTTCTTGACAGGCCCCGGTGGATTTGCTAAAATTAGATTTGTTCATCGGAGGGTGAGCACTCGGCAGGAAGTGCAGAACCGGATAAGATGGCGGCTGCAATACCGCTGTTTTGTCCGGTTTTTTATGTTGGTTCACAGGAGGTTTTTTATGTCGGCAATCAAAACCTTTACCGAAGGAAAAATTTTTTCCCCATTGCTCCGTTTTTCCATGCCCATTCTGTTCGCCCTGCTTCTGCAGGCGATGTACGGGGCCGTGGACCTGCTGATTATCGGCCAGTTCTGTTCCTCGGCCGATGTCTCGGCCGTTGCCACTGGCAGCCAGATCATGCAGACCATCACCTCGGTGATCACTGGTCTCGCCATGGGCACCACCATTCTGCTGGCCCAGAAAATCGGGCAGAACCGCCGGGGGGAAGCCGGCGATGTGATCGGCAGCGGGATTGTGCTGTTTGCCATTGTGGGCGTGTTTTTCACCGTCCTGATGGAGCTGGTCGCCGTTCCCTTTTCCACGCTGATGCAGGCCCCACCGGAGGCTTTTGACAAAACGGTTCAATATGTGCGCATCTGCTCGGCCGGTACCGTTTTCATCGTGGCCTATAATGTATTGGGCAGCGTGTTCCGCGGAATGGGCGACAGCAAAACCCCGCTGCTCGCCGTATCCATCGCCTGTGTCCTGAATATTCTGGGGGACCTGCTGTTCGTGGCCGGACTGGGCATGGAGACGGGCGGCGCCGCGCTGGCCACCATTCTGGCCCAGAGCATCAGCGTCGTCCTGTGCTTTGCGGTAATCCGCAAGCGCGGTATGCCCTTCCCATTTTCCAAAAAGAACATCCGCTTCCACAAAAGGCTGATCGCACAGACGGCCAGGCTGGGCGCCCCCATCGCGCTGCAGGATTTTCTGGTCAGTATCTCGTTCCTGGTGGTCATGGCCATCATCAACTCGCTGGGGGTTTTTGCCTCGGCCGGGGTTGGAGTCTCGGGAAAGCTGTGCGGCTTTATCATGCTGGTTCCCTCTGCCTTCTCCCAGGCGCTGTCCGCTTTTGTAGGGCAGAACATCGGCGCCGGAAAACCGGAGCGGGCCAAACGGGCCCTGCTGTGCGGCATGCTCTCCTCCTTTTTGATCGGGGTGCTGCTGGCCTATCTGTCGTTCTTCCACGGGGATATCCTCAGCCGCATTTTCTCGCAGGATGAACCGGTGATCGCCGCCTCCTGGGAGTATCTGAAGGCCTACTCCATTGATACCCTGCTGGTCTCCTTCCTGTTCTGCTTTATCGGCTATTTCAACGGCTGCGGCACCACCCGGTTTGTCATGCTGCAGGGCATTATCGGGGCCTTCTGTGTGCGTATCCCGGTTTCATTCCTGATGAGCCGGATTCAGCCGGTCTCCCTGTTCCTGGTCGGGCTGGCCACCCCCTCTTCGACGGTGGTGCAGATCCTGCTGTGTGTGATCTGGTTTTTCTATCTGCAAAAAAACAGCCGCCGGCCGGCGGAAAAAATCGCCTGATTTTCCCCCTTCCTCTTCTGCAGCCTTACCACTCCCCCGCACGGCGGAGGATGTCGGGCGTAAAACAAAACCAGCGGCTCCCATCAAGCGGCACCGCTGGTTTCTTTTTTCCCCTGCCGGATCATTCGGTGGGGGTTATTCTTTTTCCTCCCCCTGCTTGGGGTCCACAAAGATCGTCTTGTAGTGGACATAGATCACCCGGCCGGGCTTGGCCCCCTGGGGCTTGGTGACATTCTTTGCATGGGTGTAGTCCACCGGAACCTGCGAGGAATCCCTTCCGCGGCTGTACCTCGCCGCCAGAACCGCCGCTTCTTCCATGGCGGAATCGCTGGGCGTTTCCCCCTGGGTCACCAGAATCACATGGGAACCGGGCATATTCTTCACATGGAACCACATGTCATAGTTTTTGGCCGTTTTCAGCGTCAACTGGTCATTCTGCCGGTTGTTGCGCCCCACCAGCACCGTGTGCCCGTCGCTGGTGGTAAAGCGCAGGGGCTCGCTGTTCTGGGGCTGAATCCGTTTGCCCTTGGACCGGCGGATGTAGCCCTGCTCCATCAGTTCCAGGCGAATTGCCGTCAGCTCTTTTTCCGTGCGGGCCCGGCTCAGCTCCTCCAGGACCGAATCCAGATACAGCAGGTCCTCCTGCGCAATGGCGATCTGCTCGGTCAGCTTTTCCTCGGCCGTTTTCGCTTTGCGGTACTCTTTATAGTATTTCTGGGCATTCTGGTTGGGCGTGAGGGCCGGATCCAGGGGGATTTCCATCTCCTCACCGGTTTCACTGTAGAAATTCATCAGCGTCACGCGGGTACTGCCCTTTTCAATCTGATACTGGTTGGCGCTGAGCAGATCCCCCATAATCCGGTACTTTTCCCGGTCGGTACTGCGCACCAGCTCGGCCGTCTGATTGGCAATTTTCCTGGACAGGCGGTCGCTGACCGTGGTCAGCACCCGCAGCAGATCCTGCTCGCGCACGCGCATGCGCTCCAGGGTATCCCGCTCGGTATAGAAATCATCCAGCAGCCGGGAATAGGTGGCGCACTCGCGCACGATGGCGGAGGACGCATACTGCCCGATCCGGAAAAAGGAGAAATCCATGGGCTTTTTCTGTAAACTGACCACCATAAAGGGGGTGCCGTTCTCCTTTTCCACGGTATCCTTCAGCCGGGCCAGGTGGAACACCAGCCGCTCGCGCTGTTCGGGTGTCAGGGTCTTGGCCGTCAGATCCCTTCCCCGCCCGGTCAGGAAGGCCATTTCCCGGCACACCACCGGCGAAACCCCCTGCATCACCTGCAAAAGGCCCTTGGAAAGCTCGTAATCCCGGGGAAGCCCGGCAAGGCGGGCGGCAATCTCCTCCGGTTCGGCCTCCAGCAGGCACAGCTTTTCCTGCGGCGGCGGCAGCTGATACGTCAGTCCCGGCAGAATCCAGCGCTCGGAGCTCATGTCGGCATCCACCCGCTTGAGAGCATCCACGATTTTTCCCTCGGGATCCACCAGAACGACATTGCTGTACCGCCCCATCACTTCCGTGATCAGGCGCATCTCCACATGGTCGCCCAGCTCGTTGACCGTATCAAACACAAAGATCAGCAGCCGCTCCAGCCCGGGCTGCTCAATACGCAGCAGGCGCCCGCCGGTGAAGCGCTTGCGCAGCAGCATACAGAACATGGGCGGCTG
>JALENG010000040.1 GCA_022767925.1 Clostridia bacterium
TAAGCGTACAGAAATTGTGTTCCCAGAAAGTATAGAAATTATAGCATCCTCGTTTATACAAGGAATGTTTGCGACGATTATTGAAAAGGTAGGATATAAAGGAATAAAGGATATGAAGCACTTAGAGGCGGCTCTGGAAGATATCTCTATCGCTGGTTGACTTCATTCAGCCAGCGTCTGCAAATGAATTTGCGCATAACTCTTGACGGCACCAGAAAACAGAGGCAGGGATATGGCTGAGAGAAAATGAATTGCGCTGCGCCACTCTTCGTTCTTTCCTCTTGTTTTGCTCTGTTTGGTCTTTCACTTGCAGGATTTGTGCAATTCACTTCCGTCGTATAAAAACCTGCATATATACGGGGCCCATTCCTCATCCGGGGTGCTGCTCAAAACGGATCGGGGGCACCTCCTTCCCTTTTTTCTGTTTTGGATAACTCCTTTCTCTTGCGGTTTTCTAAAAATCCTGTTATGCTGTTTTATGAGGAAATTCCCGGACATCCGGGAACACAGGGGGACCTGTGCCGCCCGGAAAGTTTTCCGAAGATGCACTCTCCCTGAGAAGGACAGAAGACCCCCAATTTCATGTGAGGAAGTGATAATCTTGACAGCGGAAGTAAAAAAATGTGTGGACGCAAGGCTGAATCTCTTTGAACAGTATTACACGGTTCCCGCCAGCCTGCAGGGGGAAGTGGATGCCTTTACGGCAGCCATCAACCGTCTGGGCGAAGCGAGCAGCAGCGCTGCGGAGTTCGAAAGCGCCTTTGCCATCTCCCCTTTGCAGCAGCAATTCAATGCGATCCTGCCCAGACTGAGCCCCAAGCCCTATAAAATGACCCAGGAGGACAAAGCGAATTCCCGCCGGGTGATGAAGGACATCCTACGGGAAGACAAAGAGCAGATTGTCAGTGACGCCGTTATGGATGCGGCGAATACGGTAAAAATCGAAGCGGAAAGTGCCGCCATCAGCCAAGCCCGGGAGGCCATGATCCAGAACGACACCTTGGACGACTTCACCCGCGCTTCCAACATGGTGCAGGACGCCAAAAACCTCTTCGGCTTTCTGGGGAAAAAATTCGGAAAAAAGAAATAAATTCCGGCTGTTTTCCGTGTAAACCTGCAAAAAAAAGCAAGGAGGAAGGGTACGCCCCTCCTCCTTGCTTTTTCGTTTTTCCTCCTGCCCCCAAAAGCGGCGGGAATTTTTTACAGTTCCTGATACGCGCGGCCGTAGGCATCCGCCGCCAGAATAGCATGGTACACCGTCTCGGGCGTTACAGGGAAGGGCATATTGTGCAGAGTGTCATTCTCAGCACAGGCCGCTTCGGCCACTTTGCGGATCTTCTCCTCCGTGACCTCTTTGATTCCCAGCTCTTCCAGCGTCACCGGCAGGCCCACATCCAGGCAGAAGCCCAGCACCTCTTCCAGTTCTTCCACCGGGACGTTTTCCAGCACCAGCTGGGCCAGCGTACCGAAGGCCACCTTTTCACCGTGGTACATTCCGTGGCACTCCTCCAGCACGGTCAGACCGTTGTGAATCGCATGGGCACCAGCCAGACCGCCGCTCTCAAAGCCCATCCCGCTGAGCAGGGTGTTAGCCTCGATCACCTTCTCCACCGCTTTGGTGCAGGCACCCGCATCCAGAGCAATCTTCGCTTTCAGTCCCTCTTCCATCAGGGTATCATAGCACAGCTTGGCCAGATTCATCGCCGCCAGAGTGCACTGGCCGCCGGCGCAGGTTGTGGCGCCGCTCTTCTCGCAGGCGCGGGCCTCGAAATAAGTAGCCAGCGCATCGCCCATGCCCGATACCGTCAGACGGACCGGCGATTTGGCGATAATTTCGGTATCCATCAGCACCACATTGGGGTTGGCCGGCAGGAACAGATATTCCTCGAACACACCGCTGTCCGTATAGATCACCGACAGTGCGCTGCACGGGGCATCGGTGGAAGCAATCGTGGGGCAGATAATCACCGGGGTGCAGGCATAGTAGGCGACCGCCTTGGCGGTATCGAAAATTTTCCCGCCGCCAATGCCGATGACCACATCACAACCGTTTTCCTTCACTACACCGGTCAGCCGGTTGATCTCCGTTTTGCTGCACTCGCCGCCGAACGTGTCAAATATCAGCTGGATCCCCGCTTCCCGGAAGCTCTCCTCCACCTGGCCGCCAACGCGCTTTTTTCCGCCGGCACTGATCAGGATCAGTGCTTTCTGTCCGTACACCTTGGTATACGCGCCCAGTTTTTTCATTTCGCCTGCACCCTGCACATACTTGCTGGGGCTGATCAGAATATTGGCCATTTGCTTCATTCCTCCATGTTCGCATTTTGTCTTTTCCGATTTTCCGTCGGGGCTTTCTTTTTTAGTATACTGCTTTTTTGCAATATTGTCAATTTTTTCACATTCCTGTTCCCCGGATTTTTTCATTGACGCCCCCGGTTCTCCATGCTACAATCCCTGATAGAGAGAAAAGGGAGAAAGGTGGTATTTTTGTGAAAATCCGAAAACTCAATTCCATTGAGGAACGCCTGCAGGCCCGCCGGATCGCTGGTCTGGCGTTTGTGATCCCGCTGGATATGGAAAAAGAAGAACAGCGTTTTTCTTTGCTGTCCCCGGACAGCGAGGAGAAAAATGTGGAGAGCTGGGGCGCCTTTCTGGACGACGGCACCCTGACGGCCGGACTGTGCAACCACCACTACACCGTCAGCTTTGACGGACACCGCGTGCTGTGCGGCGGCGTGGGCGATGTCTCGTCTCTGCCGGAGAACCGGCGGCAGGGCGCTGTGCGGGGTATTTTCTCTGCCAAGCTGCGGGAAATGAGGGAGGGAGACTTTCTGTTCTCTTATCTTTACCCCTTTTCCCACGTTTATTACCGCCAGTTCGGGTACGAGCTGTGCCAGCAGCCCCTGCGCCAGTGGATCAAATGCCAGGACCTGCTGTCCCTGCCCTGTACGCACGCCATCGAGATGCAGAACGGTGCCGGCTGCTTTGAGGAAATCACTCCCCTCAGCCATCGGTTTATGATGCGCTACAATCTGGGCGTACTGCGCGAAAGCAACCAATGGAACTTTGTCAGCGGGGATCCCGTAAAGGACCGAAAGCTGCGGTATCTGTTCCGTGACCAGCAGGGAAGGCTGGCGGGCTATGTGTGCTTTATACCCCAGGAGGAAAACGGGGTGCGCCGCGCCGAAATCCGCGATATTGCTTATGAGGATACCCCGGCCCTTCTTTCCATCCTCGCCTTCTTTGGGCGCCTGTCGGCTCAGTATCAGGAGGTGGGCGGAGCGCTGCCCCCGGATGTGGACCTGCGCCTGTTTGCCGGAGAGCCCTATGCGGTGCGGCAGGAGCGCACCTGCGCCGGGATGGGGCGGATTGTCCATGTGGAAAAGGTACTGTCCCTGATGAGGGCCCCGCAGGAAGTGGGAGAAGCGGTAATTGAGGTGGAGGACCCATTCCTTCCGGAGAACAGCGGACGGTACCGTCTGTTGTTTGAAAACGGGGCCATACAGTCTGTCTCCCGCACCGAGCTGCCGCCGGATCTGTCGTGCCGGATTGGGGACTTGACCCGGCTGGTACTGGGCACTGATGACCCTCTGGTCTCTCTCACGGCTCCGGGGGTGACTGTTGCTGGAAAAAAGGAGCTTTTGTGCCGCCTGTTTCCCAAAAAGAATCTCTATATGAACCAGCCGTTTTAAGTTTTGCCTTTACAGAAAACCGGGCGTGCCCAATGGGCACGCCCGGTTTATTTATGGAGAAGTCTCCTCGAAAGGAAGGCCGAACAGGGTGCAGGCGTTGCGGCAGCCCCATTCCAGCACTTCCTCGCAGGAGAGGCCGCGGCACAGACCGATTTTGGTGGCGGAGAACGGGATCAGCGAGGAATCATTCCGCTTGCCGCGCAGAGGCACCGGCGCCATGTACGGCGCATCCGTCTCGGTGAGCAGCCGCTCGATCGGAATGGAGGCGGCCGTTTCCACACTGTGGCGGGCATTTTTAAAGGTCACCACGCCCCCCAGCCCGATATACATCCCCAGGGCCACTACCTCGCGGGCCATTTCCGCGCTGCCGGAAAAGCAGTGCACCACGCCCCGGGGGCGGTAGCGGCGCAGCAGCTCCATGGTGTCCCCGTGGGCTTCGCGGTCGTGAACAATCACCGGCAGACACAGCTCGTTTGCCAAGCGCAGCTGCTCTTCAAATACGCGCTTCTGCTCCTCCCGGGGGCAGGCGTCCTCATAATGGTAATCCAGCCCGATCTCCCCGATAGCCACCACCTTCTCCCCGGCGGCCATTTGGCGGATCCGGTCCAGCCAGTCCGGCGGCAGTCCGGCGGCTTCCTCGGGGTGAACCCCCACCGCCGCATAGATATACGGGTACTCCCGGCTAAGCTGCAGGCTGCGCTCGGATCCCTCCAGGCTGGCGCCGCAGTTCACCACGCGCCACACACCCTTTTCCGGCAGAATCTTCCCCAGCAGCTCCACCCGGTCGCTCTCAAAGGCCTCGTCGTCATAATGGGCATGCGAATCAAAAATGCGCATTCCATCTCCTCCTTTTCCCATCCGTTTTTCCGGGATCCGGTTTACACGGCCCCACACAAAAATCCGGCGGCAGAATTCTGCCGCCGGTCTTCTTTTTTCTCAGTGAATCGGGCTCCCCGCGGGCACCCCGTCGAGGAAGATCACACGCACGTCATTTTCACCGGCATCGGCCGCCAGCAGCATGCCGTTGCTCTCCACGCCGCACAGCTTGGCGGGCTTCAGGTTCGCCACCAGCACCACGGTCTTGCCGATCAGGTCCTCGGGCTTATAGTACATAGCGATACCGCTGCAGACCACCCGCTCGCCCACGCCGTCGTCCAGCGTCAGCTTCAGCAGCTTTTTGGCGCGTTTGACCGGCTCGCAGGCCAAAACCTTTGCCGCCCGCAGTTCGACCTTGGCAAAGTCCTCAATGCCGATCTGGGCAAGTCCCACAGGCCTTACCGGAGCTTTCTTCTCCTCCGCTTTGGATGCCTTCTCCTTACCGGCCGTGTTGCCGATCAGCTGGGTCAGCGCCTCGATCTCCTTGTCCACATCAATGCGGGGGAACAGCGTCTCTCCCTTGCGGATCACCGTATCCGGCGGCAGAACGCCGAACTGTGCGGCAGACTCGTAGGAGAGTGCCTCTCCGGATACGCCCAGCTGCTCCTGAATCTTCGGAGCGGTCTCGGGCAGGAACGGAGCAATCAGGATGGACACAATGCGCAGGCACTCACACAGGTTGTACATCACACAGGCCAACCGTGCCCGACGGCTCTCATCCTTACCCAGCACCCAAGGCATGGTTTCGTCGATATATTTGTTGCAGCGGCCGATCAGCTTCCAGATCTCACTCAGAGCATTGCTGAACTGGTACTTGTCGATGCTTCTGTCGCACGCTTCGCGCACGCCCCTGGCCATCTGGATCAGCTCGTCGTCCATGGGATCGCTCTCGCGCTCGGCCGGAATGACGCCGCCGAAATACTTCTGCACCATGGCGGTCGTGCGGCTGAGCAGGTTGCCCAGATCATTGGCCAAATCGGAGTTGATGCGGCCGATCAATGCCTCATTGGTAAACAGACCGTCGCTGCCGAAGGGAATCTCGCGCAGCAGATAGTACCGGATGGCATCCACGCCGTAGCGCTCGCACAGAATATACGGATCGACCACGTTGCCCTTGCTCTTGCTCATCTTGGTGCCGTCACCGAAAAGCAGCCAGCCGTGGCCGTACACCTGCTTGGGCAGCGGCAGATCCAGCGCCATCAGGATGGCCGGCCAGATAATGGTATGGAAGCGCACGATCTCCTTGCCCACAAAGTGGACATCCGCCGGCCAGTATTTGCGGTAGTCGCTCTCGTCCCCATTCCCGTAGCCCAGGGCCGAGATATAGTTAGGAAGTGCGTCAATCCACACGTATACCACGTGCTTGGGATCGAAGTCCACCGGCACGCCCCAGGTGAAGCTGGTGCGGGATACGCACAGATCGTCCAGCCCCTGCTTAATAAAATTGATCATCTCGTTTTTGCGGCTCTCGGGCTGGATGAATTCGGGGTGCTCCTCATACAGCTGCAACAGCCGGTCACCGTACTTGGACAGGCGGAAGAAATATGCCTCTTCCGAAGCCCGGGTTACCTCGCGGCCGCAGTCGGGGCACTTGCCGTCCTTCAGCTGCGTTTCCGTCCAGAACGACTCGCAGGGCGTGCAGTACCATCCCTCATACTTGCCCTTGTAGATCTCGCCCTTCTCATACAGATCGCGGAAAATCTTCTGCACCGACTTCATGTGCGCCGGATCCGTGGTGCGGATAAAACGGTCGTTGCTGATGTTCAGCAGCTTCCACAGATCCTTGAAGACCTGCACCTTTTCATCCACATACGCCTGCGGGGTAATCCCCTTTTCAGCGGCTTTCTGCTCGATTTTCTGGCCATGCTCGTCCGTGCCGGTGAGGAACATGACATCATACCCCTGCATTCGCTTGTAGCGGGCGATTGCGTCGCTGGCCACGGTGCAGTAGCTGTGACCGATATGCGGATTACCCGAGGGATAATAAATCGGGGTGGTGATATAGAAAGTTTTCTTTTCCATGTGAAACCTCCAGATGACACGGCTGTCTGCCGCGATTCTAACTTAATTATTATACCATAGCCATTTTCGGATTACAATCCCGGGGAACACCGGAAAAAGCCCGCCGCTGCCGGGATTTTTACAAGTGCAGCACTCCGCTGTCGATCATGGACTGGGCTCCCAGCAGCACACCCACCTTGGCGCTGTGGAAATTCAGCCCGCCCTGCATCCAGGCGGCAAAGGGCTCGCGAAGGGGTGCATCGGCGGACAATTCGATCGAGGCCCCCAGCGTGAAGGCGCCCGCCGCCATGATGACCTGGCTGTCATACCCGGGCATATCCCAGGGCTCCGGCTGCACAAAGGAGTCCACCGGCGCCCCCTTCTGCATCCCCTGACAGAAAGCGATCAGCGCATTCTTCTCCCGCAGCATCACCGCCTGGATGATGTCCGCCCGCGGCTCGTCAAAACGGGGGGTTACGTCATATCCCAGCAGGCTGAAAAGGGCCGAAGCGAACACCGCGGTCTTCAGCGCTTCGCCGGTCACATGGGGTGCATGGAAGGCGCCCATGAACAGTTCGCGGTTCGCGTGCAGCGTGCAGCCCACTTCCTTTCCCAGGCCTGGGGTGGTCAGGCGGTAGGCACAGCTCTGTACCAGATCCCGCCGCCCGGCGATATAGCCGCCCGTGGG
>JALENG010000054.1 GCA_022767925.1 Clostridia bacterium
TGCTACCATAGCTTGTATTGCCGGTAGCAATTCCTGAATGTGTGTGTAATTTCGTTTGGACATAACGATACCCCCTAATGTAGTTATTATCCTACATTAGGGGGTGTTTTGTCTATTGTCCGTTTTTGCTGGTTCGGTTCAAAATTTCAGAGAGTGTTTTTTTTCCTATGTGTGGATTTCCCCGGCCGCATCCGGAAAGGGACCGCGCCCCTTATTCGGAATAGGCAAAGGTAAATGTGGGATCCAGCTGGTATAACTGGCTGTACAGGGTGGCCGCACGACTGCGGTAATACACCATTTCCCGGTTCATCTGCTCCAGGATCTCAGTGGTGCCGGCTCCCTCACCGTTTTCCTCCCCGCTTCCCAAAATTCCCGGTGTCTGTGCCACCCACTGGGACTGCTCTTTTTTGATCTGATCATAGGCTTCTCCTGTTACCATCGACAACAGACGCTGATACGCACTGTCCACCTCTTCCTTCCATAGATCCCGATATTTCCGGCTGATCTCCAGCATTTCCCGGGTGGTAGCAGCATCCTCCGCCTCCGCCGCATACCCGGCATCCAGCGGGTTTTGTGAGAACACAATGGAAAATCCAGGATCATCACTGCTGATATCCGGCAACATGGTCTCGTGCTTGCCGGTCTCCTGACGGCTCTTTTCCTCCGATGATTCTCCGCCGGTTTCGCTTTGTGTTCCATTGCTCTCTTCCTGTGAGCGGGAAGATTCCTCCTCCGATGTCTGAGATATCACCGAACTCTCCGGCTGAGTACTCTCCCCGGACGGCACCGTACCGGTCCCCGTCTGGGTACAACCGGTCATCATCAAAAACAGGCACCCCGCCATGATCCACGACAGTATCCTCTTTTTCCCGTTCATTCAAAATCCCCTCTCTTTTTTCTTTTACAAAAACTTTATCACACCTGTGATTTTTTAGCAACGGGTTCTTTTTCCAAAAACACATTCAATAGGGGAAACATGTGTGATTGAATCGCCTCTTTCTGAGAAAAAGGCAGAGGATTTTCCCCCTTTCCCATCTCCACGGTAAACCCCGGCTTTCCTGTTTCCAGCTGAAACCAATCCTTACATCCCCCCAGCGAGGCCAGCCCCGGCGGCTGGGGAATCGCACGATAACCCGACACCTGTTCCATGGCACAGGCCAGCCGCTCGGCCCGCTCTTTTTGCCCCGGCTTCCATGTTCCCAACCCTGCGTCGTAGTAAATCTCCTCACCCTGGCTGTGCAGCGCCAGAATCCTCTCACACCCCGGCTGGCGGCACACCTGCATCACAGCCTCTGTTTCCGGTTCACTGCCCGCATACTCCCCACCGTACCGGGTGGGAGAGGGACCGGTGTATCCGGCGCGGATCTCCATGCGTCTCAGCTTTTCCCATCCAGCCGGAAAATTATGGTTCAGATCCACCCCGCGGGCATTGGCCTGCCAATGGATGGGGTCGAGGCTGATTCGGCGCACCAGCGGAGCAAACCTCCCGGCGCGCGCCGCCCCGTGCAGAGAAATTTCCACCCCATCGGGGTTGACCATGGGAACAGCCACCAGGGTATTCGCTTGTTTCCAGGTTTCTTCCCAATGGCTCTCCCGGAGATAGTCCATCAATACCGCTGATGTAATCCATTCCATCCCGTGAAAACAGGCAAAAACTGCAAAAACCCGGCGGCCCTGCCCGATTCGGAACTGATACAGTGGTCTTTTGCAAAGGCTGCTGCCGATTTTCTCTGCTCTGCGCCCGGTTTTTCTCTCCCATTCCTCTTTTTCCTTCTCGAAAACTGAAAAATCATACAACAAAAAATCCCTCCTTTTACAGACGTATGCGGGTGTCTGGTTTTTTCATGCCGCCTTTTTTCCTCTTGCCACAGAAAACAGAAACCCGTATAATAGAGAAAAAGGATTTTCTTCAGGAAAAGGGGCGTACATTTCATGGATCTGACGGAGAAAACGCTGGAAAGCCGGCGGCTGTTCACCGGAAAAATCATCAACCTGTGCCTGGACAAAGCACTGCTGCCCGACGGGACAACGGCCAACCGCGAGCTTGTCCAGCACCCGGGCGGGGTCAGTGTGGCCGCCCTGACGGAGAATAATGAAATTTATATGGTCCGCCAGTTCCGCTATCCCTATCAAGAAATCCTGCTGGAGCTGCCCGCCGGAAAGCTGGAGAGAGGGGAGAACCCCTTTGAGGCTGTCAAACGGGAGCAGCGGGAGGAAACCGGCACCACTGCCGAGGAGTACCGGTATCTGGGCGAAGTATATCCCACTCCCGGGTATGTGGATGAGATCATCCGCCTGTGGGCCTGCCGGGTAAAGGCCCGGGGTGAGATGGATCTGGATGATGATGAATTTTTAGAAGTGGAAAAAATCCCCCTGCAGAAAGCGGTGGAGATGGTCCTCCAAAACGAAATCCGCGATGCCAAAACCCAAATCGGAATTTTAAAGACGAAATTCCTGGTAGAAAAAGGAGATCTGTAAATAGCATTAAACTTTTCCCGGCTCCCTTTTTCAAAGAATGGGTAAGTAAATTCTTAAAGCGCAGACGTTGGGATTTTTGAAAACATAGAGAAATCTCTGCGGATTCTTACGCAAAAAAATGACCTCACCCGGTACGATTTCGTACCGGGTGAGGCATTCTTTTTTACAAAAGACTTTTTGCCGAAAATCAATCCGCTTTTTTCTCCGAACGGAGGATCGTACCGCTCACGGCATCAATCGCATACTCGTATTCGGTGTTTCCCACATGAAACTCCACTTCATACGCATTGCCATGCAGCTCCACTTCCAAACACTTTACCTGCGAGGCGGTTACACCCGCATGGGAAAACGCGGTCGCTTTTGCCTGCTCCTCACCGATCAAAGAGGTACCGGAGACACTGCTGGTATTTCCCTTTTCATCTTTTTCATAGTGGATCACACTGCCGGTCTGAGCATTGATTTTATACTCATACTCCGTGGTGTTCACAACAAATTCCACTTCATACACGCTGCCGTGCAGCTCCACTTCCACATATTTAGCCTGCGAAGCGGTCACTCCTGCATGGGCAAAAGCCTTCGTTTTGGCGGCCTCTTTTCCGATATACGAACTCTTCTCTTCGTCGCCGTCGTCGTCATCATCGGTCTTTTTCTCAAAACGGATCACTTCACCGGTTGCCGCGTCGATTTCATATTCATATTCACAGCCATCGGCGGTGAATTCCACTTCATAGATCATCCGGCCGTCTTCGCTGTCGTATTCCACATCCATACGGGAAACGGCGCTCTCCTGAACCCCTGCATGAGAGAGGGCGGTCTGCTTGGCAGCATCAAATCCCACATAGGATTTTTCGCTGACCGAGCCGGTCTGGGTAACGGTAGAGTTCTCGCCCTGGCGGGTAGCATAAATCAGGGCGATTTCCTGTACATTCAGGGTGGAGAGGGTCTGATAGGTGAGCGTGGGATCCATCCGGATCACTTCGCGAATCAGGGCCGCTTTTCCCCGGGAAATACCGTACTCCTGTGCCAGCTGCTCCAGTTCTTCATCCCCGGTCAGCGACTGGGACAGAACGGCCGCCTCCAGCCCATCCTCCGAGAAGACCTTCTCAATATCACGGGCAATTCGGATTTCCAATTCGTCTCCCTTTTCCTCATCGTCATTCTCCACGGTGACCAGAATGGAGTTTTTGGCTTCGTTCAGATAGCCGTTTTTCAGCATCGAGCCGATCAGTGCGTTGATGCTCACATCCAGATCGGTTCCTTCCAGGTTCATTCCATCGATCACCGCTTCTCCGTCCTCATTCAGGGCGTTAACGGCGACCACTCTTTCATTTTCATCCACATCAAGGGAAACACTGGGATTCACATCCAGCGTAACAATCGAATCCACTGCCTGGGCACCCTGGTTCCAGGGTTGCCATACCATGGCGGCGGTGAAAAGGATACACACGGCAGCAGCGGCCGAGACAAACGATACAATCTGCTTTTTCCAATTCTTCTTTCCTGTCGTCATCGGGATCACATTTCCTTTCTGTTCTTCACAGGAGGAGAGAATGCGATCCAGAACATTCGGAGCCGCATGGTCCATTGCCACTCGGATGCGCTCTTCCAGTTCTTCTTGTTTTCTCATACTTTTTCCTCCTCCAGCGCTTTTTCCAATTTTCGAAGGGCTCGTCTGTACTTGGAGAGAACAGTGGAAAGCGGGATGTTCAGAACAGCGGCAATTTCGCGGTGTTTGCATCCGGTCAGGGCATGCAGAGTAACAATCTGCCTCTCTTCATCCGACAGCTGTGACAGCAGGCTCTGCAGCATCAAGGTATCCTCTTGATCGACGGCGGGCCGGTCGGCAAACTGCTGCTGCCAGTCCTCCGGTGACATCGGGATTACCCGTTTCTGTTCCCGCTGTTTCATTAGCGCCAGATTTCGGGTGATGGTCAATAACCAGGCCATCGGCTTTCCCGCTGCATGGTATTGCCCCGCCGACTGAAAAGCCCGGACATATACATCCTGCAGCACATCCTCGGCATCCTGCCGGTTCTTCATAATGGACAGGGCAAACCCGTACAGGGCCGTGTGCGTCTCCTCATACAATTGGGATAACGCCTGCGTGCTGCCCTCTGCCATTTGCAGAATCCAATTGTCCCATTTTGCCGTCTCGCTCCCGGGAAGCGGGACGACCGCTGTTATACATCTCTCCACATCGCTTTCCTCCCTGTTCACCTTATTAATGAACGGGGCCCTTTTTTTATTGCATGAAGAAGGAAAAATTTTTTCTTTTTTTCTTTTCATTCCTTTTTCTCCCTGAGAAAAAAGCCGTTTTCCAAAAAAAAACACTTCCGGCGAGTGGGGGTAGCTGTACAAAAAAGGACCGCGGGAAAACGCGGTCCTTTTTACTGCTTATTCTTCTGGCTGTTCTTCGATTGCCGAATCCGTCATTTCCTCCTCGTGGGGGGCGCGGGACAGAGTGACCACTTTGTTTGAATTCCCCTGAATCCGCATCACGCGCACGCCCTTGCTGGGACGGGCACACTCGCGGATGGAGTCCGCCTGGATCCGGATGATCACGCCATCGGACGAAATCAGGATAATATCGTCCGTGCGGTCCACAATCTGGATGGCCGCCACCTTGCCATAGGATTCCGTGTGGTAATTGGTCAGGCCCTTGCCGCCACGGTTCTGCAGGCGGTAATCACTGATGGGGGACAGCCGGCCATAACCGGTCTCGGACACGGTGAGAACCAGCCCGTCTTCGCGCAGGATCGAGGTGCCCACCACACAGTCGCCTTCCCGCATGGTGATCGCCTTCACGCCCCGGGCCGAACGGCCCATGGCACGCACATCTGTCTCTTTAAACCGGATGGCCATACCGTCATGGGTGGCCACCAGCAGTTCATCCTGGCCGCCGGTGATCCCCGCCCAGCTGAGCAGGTCACCCTCATCCAGGTCAATGGCGATCAGCCCGCTTTTGCGCACATTGCGATAAGCCGACAATTCGGTGCGCTTAATAATTCCGTTGCGGGTGATGAGAACCAGATAACTCTCCTCCTCCCACTGGGGAACCTGCACCATCGAGGTGACTTTCTCGTCGGGAGAGAGAGGAAGGAGATTGGCAATATTGATCCCCTTGGACGTACGGGCGCCCTCGGGTACTTCGTAGCACTTAAGCCGGTACACTCTTCCGAAATTGGTGAAGAACATCACCTGGTCGTGGTTGTGGCTGACGAACATCTCGCTGGCCACATCCTCCTCCCGGCGGGACATACCGCTGACCCCACGGCCGCCGCGCTTCTGCAAGCGGTAGGTATCGGTCTTCTGGCGTTTGATATAACCAGCCTGCGTCAGGGTCATCACACACTCGTCATTGGGAATCAGATCCTCAATATCCACTTCACCGCTGACAGTAGCGATTTCAGTGCGGCGCTCGTCCGCATATTTCCTCTTCATAGCCTGAGCCTCATCCTTGATAATTGCCAAAACACGGGCTTCGCTCTGCAGAATATCCAGATAATCCGAAATCTTGGCGTGCAGCTGATCCAGCTCATCCATGATTTTCTTAATCTCCAGTCCGGCCAGTTGGCCCAGCTGAAAGGCCACGATCGCCGATGCCTGCGCATCATCAAAACCAAAGGCCTCCATAATGGCTTTCTTTGCTTCGGGACGACCGCCGCGGCAGGCGCGGATGGTGGCGATAATCTCATCGACAATATCAATGGCTTTTTTCAGGCCTTCCAGAATATGGGCGCGGTCCTGGGCTTTCTTCAAATCAAAGCGCGTGCGGCGCACGATAACCTGCTTCTGGAAATCAATATATTCCTGCAGAATCTGCAGCAGGTTCAGTGTTTTCGGCTCGCCATGGACAATGGCCAGCATAATCACACCAAAGGTGGTCTGCATCTGGGTCTCATTGTACAGGTGGTTCAGCACAATCTGGGGCGAGGCGTCGCGTTTGATATCAATGACGATATGCATGCCCTCGCGGTCCGAGTGGTCCTCAATATTGGAGATGCCCTCCAACCGTTTTTCTTTGACCAGATCGGCAATGCTCTCGATCAAACGGGCCTTGTTCACCTGATACGGCAATTCCGTGACCACGATTTTAAACCGGCCGTTCTTCTCCTCTTCAATTTCCGCGCGGGCCCGCACCTGAATGCGGCCGCGCCCGGTGGCATAAGCGGCGCGGATCCCGCTGCGGCCCATGATGATACCGCCGGTAGGGAAGTCGGGCCCCTTAATGTACTGCATCACATCCTCCAGGGTAGCCTGGGGGTTGTCGATCAGTGCGCACATCCCGTCGATCACCTCGCCCATATTGTGGGGCGGGATATTGGTTGCCATACCCACGGCAATGCCGGTGGAGCCGTTGACCAGAATATTGGGAAAGTGGGTGGGAAGAACATTGGGTTCTTTCAGCCGGTCATCGTAGTTCGGTGAAAAATCCACCGTATCCTTATCGATATCGGCCAGCATATCCACCGACAGTTTGTTCATACGGGCTTCAGTATACCGGTAAGCAGCCGGCGGGTCGCCGTCCACCGAACCGAAGTTTCCGTGGCCGTCCACCAGCACATACCGCATGGAGAAATCCTGTGCCAGACGCACCAGCGCATCATAGACCGAGGCATCTCCATGGGGATGGTACCGGCCCAGCACCGAACCGACGGTATCGGCGCACTTGCGATAGGCCTTTTCCGGCCACAGGGCGTTTTCATACATCGTATACAAAATCCGGCGGTGTACCGGCTTTAAGCCATCACGAATATCCGGCAGCGCACGGGAGACAATGACGGACATGGAGTATTCCAGGAACGCCTTCTGCATTTCTTTTTCCAGATTGACCCCTATGGTGCGGCCGCTCTGTATCATCTCTTCTTCCATGATCAGGTTCCTCCCTGTACAAAATCTAAAAAGTCATCTTTTTATACAAATCGTACTTTCATTCTCCGGCAACCACCTGCTGCATCCGCTGCTCCCAACTCTCCCGCACCGTGGGCGGAAGCCCGCGCAAGGGGACCAGCAACTCTTTTCCGTCGCGCCGGCAAAACCAGTACACCTGTTTTTTCTCCCGCGCGGTCAAACTGCCGTCCAGCGGAAAAAGTACTTCGTCCCCCATGGGGAACCGGCGGATAAAACCCTGTTCAGTCATACAGACCCGGATTTCCTTCCCCTCGTCCAACTGACGAGCCCGGTAACGCATGGCACATTCCGGCACAATCCACAATACCGCGATGAGAAGCAGGCACAGACCAAAGAAGAAAAGGCTGTTTTTATCCTGCTGACGCAGATACGAGGAGAGGAACAGTCCGCCGGCCACCAACAGCAAAATCGTCTCCACCGCGGCGCGCTTTCCCGTGGTACGGATGTACCCGTTCATACGCACCCCCAGAAGGATCTCCCGGTAGGTGGGAGTATAGGTAATCTCTTCGCTTTTCTTCTCTTCCATATTACCTCTTCGTATAAATCATCCATTTATTCCGATTTGTATAGAATTAGATATCCAAATTCTCCACATATTTGGCGTTTTTCTCGATGAATTCCCGACGGGGTTCAACCTTATCCCCCATCAGAATGGTGAAAATCTCATCGGCTTTCTCGGCGTCCTCCAACTCAACACGCAGCATGGTGCGGTTCTGGGGATCCATGGTGGTCTCCCACAGCTGTTCCGAGTCCATTTCACCCAAACCTTTGTACCGCTGGATTTCATACCCCGACTGCAGCTCAGCCATAATGGCGTCGCGCTGGGCATCGGTGAATGCATAGCGGTGCTTCTTGCCCTTGGTAATGCGGAAAAGCGGCGGCTGCGCCAGATAGATATGCCCCTGCTCGACCAGTGGGCGCATATATCGGAAGAAGAACGTGAGCAGCAGGGTGCGGATATGGCTGCCGTCCACATCAGCATCGGCCATAATGATTACTTTTCCATAGCGCAGCTTGCTGATATCAAATTCCTCGCCCAGACCAGTCCCCAGTGCGGTGACTACCGGCATCAGCTTTTCATTGCCGTATACCTTGTCCAGGCGCGCTTTCTCCACGTTCAGCATTTTCCCCCAAAGCGGGAGGATCGCCTGGAACCGGCGGTCGCGCCCCCCTTTGGCCGAGCCTCCTGCCGAATCACCCTCGACGATGTAAATCTCGGTCTCTTCAGGGTTGCGGCTCTGGCAGTCAGCCAATTTTCCCGGCAGACTGGCGTTCTCCAGAGCGGATTTACGGCGGACCAGTTCGCGGGCACGGCGGGCCGCTTCTCTCGCACGGGAAGCCGCCATGGCCTTATCAAAAATAGCGCGGGCGGTGGCCGGATTCTCCTCCAGATATGTCATCATTTTGTCCGTGATCAGATTGGCTACCAACGGGCCAATCTCCACATTGCCCAGCTTGGCCTTTGTCTGGCCCTCGAACTGGGCCTCTTTCAGCTTCACACTGATAATGGCCGTCAGGCCCTCGCGCACATCCTCACCGGAGAGGTTTTTGTCGCTCTCCTTCAAAATGTTGTACCGGCGGGCGTAGTCGTTCATCACCCGGGTCAGGGCGCGCTTAAAGCCATCTTCGTGGGTGCCGCCGTCGGTAGTGTGAATGTTATTGGCAAAGGACAACAGCAGTTCATTGTAGCTGTCATTATACTGCATGGCCACTTCCGCCGTAGCCGAGTCATCCGGGGCCACAACCGTAAAATGGAGCACATCGGGATGAATGACCTCCACAGCCTTCTTTTTATTGATATATTCGACGAAGCTGCTCACGCCGCCCTTATAGCAGAAGTTGTCCTGCAGTACCTCGGGGTGATCCTCCCCGGTGCGCTCATCCCGCAGCTCAATATGCACGCCGGCGTTCAAAAAAGCCTGTTCACGCAGGCGGGTCTGCAGCGTGGCGTAATCATACACGGTGGACTCTTTAAAAATCAGAGGATCCGCCAGAAAGCGCACGGTGGTACCTGTGCGGCCGGGATCCTCGCTCTCTCCCATATCTGTCAGCTCAGTCACAGTCTGGCCGCGCTCAAAGCGCTGGAAATACCGGTGTCCCTCGCTGTATACCTCTACCTCCAACCAAACGGACAGCGCGTTCACCACAGAGGCGCCCACGCCGTGCAGGCCGCCGGATACCTTGTACCCGCCGCCGCCGAATTTGCCGCCGGCATGCAGAATGGTGAAAACCACCGTGACTGCCGGAAGACCGGTCTTCTGCTGCACCCCCACCGGGATACCGCGGCCGTTGTCCTCGACCCGGATGATATCGCCGTCCTCGATGATCACGTTGATTTTATCGCAGTAACCGGCCAGAGCCTCATCAATCGAATTGTCCACAATCTCGTATACCAGATGATGCAGCCCTTTAGGTCCGGTGGATCCGATATACATACCGGGGCGTTTGCGTACTGCTTCCAGTCCTTCCAGTACCTGTATTTGATTTTCATCGTAGTTTTGATCGGTCTGTGCAATCTCGTTAAACTCCAAGTTTACGCCTCCATATCCCGCAGTCTTTTCTCTTTCCAAGATTCTATTATAGCGCAAAATGCTTTTTTCTGCAAATCAATTACCGTTACATTTTGGTTGTGTATCGTTTTTCGGGGCCCTGCAGGTCCTCCTGTGCCACCGGATCATTTGGCATAATTTTCCCATCCGCTTGCGTTTTTTCGTCCTTTTGTGCCGTTTGGACCGCTCTATTCGGTTGATATACCCGCACTTCCTGCGTTTGAGCAGGGGCAACGGGCCCCTTTTTCTCCACTTTATGAAGAACCGGTCGACGCAAATGCACCAAAAACAGGGAGAGAATCGAGAAAACGAGGAACGGGATCAGAATCCACAAAAACGTCGCCAGTGTGACAGGGTATCCTCCCACCCGGTTAACGATAAAGGAAAACAGCGCGATCACAATTGCCGCCGCCGCCAGAACCGGCACCAGAATATCCAGGGTCACATTGCTGATCCCCTCGCAGCGCGGGCAGCGGTATTCCCCCTGCTTTTTGATGGTCCAGGTATTCAGAAGCCCTACCTTTTTTCCACAGTACGGGCACTTCGCTCTTCCAAATCGTTGCATCTTTGGTTCCTCCTGTTTTACAAATTTCTATCGTCCCCACGCAGATCCAGCCGGGTACCGCTGCGCTTTAACAACGTTGCCGTCGATATCTGGGTGATATAACAGGTCATTTCTCCTTTTTCGTTCTGGCAGAGGAGAAAGGATTTCGGCATTTCCATCGAGACATTGACCACCTTTCCCTCTTTTTCCGCCCGGGCCAGCACTTGGCGCGTGGTCTGCGACAGGGTGCTGGTTTCCATATCAAAAATTCCGATGATCTCCCCGGTGCGGATCACCGTGTTCTGGCCGACATGCAGATACATAAAAAGGGCGCCTCCTTTTTCTTTTTTCTCTTATCAAAGGGGCGCACCGGTCAGGCATCCCTCTTTCATATAGAATACCTTCCCATCCCGCAGAAGCCGGATCCCCGAGGGATCACAGCAGGTGAAAAACACCTGCCGCTCTTTCATATGGTTGAGCAGGTACTCCTGCCGGGAGTCATCCAGTTCGCTGAGGACATCGTCCAGCAGGATCACCGGTTCCTCCCCGATGCTCTGGGCCATTACATTGGCTTCCCCCAATTTCAGCGCCAGTACCACCGAGCGCTGCTGCCCCTGGGAACCGAACGAGCGTGCCAACAGGCCGTTGACCGAGAGCATCAGCTCATCCCGATGCGGTCCCACACCGGTGCTGCCGGTCAGCAGATCCTCGCGCCGCGCGGCCCGCAGCTTTTCCCAAAAGCACTGCTCCCACTGCGGCTGGGTTAGGTCGGAGGAGTCCGGTGCCACCGTAGACTGATAGGCAATCTCCAGCGTTTCTCTTCCGCTGCTGATCCCCTCATAAACCGGGACCGCCTGGCGCTGCAGAGCCGCGGTATAGCGGGCGCGCTCAAATAGAATGCGGGCCCCCAGCCGGATCAGCCGTTCATCCCATACCTCCAACAGGTCCATCAGCTCCCCGTGATAGGGGATATCCTTTAGCAGAGCACCGCGCTGCTGAAGAGTGCGGGTGTACTGCGACAGGATTTTGGCATAGGCCGGGCGGATCTGGCACAGCGCCGCATCCAGAAAGGCGCGCCGCACCGCCGGTCCCTCTTTGACCAGAGAGAGGTGGTCCGGCGAAAACAGCACCGCGCAGAAAGCACCGATCAGCTCGCCCGGGGTTTTCAGCGCCACCCCGTTTTTTTCCGCATGCCGCCGCCCGCCCGTCAGGGTGAGCACACTCTCCTGCTCGCGTCCGCCGCTCTCAAAGCGCATGCGCAGCGTGCAGGGGGCATGGGGGTTCTCCATCGAGACCAGTTCCTGATCCCGGGCACCGCGAAAAGACCGTCCGCCCGTAAACAGCCAGACGGCCTCCAGTAAATTGGTTTTCCCCTGGGCGTTCTGCCCGCAGATAATATTGGTGCTCTCATCCGCCTTTAGGGCCCCGGGTTTCAGGTTCCGGTAATTCTCAAAAGAGAAGGACAGGACTCTCACGCTTCCGGCTCCTCCACCTGCACCTGATAGGTGCGGCCGTTCATCTCAGCCGTATCGCCCTGCCGCATTTTTTTGCCGCGCTGGGTGCAGACCTCGCCGTTCACTTTCACCATTCCGTTCTGAATGGCAAACTTTGCCTGTCCGCCGGTATCTGTGGCGCCTCCCAGCTTTAACATGGCATCCAGCCGGATAAATTCCGTATCAATCGTTACAATGGTCATACTTTTGCCTTCCTGCCCTCCGCTTTTTTCATCGTCCGGAGGGGCTTTTTTGGTTTTCTCAGCCCTCGTTTTTCAGCCGCACCGGCAGCACGAGGAACAGATAGCTCTCGCCCTGCAGGGGCAGAATCTTCATGGGAGAGAGGGGCCCGCGCAGTTCAATGCGGATCTCATCGTCCTCGGCGTTGTGCAGGGCATCGAGCAGATAGCGGTTGTTAAAGCCCATCTCCACTGGGGATCCCTCCATGGTGCAGGGGGACTGATCCGCCGCACGGCCCATCGCGGTCGAGCAGCTCAATTTTACGCTGTTCTCTTCAAATACGCTGCGCACCGGACTTTTCACCCGGTCGGTGATCAGAAGGGACACGCGCTCGACGCTGTCCATCAGATCCCGGGTGCGCATTTTGATCACCGTGGAGCTGTCCCGCGGGATAGCCGCCCGGTAATCGAGGAACTCGCCCTCCAAAAGGTTGGAGAGGACCGTGTACCCATGGATGGTAAACAGAATATGGCGGGGCCCGACGCAGATGGTCACTTCAGAGTCGTCATCGCTCAGCAGTTTAAGTACCTCGCTGAGGGTTTTGCCCGGTACCACAAAACTGAGGGAACCGTCAAAGTTTACGTTTTCGCAGCGCATGGCCAGCCGGTAGCCGTCCACCGAGACCACATGCAGCACCCCGTCTTCCAGTTCGAACAGGCTGCCGGTGTGGACCGGCTTGGCATCGCTCTGGGAAATGGCGAAGATGGTCTGCCGGATCATGCTTTTCAGTACCTTGTGTTCCATTTTAAAGGAAGTGGTCTGCGAGACGGCTGGGAATTCCGGGAATTCCTCGGCGGGGATCCCAATAATGGAGAAGCTGCTGGCGCCGCAGACAATCTGGGCGACCTGGCGGTTATCCACCGTGATGGTCAGCTGCTCCCCGGGCATACGGCGGACGATATCGCTGAAAAGCCGGGCGCTTAGGATGATGCTGCCGGGCTCCTCCACCGAGGCGGGCAGGGTGGTGGTCATCCCCAATTCCAGATTATAGCCGTTCAGGGTCAGTTCGTTATTTCCGGCCTTCAGCAGGATCCCCTCCAGGGCTGGGATTGTCGATTTTGTGGACACGGCGCGCTGAATATTCAACACAGCGTCAGCCAGTGTCTTCTGATGAACCGTAATTTTCATAGTTCGGTCCTCCTTGGTTCCTTTTAATCGGTAGGATAGCTATTTATTCAGAATGAGTAGTAGGGAGGCGGGAAAAGTGGACAACTTCCAAAAGGCACGTCCCACCTGAAAAAACCAGAATAAATATGCAAAGTTGTACGGTTTACAAATTGTGGAAAAAAAGAGAAAATTAAACTTTCCCCACAATGTGTTGAAAATACGGTGGGGAAAGTTGAAAACAAGTGAAAAGAGGAAGGACCCGAAAAAGGGGGCCAAACCCGACCTTTTCACCGGTTTTGTGAAAAGGTGGAAAAACTGTTCACTTTTCCTTTCCCTCAAAAACAGGGGTTACCGGTCCCGGATATTCTTGATGATATCCTCGACTGTTGCCTTGGTCCTGGGATCGCGGGTCATGTTCTTCTCTACCTGCTGGGTGGCGTACACCACCGTCGAGTGGTCGCGCCCGCCGAATTCTGCGCCGACCGAAGCCATGGGAAGCTGGGTGATTTCGCGCACCACATACATGGCGATCTGACGGGCGTTGGAGATGGCGGCATTCCGTTTGCTGGAACGGATATCTGCGGGGCTGACGCCGAAAGTGCGGCCTACCTCTTCGATAATTTTCTCGATGGTGACCGGTGCCGGCTGGTCGTTATTGATGATATCCCGGATAGCTGCCTGGGCGGTGCTGATATTCGGGGCCTTCTCCTCCAGTAGGTTATACGCCTTCAGTTTCTTTACGGCGCCCTCCAGCTGGCGGATGTTGCTTTTTAATTTATTGGCGATATATTCACACACCTGGTCCGAGACTTCCAGATCCAGCAGCTCGGCTTTTCTTTTAATAATAGCGATGCGCGTCTCAAAATCCGGCGGCTGGATATCCGCCGTCAGGCCCCACTCAAAGCGGGTTTTCAGCCGGTCCTCCAGGGTGGCAATATCCTTCGGGGGACGGTCACTGGTCAGAACGATCTGCTTTTTTGATTCATACAGTGTATTAAAGGTATGGAAGAACTCCTCCTGGGTGGATTCCTTGCCGGCGATAAACTGAATGTCGTCCACCAGCAGCACATCAGCCTTGCGGTATTTCTGTCGGAAATCCGCCGTGGTGCCCTTGCGGATGGCGTCAATCAGTTCATTGGTAAAGTCATCGCCTTTGATGTAGATGATGTTGACATCCTCATTTTCCTCTTTAATCTGGTTGGTGATGGCATACAGCAGATGGGTTTTTCCCAGACCGGAGTTGCCGTAGATGAACAGCGGGTTATAGAGGGTGGCCGGGCGGCTGGCTACCGCCATGCAGGCCGCATGGGCAAACTTATTGGAGGGCCCCACAATAAAGGTATCGAACGTGAATTCGTAATTATCGCTTTTAGGCAGCGAGTCGTTCTTCTTCCGGTCAGACGACAGCTCTTCCGGAGTGCTCAGCTGAATTTCAATGCCGGGTCCAAAGACCACGCCGAACGCCTCACTGAGAAGATCGCTGTAGCAGCGGGTGAGGGTCTGCTTGTGAAATTCGTTGGGAACTTCCAGAATAGCGGTTCCTTTTGAAAAATCGAGGGAGACGGGCTTGATACGACTGATCCAGGAATTATAGGCGACTTCGGTGATGCGCTCGCGGCAGTAACTGCAGATCAGCTCCCAGGCTTCGGCAAATGATCCAACAGATTCCATGGTGGGGTTCCTCTCTTTCATATTGATTTCATTGGAAATGGTGCAAAGAAAACGGCCTGTCCACTCTATCCAAAAAACGAAACGACAAAGGAAAAAGGGTCCTGTGAATTTTTCTTCCGGAAGGAGAATATCGGAAGAAAGGGCGGGAAACCACGAAAAAAGGACAGGGATATACTTTATTATTGTACACAAAAAAGAGAAAGTTTTCAACAATTGAGCGTGAAAATCCGGGGGAGAAAAAAGGGAATCTTTTGGGGAAAGTGATCGAAAAAGCCCCGGAAAATCGGGGTTGGGAAAGTAGTGTCCTTCGTTGACGGACGCGGTGGAAAATAAAGGGAGTTTCCCCAAAAAACCGGGAAACCGCATGGCGGCTGGATTTTTGAAAAAAACATTGACAGAAAGCCTTTTTATAAGGTATAATGCTAACTTGCAAGGTTATCCTCGAAAGGAGGTAAATGTGAATGCTTAGAACGTATCAGCCCAAGAAGCTCCACAGAAAAAAGGAGCATGGTTTCCGCAAGAGAATGGCTGACAAAAACGGCCGCAAGGTACTGGCCCGCCGCAGAGCGAAGGGCAGAGCCCGTCTGACCTACTGATTTTGTCCCATAAATACGGTGCCCGTTCCGGATTTTTTGAAAAGGAGAAGGAGGGGCACTCGTAAAAGGGCCACCGTTGTGTGGCCTTTCTTTTTATATGCGGATGAAGCAGAAGGAGAATCCGGTCCCGCGGGGCGGGATTGGAACGGTTTTTCAGAGAGTGGATGAAAGATGGACCGATATGTCCCCATTTGTGAGAATCGGGATTTCCGCCGGCTGTATGCCAGAGGGAAAAGCTATGTGACGCCAGTTGTCGTCCTCTATGTGCGGCGCACCCGGGGGACACAGATCCGTCTGGGGATCACAACCAGTAAGAAGATTGGAAATGCGGTGCAGCGCAACCGCTCCCGCCGGGTGATTCGGGAGGCGTTCCGTTCTCTTCAGAATGAGGTAAAACCCGGGACAGAGTTGATTTTGGTGGCCCGGGGGAAAACCCCGTTTGTCAAAAGCACCGCCGTGGAAAAAGCCCTGCGCCAAGAATTGCAAAAAGCGGGCGTGCTGGAACTGAAATGAAAAAGTTCTTTTTATCCCTGATCCGCTTTTATCAGAAGAATATCTCGCCGCGCCGGCCCCCTTGTTGTAAGTACTATCCCACCTGCTCACGTTATGCCATTCAGGCGATTGAGCGGCACGGGGCCTTTTGGGGGGGACTGCTGTCACTCTGGCGCATTTTGCGGTGCAACCCGTTCAGCCGGGGCGGGGTGGACCTGGTCCCGGAGAAAATCCCCTTTCCCGGGAAAAATTCCTCGTTTGTCCGGGACAAGCGGGCAAAGGAACCGGAACAAAAGTGAAAATTTGAGAAACGTCCCGCTCTGCTATTCCTCCATAAGGGACGAAAATGATTGAGGTGCCCTTCCTATGTTAGAAATCTTTAATTTTTTTGGCGGCATCCTGGGTTATCTGCTCTGGGCGTTGTATTTGATTGTCCGGAACTACGGTGTGGCGATCATCATCTTTACGGTGATCCTGCGTGTATTGATGTTCCCCACGAATATCAAGCAGCAGAAGAATATGGCCGCACAGGCGAAGGTGCAGGCAAAGGCCAAAGAACTGCAGGAGAAATACGGGAACAACCGGCAGAAGTACAGCGAAGAACTGCAGAAGCTGTATGATAAAGAGGGCGTCAGCCCCACGGGCGGCTGCCTGACGACGCTGTTGCCGTTCCCCATCATGTTCGGTATTTATTATTCGGTATTGTACCCGCTGCAGAATGTGCTGCACATCGGAAAAGATGTGATCGATAAGGCCACCAGCGTGATGCAGACCATCCCCGGTGTGAGCGCTCAGTTTATCTCGAACCAGAATATCGAAATGGATATCATTCGGCATTTCGATACGCTGAAGGTGTATCTGACCGATGTGTTCTCCACTTCGGAACTGGATCAGATCGGCTTTTTGTCCAAGGGGTTCCGGTTCCTGGGGCTCGATCTGCTGCAGACGCCGGCAGGCAGCGATTTTCTCTCTTTTATGTGGATTATCCCGGTGCTGTGCCTGGTTTCTGCATGGCTGAGTCAATTGGTTATGAACCGCACCAATCCCGCCATGGCGGGCCAGGGGGGCTGCATGAAGGTGATGATGTACGGTCTGCCGCTGATGAGCGCTTACTTTGCGTATGTCATGCCCGGTGCCGTTGGTTTCTACTGGGTGATTTCCACCTTTACCACCATGCTGGCCACTGTTATCACCAATAAATTCTTCAGCCAGCAGCATCTGATCGCGAAGATGGAGGCCCAGCGGGCTGCGCTCCGCTATCAGGAGGAGGCTGCTGTGAAAGAGCTGCCCCTGCCGGTACAGCGCCAGCTGAGAGAAAAAGCCGAGGCGGCCAAAGCGGCGGTGAAGAATCCCCAGGGCGGCAAGAAGAGCGAGAGCGTCAAAAAGCCGTCCTCCAAGAAGAAAGCAAGCGACAATACGAACAGCAGCGCCTATTTGGGGAGCAAGAAATAAACAGGTTGCAGATAAGGACTCAATCTGGGGAACAAAGATGTTCAGTGCGGAGGAATCAAAAATGGTAAGAGAAGCAATTGCTACCGGCGAGACCGTTGAGCAGGCTTTTGAAAACGCCTGCGTGCAGCTGGGGGTAGAGACCGTAGAAGCGGAATTTGAAGTTTTGGAGCTGCCCGAGAAGAAGAAGCTGGGCCTGTTTGGCGGAAAGCCCGCGAAGGTGCGCGCTTACATCCAGTCCTCTCCGGCACAGGCCGCGGCGGACTATCTGCAGGATCTGCTGCAGAAAATGGGTCTGGAAAATGTGGAGATCTCCATCCACGAGGAAAAGAATGAAGAGGGCACCCAGAATGGCGCCCTGCTGACGCTGTCGGGGGATGACATCGGCTTTGTCATCGGCCACCGCGGCGAGACGCTGGATGCGCTGCAGTACCTGGCCGGACTGGTGGCCAACCACGTGGACGAGGGGTATTATCGCATTACTCTGGATATCGGAAACTACCGCGAAAAGCGCAAGGAAACGCTGGAAGCTCTGGGGAAAAAGATCGCGCTGAAAGCGGTCAAAATCGGGCGTAACTATCCCCTTGAGCCCATGAACCCCTACGAGCGCCGCATCATTCACACGGCGGTGCAGGAAGTGGAGGGCGCCAAGAGCTGGAGTGAGGGCGAAGATATCGCCCGCCATGTGGTGATCGGGCCGGTAGATGGGGAGCGTCCCCAGCGCCGCGGCGGCTATAATAACCGCGGTCCGCGCCGTTCCGGCGGCCGCAGTGGATATAATAATAACCGGGACCGCGGCGGGTATCGCCGTGACCGCAATGACCGGCCCCGTCCCACCCGGACGGAGAACGAAGCTCCGGCGCGTCCCAAGGTGGATTCCGGCAGCACGGCGCTGTATGGGCGCATTGAAGTGAAGAAATAAGCGAAAGCGGCCCCCGGCCGTTTCACAGGAAGGGCCTTTCCGTATGGGAAAAGGCCCTTTTTGCTGGAAGCGTTTTGGGAGGAAATATTTCGGGCTAAAGATTCTGAAAAATTTCGGGTAGCGGTGCCAGGAGAAATTGGCAAAAAAAGAGAAAGGGCGGGAATATCCATGCAGAACGCAGCCATTGCGGCTATTTCAACAGCACAGGCCCCCGGCGGAATTGGAGTAATCCGCCTTTCCGGTGAGGGGGCGCCCCAAATTGCCGACCGGGTGTTTGTAAGCCGCATGGGGACCCTGGAGCAGGCGCCGGGCTACACGGCCCTTTACGGGAAAATTGTGGATGAAAACGGGGAGAAACTGGATGAGGCAGTGGCCTTGCGTTTTTGCGCGCCGCACAGCTTTACCGGCGAGGATGTGGTGGAGTTCTCCTGTCACGGCGGGCTGGTGATTCTGCAGCGCGTGCTGGCGGCGGTATTGGCGGCGGGGGCGCGGCCGGCCGGGCCGGGAGAATTCACCCGTCGAGCCTTCTGCAACGGGAAAATGGATTTGACCGAAGCGGAGGCTGTCATGCAGATGATCTCCGCCCGGGGGACCCAGGCGGCCCGCGCCGCCCTTTCGGGGCATGACGGCGCCCTCAGCCGGCGGATCGGCGGTATCCGGCAGAGGCTGCTTGAGGTGGCTTCCCATCTGGCAGCCTGGGCCGATTACCCCGATGACGATATTCCTCAGGTGACGGATGATTTTCTGAAGGAAAACCTGTGCGCCGTTCAGCAGGAGCTGCAACAGCTGCTATGGACGTTTGACGCGGGGCGCGTCCTGCGGGAAGGGGTGGATACCGTGATCGTGGGGCGGCCCAATGCGGGAAAATCCACGCTGATGAATCGTCTGACTGGAACCCAGCGCAGTATTGTCACCGAAATTGCCGGTACCACCCGCGATGTGGTGGAGGAAACAGTGCAGCTGGGGCAGGTGCTTCTGCGGCTGAGCGATACGGCGGGCATCCGTGATACGGACGACCCGGTGGAGAAAATCGGGGTGCAGCGTGCCCGGGAGAAATTCTCCCAGGCCGAGCTGATTCTGATGGTCTTCGACGCTTCGCAGGAGTTGAATGATGAGGACCGGCAGCTGATGGCAATGAGCGAGGGGAAGCCTCATGTGGCCGTGGTGAATAAGACCGATTTGTGCGAGAAGATTGACAAAAAGTATATTGAATCAAAAAATCAACATATTGTATATATTTCAGCCCAGTCCGGTGAGGGGATGCAGCAGCTGGAGCAGGAAATTCTGCGGGTGCTGCACGCAGCTGAGCTGAACCCCGGAGAGGGAATTTTGTACACCGAGCGGCAGCGGCAGGATGCATCCCACTGTCTGTCCGCCGTAGAGGAAGCCCAGGGGGCATTACAATCCGGGATGACACTGGACGCGGTGACGGTTTCGGTGGAAGCGGCCGTGGATGCGCTGTTGGAGCTGACCGGTGAGCGGGCGACCACGGCGGTGGTGGACGAGGTATTTGCCCATTTCTGCGTGGGAAAATGATCCGGAGAAAACGGATGGGAATGTTTTAGAGAGAAGAGGAACGATGGATGTACGACGCGGGAACCTATGAAATTGCGGTCATCGGCGCCGGTCATGCCGGAATCGAGGCCGCGCTGAGCGCGGCCCGGCTGGGGTGCCGCACGGTGATGTTCACCATCAATATGGATGCCGTGGGCAACTGTCCCTGCAACCCCAGCATCGGGGGGACTGCCAAGGGTCATCTGGTGCGGGAGATTGACGCGCTGGGCGGTGAGATGGGAAAGACCACCGACGCTTGCTTTATTCAAAGCCGGATGCTCAACCTTGGAAAGGGGCCGGCGGTTCACTCGCTGCGCGCTCAGATTGACCGGCGGGAATACAGCCGGATTATGAAGCAGAAATGTGAGCAGCAGGAGAATCTGGAACTGAAGCAGGCGGAGGTAACAGATCTGACCCGCTGTGAAAACGGGGAATGGTGGGTGGATACCCGTATGCACGCCCGGTATACCGTCAAATCGGTAATCCTGGCCACCGGTACGTTTTTGGGCGGCCGGGTTTTTGTGGGGGATGTTTCCTATGAGAGTGGGCCGGACGGGATGTTCCCGGCCTCTTTCCTGACGGAATCGCTGAAAAAACTTGGGCTGTCCCTGCGCCGGTTTAAAACGGGTACTCCGGCACGGGTGCTGCGCCGCAGTATTGATTTTTCCTGCCTGGAGGAACAAAAAGGGGACGATCCGGTGATTCCCTTTTCTTATGAGACGGAGAATCCCGGCCCCAACCGCGCAGTATGCCATGTGAGCTGGACCAATGAAGAGACCCACCGGATTATCCGGGAGAACCTGCATCGATCCCCCTTGTATGCCGGGATGATCGAGGGGGTGGGGCCCCGGTACTGCCCCAGCATTGAGGACAAAGTGGTACGCTTTGCCGATAAACCGCGGCATCAGCTTTTTATCGAGCCGTGTGGGCTGGATACGGAGGAGATGTACCTGCAGGGAATGTCGTCCTCATTGCCGGAGGATGTACAGCTGGCATTTTACCGCTCGATCAAAGGGCTCGAGCAGGTGTCGATTATGCGCAGCGCCTATGCCATTGAGTACGACTGTGTGGACCCCACCCAGATGCAGGCGACACTGGAGTTTACCGATTGGCCGGGATTATATGGCGCCGGGCAATTCAACGGCAGTTCCGGCTATGAGGAGGCCGCCGCCCAGGGGCTGGTGGCGGGGATCAATGC
>JALENG010000062.1 GCA_022767925.1 Clostridia bacterium
CCCACGGCAACGCCGAAGCCGGCATCCTCTGCCCAGCCCACCGCCACACCTAAACCGGCCACCCCCACTCCGGCCCCGGATGCCTTTACGGATCCCGGCAGCTCGGAAAGCTCGGAGGAGAGTTCATCGGAGAGTTCGGCCGTTATTGCACAGGAGGAGTCTTCCTCCGCCTCTTCTCCCGTCGATATTCTGGATGAGGACGCCGGAATCTCCGGTAGCGTGGAGAATCCGGACAACAGCCGGCTGAACCTGTTGGGAATCATCGCCTGGGTCTGCATTGGCCTGGGGGTTCTGGTTGTGATTATTGTGCTGCTCAGCAACCGCTCCGGCGCACGGCGTTCCACGGGGCGGCGGCGTTATCAGAGACGGTCCGGCCGCAGGAAGAAGAAAAAACATCTGCTCAGTGACAAATATTATTCCAACTACCGCGGGAGGTTCCGCTGACCGGTTGGATTTTGGAAAAGGAGGTTCCCCGTGAAAATTCGGAAAAGGAGACATCGCCTGCTGTGCGCCCTGCTGTGCGCCGTACTGCTGTGCGGCGGCGCCGGGGCCGACACCCTGTCGGATATCGAAAATCAACAGCAGCAGTTGCAGCAGAAACAGGAACAGCTGCAGAAGGAAAATGAGGAATTGCAGCAAAAGCTGGAGACGCTGCGGGAGGATGCCCAGAAACAGCAGGAATACTATGATACCCTGCAGGAACAGCAGGAAGTGGTCATGCAGGAGATCGACAATGTGAACGACCAGCTCAATCAGCTGGACAGCCGGATTTTAGAGGAAACGCAGGCTATGGAGGAGACCACCCAGGCCATGAATGCGGATATCGAGCGGTTAAAAGACCGGCTGCGGGTTTTGTACATGACGGGCGACGCCAGCACGCTGGAAATCCTGCTGAACAGTGAGAATATCGTGGACTTTGCAACCAAGTATCAGTTTTTGTCGGCCATTACCCGGCACGACAGCCAGCTGATCCGCTCCGTCAGTGATGAACTCTCGGCGATTCAGGAAAAGAAAGAATCTCTGGAAAAGGACCGCCGTGAGGCCAGCGCCCTGCGCCAGACGCTGGAGCAGAAGCGGGATGAGCTGGCCAGTCTGGAGGCAGAGAGCCTGTCTGTTTTGAAGGAACTGCAGAATCAGCAGACGGAGATTGGCAACCAGCTGGAACAAAATGAAAAGGAAGACGCCGAGATGGAGGCGGAGATGGGCCGTCTGCAGCTGCAGTGGCAGGAAGAAAAGGATAAACTAACTCCTACTCCCACTCCTACTCCCACTCCTACCCCCAAGCCGAATCCTCAGCCGACCCCCGCCCCGACTCCCGGCGGAGGCGGCGGCGAACAGAGCAGCGGCTACACCTGGCCGGTGCCCGGCTTTCCGAAGGTCGGTGATGGCTGGATGGGCGGCGGCCGTGTCCACCGCGGTATCGACATTGTGGGTGCCGGCATCTACGGGGCCCCCATTGTGGCCGCCCAGAGCGGCACCGTGATCACCGCCTATACCAGTGATACCTGGGGATACGGGTGGGGCTATCATGTGATGATCGGCCACAGCGACGGGTATGCCACCCAATATGCCCATATGAGCCGCGTGGTGGTCAAAAAGGGCCAGTATGTACAAAAGGGGCAGGTGATCGGCTATGTGGGCAACACGGGCGATTCCTACGGCGCCCACCTTCACTTTGAACTGTGGAGCAACGGCACCCGCATTAATCCCAGCGCCGTGCTGGATTACACCCCCTCTTATTGATTGCAAAATGACACAACCGGCGGACGGATGTCCGCCGGTTTTTTTCTGCGGTGCCCGATTTACAGCGGCGCCCCCGGTATGGTATAATAATCGGTACAGATATTATGGAAATGGAAAGGAACCGGTGATTCTTTTTGAGTGTTGCACAGGACCACATCCGCAATTTCAGCATCGTGGCCCATATCGACCACGGCAAAAGCACCCTGGCTGACCGGATTCTGGAGCAAACCCAGTCGGTGGCGCTGCGGGATATGGAGGATCAGCTGCTTGACAATATGGATTTGGAGAGGGAGCGCGGCATTACCATTAAGGCTCACGCCGTCACCCTGAATTATCATGCAAAGAACGGCGAGGACTATGTTTTCAATCTGATCGACACCCCCGGCCATGTGGACTTTAATTACGAGGTCTCCCGTTCACTGGCCGCCTGTGAGGGCGCTGTCCTGATCGTGGACGCTTCACAGGGGATCGAGGCGCAGACACTGGCCAACACCTATCTGGCCGTGGATGCCGGGCTGGAAATTGTGCCCGTCATCAACAAAATCGACCTGATCTCGGCGGATCCGGACCGCGTCGCCCAGGAGATCGAGGATGTGATCGGCATTCCCGCCCAGGATGCCCCCCGCATTTCCGCCAAACAGGGGCTCAACATCGACCAGGTGATGGAGCGCATCGTCGCCGATGTGCCCGCCCCCACCGGGGATCCCCAGGCCCCGCTGCAGGCCCTGATTTTCGACTCCTATTACGATGCCTACCGCGGGGTAATCGTCTATATCCGCGTAAAAGAGGGCACCGTTCATCCGGGGGATGTGATCCGCATGATGGCGGTGGGCAGCGAATTTACCGTAGTGGAGTGCGGCTATATGCGCGCTACCTCCCTCGAGCCCGCCCAGGCGCTCTCCGCCGGCGAGGTGGGCTATATTGCCGCTTCCATCAAAAACGTACGGGAAGCCCGTGTGGGTGATACCGTCACTCTGGCTGGCCGCCCCTGCCAGGAGGCACTGCCCGGCTACCGCGCCGCCCAGCCGATGGTGTTCTGCGGCGTATACCCGGCGGACGGCGCCCATTACGGCGACCTGCGCGATGCGCTGGAAAAGCTGCAGTTGAACGATGCTGCCCTCTCTTTTGAACCGGAGACTTCGGTGGCGCTGGGATTTGGCTTCCGCTGCGGGTTTTTGGGGCTGCTGCACATGGAGATTATACAGGAGCGGCTGGAGCGCGAATACAATCTGGACCTGATCACCACCGCCCCGAGCGTGGTGTATCACATCGAGAAAACGGACGGCACGGTGGTCTCGATCGACAACCCTACCAATTACCCCGATCCCACCGAGATCCGCGCGGCTGAAGAGCCCATGGCCAACGCCCATATCTACAGCCCCAGTGAATACGTGGGCAGCATTATGGAGCTGTGCCAGGAGCGCCGGGGCGTGTACAAGGACATGACCTATATCGAAGCGGACCGGGTGGATCTTCACTATGTGCTGCCGCTCAACGAGATTATCTACGACTTTTTCGACGTGCTGAAATCCCGCACCCGCGGCTATGCCTCCTTTGACTATGAGCTGGCGGGGTATCAGAAATCCAATCTGGTCAAGCTGGATATCATGCTCAACGGCGAGATCGTCGATGCCCTGTCGTTTATCATTCACGCGGACAAGGCCTATCCCCGGGCGCGGCGCATGGCGGAAAAACTGTCGCAGAAAATCCCGCGCCAGCTGTTCGAGGTGCCAATCCAGGCCTGCATCGGCGGGCGCATCATTGCCCGCGAGACCGTGAAGGCCCTGCGCAAGGACGTACTGGCCAAGTGCTACGGCGGGGATATCACCCGAAAGAAGAAGCTGCTGGAAAAGCAGAAAGAGGGCAAAAAGCGCATGCGCCAGCTGGGCACCGTCGAGGTACCGCAGGAGGCATTCATGAGCGTCCTGAAGCTGGAGGACGATTCCTGAGAACCGAGGAGGAAAGGCCCGAAAACCGGGCCTTTTTTCATGCCCAAAAATTCTTCGTCTTTTTGTCCATTTTTTATCTTGATTTTACTGATATTTTTTGCTAATCTACGTTCGGAAATGTTTCAGGAGGATCCCCCTTATGACTGTCTCCCCCTTTGGTCTGTATCTCCACGTCCCTTTCTGCGATGGGAAATGCCCCTACTGTGACTTTTACTCCCGCCCGGCGGACGAAGAAATGATGGACGCCTATGCTGCGGCGGTCAAGCGCACCCTGCTTTCGTATCGCAGCCACACCGACCGGCCGGTGTCCAGCCTGTATCTGGGCGGCGGTACCCCCAGCCTGCTGGGGGGCAGGCGCCTGTCCGATCTGCTTTTGTGGATCCGGCGCATCTTTCCGGTGCTGCCGGGGGCGGAAATTACGCTGGAGGCCAATCCCACCCGCGATTTGTCGGAGGTTCTGGCCGGGGCGGCGGAGGGCGGGGTGAATCGCGTTTCCATCGGGCTGCAATCGGCCAATGACCGTGAGCTGCGCTTTTTGGGCCGGAAACACAGTGCCCGGGATGTAAGCCGGGCCGCCGGACAGGTGCGCAAAGCGGGAATCGCGGCGCTGTCGCTGGATCTGATGCTGGCCCTGCCCCAGCAGCGGGAGGAGGACATCGCCCGTTCGGTTTCCTTCTGCCGGGAAAACGGGGCCGATCACGTCTCGGCTTACCTGTTGAAGGTGGAGGAGGGAACCCCCTTCGGACAAAAACGGGAGCAGCTGCAGCTGCCCGATGACGACCGGGCGGCGGACCTGTACCTGTTTACCTGCCGCAGCCTGGAGGAAAATGGATACCGCCAATACGAGATCAGCAATTTTTCCCGTCCCGGCCGGGAGGGCAGGCACAACCTGTGCTACTGGCACGACGAGGAATACCTGGGGATCGGCCCGGGCGCCCATTCCTTTTTTGAGGGACGGCGCTTCTACTATCCTCGGGACCTGACCGCCTTTCTGCGCGGGGAGGACCCCGTTTCCGACGGGGAGGGCGGCTCACTGCCGGAATATGTCATGCTGGGCCTGCGCCTGACCGAGGGACTGAAACGGGAGACGATGGCGGCGCGCTTTGGCCCCGACGGCGCGCGGGCCTTCGATGCCCTGCAGGAAAAAGCCCGGCGGTACCGCCCGACGGGCCTGCTGCAGCCGGATGAACACCGGATTGCGCTGACCCCGGCGGGATTTCTGGTATCCAATGAACTGATCAGCGAACTTTCTTTGGCTTTGGGATAGCCCCGTGCCTAAACGGGGGCTGGAGAGGAGACTTCTTTATGCATCGTATGTCTCATCCGGAACGGGAATTTCCGGAGAGTGAAGCGCGTGAAATCCTGAAAAACAGCGAATACGTGTTTTTCAGCACGGTCTGCCCCGACGGGCAGCCGTACTGTGTGCCCGTTTCCATTGTGGTGGACGGGAATACGGCCTACATTCACGGCGCTCATTATGGCCAGAAAATTGTGAATATTGAGAACGACAGCCGGGTATGCCTGAGCTGTGTTTCTCAGTGCCGCCGCATCCCGGAAGCATTTACGCTGTCCTATGAGAGTGTCGTGGCGGTGGGGCAGGCTTCGGTGGTGGCCGATCTGGCGGAGCGCCACCGCGCCCTTGAGCTGCTGTGCCGCAAATATGCCCCCGATCGGGAGGCGGATATTCCCGCCGCTATTCAAAACGGAGCCATCCGCACCGGGGTCATCCGCATTCTTCTGACGGAAATTCACGGCAAGCGCAAACCCAACCCGTGATTTTCCCCGGGCTCTCCGTGGGGATTTTTTCCTCTCCTTCTGCTATACTGACAGGGAAAGGAGGCAGAGAATATGGATGCCATTGCACGACTGAACACGGTGATGACGTATGTGGAGGATCATCTGCAGGATGAGATCCGGGAAGAGGAGATCAGCCGGCTGATTGCCTGCCCGTACCCGGTTTTTCAGGCCATGTTTTCCCAGATCGCGGCCATTTCCTTTTCGGAATATGTGCGCAGGAGAAAACTGACCTGTGCAGCGTTTGACCTGATGGACACCGGCGAGCGCATTCTTGACATCGCCCTGAAATACGGCTATCAGTCCGCCGATGCATTCTCGGCGGCGTTTAAGCGGCTGCACGGAATCGCGCCGGTTCAACTGCGCCGGTCGGAAACGGATCTTCCTTCTCTCGCCTTCTATTGTCCCCTGTCCTTTGCGGTACAGGTGAAAGGAGTGGAGAAAATGGATGTTCTGCGTGTACAAAAGGGGCCTTTTTCCGTGATGGGGGTACGGCGCACGACCCCCTACGGCGGG
>JALENG010000088.1 GCA_022767925.1 Clostridia bacterium
CCGGTATAAAACATGCAGGTGGAGATGGTGCCCGGCGTGGGATAGAAATCCTGTACCTGTTCAGGGCGCAGATTTTCTTCTTTCAAAAACAGGGCGAGTTCAATGGCATCCTGCAGGGTACTGCCGGGATGGGAGGACATCAGATAGGGCACCAGATACTGCTCTTTTCCGATCCGTCTGGTTTCGGCATAGAATTTGCGCTGAAACTGCCGGTACAGTTCGATGTGCGGCTTCCCCATGCAATCCAGAACATGGGCCGAACAATGCTCCGGCGCCACACGCAGCTGCCCGCTGACATGGTACTGCACCAACTCTTTCAGGAACGCATCGCTGGGATCCTTCAGCATGTAGTCGTACCGGATCCCGGAGCGGATGAATACCTTTTTCACACCGGGAAGTCCCCGGAGAGCGCGCAGCATATGCAGATATTCACTGTGATCGGCCTGCAGGGCCGGGCATGCAGTGGGAGCCAGACATTTTTTCCCCTTGCACAGCCCCGTTTTAAGCTGTTTTTCACAGGAGGGCTTTCGGAAATTTGCCGTAGGTCCACCCACATCGTGAATGTATCCCTTAAAACCGGGGCGGTGTGTCAGCTTTTCTGCCTCGCGTAGGACCGAAGCCTCGCTGCGGACGGTGACCGCCCTTCCCTGATGAAACGCAATCGAACAGAAATTGCAGGCACCAAAGCACCCCCGATTATGAGTAATCGAGAACTCCACTTCCTCAATGGCGGGAACGCCGCCCATCGCTTCATAAACCGGGTGATACGTCCCCTCATAGGGAAGTTCGTACACCTCGTCCAGCTCTTCCGTTGTCAGCGGTGCCATGGGCGGATTTTGAACCAGTATTTGATCCCCATGCCGCTGGATCACCCGTTTTCCCCGGACCGCATCCTGCTCATCCTGCTGCTTGCGGCAGGAAATCGCATACTCCCGTTTGGACTCGCACACCTGCTCAAAGCTGGGACATTCCGCCGCCGGGCCGGGTTGATAGTCCCGGACGGGAACACAGTAACAGGTACCACGGATATCCCGCATAGAGGAGATGGGTTCCCCACGCCTGAGCCGGTCTGCAATTTCAATGGTCTGCTTTTCCCCCATGCCAAACGACAGCAAATCCGCCTGACTCTCCAGCAGTATGGACGGGCGGATCTCGTCATCCCAGTAATCATAGTGAGCAAACCGCCGCAGCGAGGCTTCCAGACCGCCGATCACAATGGGGACATCCGGATAAAGACGGCGCAGCGCCTGTGAGTAAACGATAACTGCACGGTCTGGGCGAAGCCCTGTCCGTTTTCCCGGTGAATAGGCGTCCGTACTCCGCCTCTTCCGGGCGGTTGTATAATGGGCAACCATGGAATCAATGTTCCCGGAATTCACCAGAAATCCCAGTTTCGGCCGGCCGAACCGTGTATAATCCCGATCGGAATGCCAATCCGGCTGCGCCAGAATCGCCACACGATACCCATGCTTCTCCAAAACACGGGAAATAATCGCGGTCCCAAAGGTATTATGATCCACATAGGCGTCGCCCGTAACCAGGACAAAATCCGGGGCATCCCATCCCCGCTGTTTCACTTCTTCCGCTGTAATGGGCAAAAAAGCCACACTGGCACCTCGCAATCTTCTTTTTCAGGGCAGCTTGGACGCCCTCTCCTTTTTATTCCGCCTGCTGCGCCTGGCGCTCCAGGTATTGCTGATAGGTCATCAGAACCGCACGGGGTTTGGAGCCTTCATGAGGGCCAACAATCCCCATCTGTTCCATTTCATCGATCAGCCGCCCGGCGCGGGCATACCCCAGGCGAAGACGGCGCTGCAAAAGGGAGGTGGAAGCCTGGCCGGCTTCTACCACGCATTTGATCGCCTCGTTCATCATAGGGTCAGAGGAATCGCTGTCGCCATTTTCCTCTCCGGTGTGTTCAGCTACCGCATTCTTTTCGATCTCATCCATGATCGCAGTGTCATACTCCGATTCCTTTGTCTTTTTCACATAATTGACAATGGATTCAATTTCACTGTCCGAGACAAAGCATCCCTGAATACGCATGGGCTTCTGGGCACCGATGGGAGAAAACAGCATGTCCCCCTGCCCCAGCAGCTTTTCAGCACCGACCGAATCCAGAATCGTGCGGGAGTCCACCCCGTTTGACACCGTAAGGGCGATGCGGCTGGGAATATTCGCTTTAATCAGTCCGGTGACCACGTCAACCGACGGGCGCTGGGTGGCAACAACCAGATGCATCCCGGCGGCTCGGGCCATCTGCGCCAGGCGGCATATGGAATCCTCCACCTCATTGGGAGCGGCCATCATCAAATCAGCCAGCTCGTCAATCACGATGACGATCTGCGGCATATGAAGCATGGGCTGGCCGTCCTCATCCACATAATTCCGTTCCTGTGCCAAACGGTTGTAGCCGGACAAATCACGGACATTGCACTGCGCGAAGATTTTATAGCGCTTGAGCATTTCCGTTACCGCCCAATTCAGGGCACCCGCAGCTTTACGCGGATCGGTGACAACCGGCACCAACAGATGGGGAATCCCGTTGTAGACGCCAAATTCCACCACCTTGGGGTCAATGAGAAGGAAACGGACCTCATCCGGCGTAGATTTATAGAGGATGCTGACAATCATCGCGTTTACACAGACCGATTTACCGGAACCGGTGGTGCCGGCAATCAGAAGATGGGGCATTTTGGCCAGATCCGCCACTGCCACGGTACCGGCCAGATCGCGCCCCAGAGCCACCGTCAATTTGCTCTTGGCCATGGTAAACGCATTGGACTCCAACAGATCGCGCATGCGCACGGTACTGCGGGTTTTATTGGGCACTTCAATGCCCACGGCGGCTTTCCCGGGGATCGGTGCCTCGATACGCACGCCGGAGGCCGCCAGATTCATGGCGATATCATCCGCCAAATTCGTAATTTTACTGATTTTTACACCGGCAGCCGGCTGCAACTCGTACCGCGTAACAGACGGACCACGGGATATATCCACAATTTTGGTGGTAACCCCAAAGCTCTTCAGGGTTTGCACCAGCAAATTCCCGTTGGTCTGCAGCTCTGCAGTCTCATTCTGCGCATTGGGCACACGGCTGGCCTCCAACAGAGAGAGCGGCGGAAACCGATAGGCCCCCTCCTCCACCGGTTCGGGGCGGAATTCCGGGGTCACCACATGAGAGGATGCAGCCGTTTTCTCCGGTGCAGACTGCAGGACTTCGGGGACAGATGCTTTGAGCCGCATCTCTGTACGGGGTTCGCTCTTCTCCGGGAGCGGCTCCTCTTTAGAAGCAAGCCGCACGGTTTCCACCAGCTTGTCGGCGGGAGGAATCACCGGCGCTGCCGCCTTTTCCTCCAGCTCCGCAGGCAGACCCGACTCTACCGCCGCCGCATTGGCCGCCGCCACGGCCTCCTGCAAATTGGCCGGAGGACGGATGTCCCTTTCCGGCAGAGCTCCATTGGGACCTGATAGTTCAAACGGCTGGTTCATAGCGCTGGCTGCCGCCACCACCTTGGACTGCTTTTCATTGCGAATCGCCGGCTTTCCGGAGGACTGCACCGGATGGGACGGAAGGGGAATATCAATAACGGCCGATTCGCTCTGGGCCTGTTGTTCGGCAGCCCGCTCCTCTTTATGCCGTTCCCGAACCTCCATTGCGGCGCGGGCCGGTTTGGAAAGGGTGCGGAACAGCTGAATCAGAGTTGTGCCGGTCAGGAGCATAATGGCGACAAACAGAATCAGAAGAATCACAATCTTGGACCCGATGCTGCCCAGCAAGCTGAGAAAGGGCCAGCCGATCAGACTGCCCATCAGACCGGCGCCGCCGCCATGTACGCCCCGGTCATAAAAGGAGCCCAGCAGCGCAAAAAAGTGATCGGCCGTCGGCAATTCCGAATTTTCAAAAACAAAGCCGCATGCACAGCACAGCAGGATCACACACGACATGGAGATAATTTGAATACGCAGCTTCCCCGTGCGCTTTTCCATGGCGGTAATAATCGCAATATACATGAGGAGAACCGGCCACAAAATGGACCAGATGCCAAAGAGGCCGGGCATCAGTTCATGCAGCCACCGCCACAAGGACTCGCCGGGGATCAAAACCAGGCAGAAAAGCAGGATCGAGACCGCAAAAAGAATAACGGCACGAACCTGATTGCGTTGTTTTTGCTGTTCCGGTGTAAGCGCCGCTCTCTCCTGCCGGGAGGGCGTGCGGGATGGGGTTTTTCCTTTTCCCGCAGAAGAAGAACGGCGCGAGGCCGCCGTTGTTCTTTTCTCCGCCTGCTTTTTGGAAGCGGCCGTCTTTGTACTTTTCGGTATCTTTTGCTTTTTTGATGATGCCATGATTGTTCTTCCCCAATTATGTAATTTCCGTTTTTACAGAGGGAGACCGGTAAACAGATTGACCCCGGTGCTCTGTTCAATAATCCCAATGACCACGGTTGCAAGACCCAGAATAAACGTGTACAGAATGAAAATGTACATTTTATCGCTGGCCAGCATCCATTTGAAGAGTTTGATCGCCAAAAAACCCACCACAGCGGCCGTAATCATACCGGCCAGAAGAGCCGGGGTGCCAATTTGTACGGTATCGGTCCCCAGATCTTTGAGAGAAAGAACAGCAGCGGCCAGAATCGCCGGAACCCCCAGGACAAACGAATAATCCAGGGCCTTCTGCTTATTGATCCCGCGCATCAGCGAGACGGAAAGGGTGGAACCGGAACGGGAAAGGCCCGGAAAAACCGCGGCCAGGCACTGTATAACGCCCACACAGAGGGCATCCGCCACATGGTACTTTTTCCGCCCGTCAAAGCGCAGTTTCCTACCCTCGTTGGTGAGGATTACTTTCTTCTGATACCTGCGGCTGTTGAAAACCCCCAGGGTCAGCAGAATGGAAGTGGCCAGCAGGGCACAGCCCTCCAGCAGGATGCTGCTGTCCGTTGCCCACGCATCCGCCAGATCCTTGACCTTCATCCCGGTACCAGGGACTGGCAGGAACAACAGGAACAGAGGGATCAGCCCAATGATCAGCATCATCAGAAGCCGGCGGTCGTCGCTCATGGTTTTCCAGTGAAAATCCCGCCGGAAAATATCACGGATCAGAAAAACAAATTCGCGGATCATGCGCCAAATCACTTGATAATACACGGCAATGACTGCGATCAATGTGCCCACATGAAGCATGATATCAAAAAACAGACTTTCCGGCTGAGCGCCCATCACATGCTGCACCAGAGAAAGGTGACCACTGCTGGACACCGGCAAAAACTCCGTGGCTCCCTGAATAATGCCCTGTACGATTGCTTCCCAAATTTCCATAAGTAACCTCCATTTTCACTATGTACTCCGGCGGAACAATCCGCCGAACCGTCAATTGTTTTGAGCCTGCTTTTTTCGTGTTGCCGCCTTTTTCCCCTTTTTCTCCTTTTTTCTCTTCTCGTCAATCATGTCGTACAGGCATGCGAGAGCATCCGAAAGGGATCCAAGGGTGTCAATCAGTCCTTCCCGGACGGCGGCCGGTCCATCCAGCACCGTTCCCACATCCATAACCAGCTCCTCCGTATTCATCGCCAGCTCGAGAAACCGCTGGGGGCTGATTTTGGAATTGTGGGAGACGAACCGGGTAATGCGGTCCTGCATGCGCTGAAAGTATTCCAGGGTCTGGGGCACCCCAAGCATCAGGCCGTTCATCCGAACCGGATGGATGGTCATGGTGGCCGACGGCACAATGAAAGAATGCTTGGCCGCCACCGCCAAGGGAACGCCAATGGAATGCCCGCCCCCCAATACCAAAGAAACCGTGGGCTTTTTCATTCCGGCCAGCAATTCCGCCAAAGCCAGACCCGCTTCCACATCCCCGCCAACCGTATTCAGCAACACCAGCAGCCCATCGGTTTTGGGGTCCTCTTCAATGGCCACCAGTAACGGAATCACATGCTCGTATTTGGTCGTTTTATTCTGAGAGGACAAAATATAGTGCCCCTCAATTTGACCGATGATCGTCAGGCATGTGATCTGATGGTTTCCGTCCCCGGTCAGCACGGAACCGGTCTCCTGCACAGGATCATTCCGGTCACCGGAATGATCCTGTCGGCCTTCTGCACCTGGATCTGTCTCTGCTTCATTTTTTCCAGGATTATGATACGCGCTGTTTTTCATCATAACCACCTCCGAAAGATATTCTTTCACCGGAAAAGTGAATTCATACCTTCCAAAAGCAGAGAAGGATACCCAAGTCCCCATATACAGTTTGATTATAGCACTTTTCATGAAAAGGAGCAATTCTTCCCGGACAGAAATTCACCTCAAAATAAACACTCATTCGACCTTATTTTACAATTATATTTACAAACATAGTGTGTTAGTGCTATAATATTCATAAGTATTGTCGTTTACATTCACAATCCAGCTGGTCTTTCTCGGAAAAGAACTGAAAACCGCACGAAAAGAGGTTTTGTCTGTGGAGAATCTGATTTTGTCTTTTGAAGTCGTTGCCCCTTTGTTCCTTCTGCTGTGTGTTGGTTTCTTACTCAAACGCCTTCACATGATTTCTGAAAAAACGGAAAAAGAGCTGAACAACCTGGTATTCCGCTGTTTTCTTCCACTTCTGCTGTTTTATAATGTATACACCACCGATCTCTCCACCAGTTTTCAGCCGCACTTGATTCTCTATTCCCTTTTGTGTATGCTGTTCAGCTGCCTGCTGTTCTTCCTTTTCATTGTTCTTACCGTAAAAGAGAACAGCAAGCGCGGCGTGATGATTCAGGGAATGTTCCGCAGCAACTTTGTTCTTTTCGGTCTTCCGGTCACTATCGCTCTTTTTGGAGAGGCTGCTTCGGGTGTTGCCTCGATCGTCATTGGTTTTGTGGTCCCTTTCATCAATATTCTCTCCGTAATTGTGCTGGAAATCTTCCGCGGAGGAAAAATCAACGGAAAGAAGATCCTGCGCGGGATCGTAACCAACCCGCTGGTCATCGCTTCTCTGCTGGGGGCCATTCTGCTGCTCACCGGACTAAAGCTCCCCTATGTGGTGGAAAAAGCGGTATCCGACCTGACCAAAACGGCCACTCCGCTCGCCTTTGTTGTATTGGGTTCCTCCTTTCATTTTTCCGATACAAAAAAATACATCCGTCTGCTGTCCACCGGTGTGATCGGCAAACTGATTGTCTACCCAGCCATGGCGGTGGGGGTAGCCATTCTTCTCGGTTTCCGCAATGAACAGCTGGCCGTCATTCTCGCCATGTCCGCCTCCCCTACGGCGGTTTCCTCCTATACGATGGCCCAGCAGATGGACGGGGATGGCCCGCTGGCTGGACAATTGGTGGTCTTCACCACGCTTTTCTCGATTCTGACCGTGTTCCTGTGGGTTTTTGGTCTCAAGCAGGGCGGATTCATGTGAAGAATATTAACGATCCTGTAAGAATTTGCAAATAAGTTCGTTATTTAGTTGACACCTTCCCATTTTTGCGCGATAATATTACTCATATTGATTTTCCATAATAAGAAGGGAGTTTCTTGCGCTATGAGTCTTACCCTTGCACAAAAAATTATCCAGTCACATTTAGTCAGCGGCGACATGCAGGCAGGCAGCGATATCGCCCTGCGGATTGATCAAACGTTGACCCAGGATGCAACCGGTACCATGGCCTACCTGGAATTCGAAGCGATGGGTGTGCCCCGTGTAAAAACAGAGCGCAGTGTTGCCTATATTGACCACAATACCCTTCAAACCGGTTTTGAGAATGCCGATGACCACCGTTTTATCCAGTCGATTGCCAAAAAGCATGGCATCTATTTCTCCCGCCCCGGCAACGGCATCTGCCATCAGGTACACCTGGAGCGCTTTGGTATTCCCGGAAAAACCCTGATCGGCTCTGACAGCCATACCCCCACGGGCGGCGGTCTGGGAATGCTGGCCATGGGGGCCGGCGGTCTGGATGTGGCCGTTGCCATGGGCGGCGGTGCCTATCATATCACCATGCCCAAAATGGTGCTGGTACGTCTGTCAGGAAAACTGTCCCCCTGGGTCAGTGCCAAAGACGTGATTCTCGAGGTCCTGCGCATTATGAGCGTAAAGGGCGGCGTGGGCAAAATTATCGAGTACGGCGGCGAGGGCGTCCGCTCTCTTACGGTACCCGAGCGGGCCACCATTACCAACATGGGAGCTGAGTTGGGCGCCACTACCTCCATCTTCCCCTCGGACGATGTGACCCGCGCCTTTATGGAAGCGCAGGGGCGCGGCGGCGACTGGAAAGAGCTTTCTTCCGATCCGGATGCGCAGTATGACGAAATTATTGATATTGATCTCTCGAAGCTGGAGCCGCTGGCCGCCTGCCCCCACAGCCCGGACAATGTAAAGCCCATTGCCGAGCTGGCCGGACAGAAAATTGACCAGGTCTGCATTGGTTCCTGCACCAATTCCTCGTATCTGGATATGATGCGGGTGGCTTCGATCCTCAAGGGAAAGACCGTTCACCCGGATGTCTCCCTGGCTATCGCTCCCGGTTCCAAACAGGTTTACAATATGCTGGCCCAGAACGGCGCCCTGGCGGACATCATCGCGGCGGGAGCCCGTGTACTGGAATGCGCCTGCGGCCCCTGCATCGGTATGGGACAGTCCCCCAACTCCAAGGGAATTTCCCTGCGCACGTTCAACCGCAATTTTGAGGGAAGAAGCGGAACTGCCGACGGGCAGATCTATCTGGTCAGCCCCGAAACGGCGGCCGCCTCTGCCCTGGCCGGTGTCTTCACGGATCCCCGGACGCTGGGCGAAGAAACCGCCATTCCCATGCCCAATTCTTTCCTGATCAACGATAATATGATCGTTCCTCCCGCCCCGATGGAAGAAGCGGCGGATGTGGAAATTCTGCGCGGGCCGAATATCAAACCATTCCCCACTACCACAGCCCTTCCCGAGGAGATTCAGGCCAAGGCACTTTTGAAGGTGGGCGATAACATTACCACCGATCACATCATGCCCGCCGGCGCAAAAATCCTCCCCTACCGCTCCAACATCCCCTATCTGAGCAATTTCTGCTTCGGCGTCTGCGATAAGGAATTCCCGGATCGCTGCCGCAAGGAAGGAAAAGCCATTGTTGTGGGCGGCCATAACTATGGGCAGGGTTCTTCCCGTGAGCACGCCGCTCTGGTTCCCCTGTATCTGGGGGTAAAGGCGGTTCTCGCCAAATCCTTTGCCCGCATCCATTGCGCAAACCTTGCCAATGCCGGCATCCTTCCGCTGGTGTTCAAAAATGAAGCGGATTATGATACGATTGACCAGATGGATGAACTCGCCCTGCCTGATATTCGTGAGAAGCTGATTCATCATGAACCCATTCTCGTGAAGAATCTGACCAAAAATGTAGACATCCCCGCAGAGGCCGTTCTGACCGACCGCCAGATTGATATGGTACTGGCCGGCGGACTGCTGAACTACACGAAGGAAAACGCCTGATTGCAAAAGGAGGATTTCTCAATGGCAAAAATTCAGATGAACACCCCCCTTGTCGAAATGGACGGCGACGAGATGACCCGGATCCTCTGGAAAGAGATTAAGGAGATTCTTCTCGCCCCGTACGTCGATCTGAACACGGAATACTATGACCTCGGGCTGGAAAACCGCGATGCCACCAATGATCAGGTCACCGTGGATTCGGCCGAGGCCACCAAAAAATACGGAGTTGCTGTAAAGTGTGCTACCATTACTCCTAATGCCGCGCGTGTAAAGGAATATAACTTGAAGAAAATGTGGAAATCGCCCAATGGCACGATTCGTGCCATTTTGGACGGCACGGTGTTCCGCTCTCCCATTCTGGTCAAAGGGATCTCCCCGTTCCTGTCTACCTGGAAAAAGCCGATCACTATCGCCCGCCATGCCTATGGGGATGTGTACCGCGACGTGGAAATGCAGGTTCCGGCCGGTGCCAAAGCGGAACTGGTGGTAACCCGTGCGGATGGGACACAGGAGCGCGTGACCATCCACGATTTTGAGACCCCTGGCGTGATTCAGGGCATGCACAACATCGACAAGAGCATTGAGAGCTTTGCCCGTTCATGCTTTAACTACGCGCTGGATAAAAAAGAGGACCTGTGGTTTGCGACCAAGGACACCATTTCCAAGAAGTACGATCACCGCTTTAAGGATATTTTCGCTGAGATTTTTGAAAGCGAGTACAAGGAGAAGTTTGAAAAAGCCGGCATCTCCTATTTCTATACCCTGATTGACGACGCGGTTGCCCGTGTGGTTCGCTCGGAGGGCGGGTACATCTGGGCCTGCAAGAATTACGACGGGGATGTAATGAGCGATATGGTGGCAACCGCTTTCGGCAGTCTGGCCATGATGACCTCGGTTCTGGTTTCCCCGGATGGAATTTATGAATACGAGGCTGCCCATGGTACGGTGCAGCGCCACTACTACCGTCATCTGAAGGGCGAAAAAACCTCGACCAACTCGATGGCAACCCTTTTCGCCTGGAGCGGCGCCCTGCGCAAGCGCGGTGAACTGGATGGGAATGAGGCCCTGATGGCATTTGCCGATAAACTGGAGAAGGCTTCGATTCAGACTATCGAAGAGGGCGTGATGACGGGGGATCTGTACACACTGTCCACCCTGCCCAACAAGGTTTCTGTGGATTCGGAAACTTTCCTGCATGAGATTAACAAGCGCCTGGCTGTTCTCATGGCAGACTAATGATGTGAGGTTGTGAAAGTAAATGGCAAAGCGCGAGAATATTTCGATGTCGGTTATCCGCAGGCTTCCGCGTTATTATCGATTCTTAAATCAGCTAAAAAACATGGGAGTCACCCGGATTTCCTCGAAGGAGCTCTCGGAAAAAATGGGATCAACGGCCTCCCAGATCCGTCAGGATCTCAATTGCTTTGGTGGCTTTGGCCAACAGGGATACGGTTACTCTGTCGAGCAACTTTGCCGGGAAATCGGAAATATTCTTGGAATTCAGAATGCACACAAGTGCATTCTGATTGGTGTGGGAAATTTGGGACAGGCCATTGCTCTCCATCTTTCCTTTGAGACGCAGGGATTTTCCCTGATCGGCCTTTTCGACAGTGATCCCGCCAAAATCGGGACGAAACTGCACGGCTGTGAAATTTACAGCACCGATATCCTCCCCCAGTTCTGTGAGGAGCATCAGCCTGTCATGGCAATTCTCTGTGTTCCGCGTGCGGCTGTTCCCCGCTTATCCGATGAGCTGTATAATCTGGGGATCCGTTCTTTCTGGAACTTCAGTCATTACGACATTGCCATGAAGCACCCCGACACCGTCGTGGAAAATGTCCATTTAAATGACAGCCTAATGACGCTTTGCTATCGGATTTCGGATGAACTGCTTCCCAGAAAGGATGTTATTCCCGATCCTGCGGCAGAAGAGTAATCCCTTCTTTTTGTTTTCTTAACCGGCGGCGCGAACAGGAAAGTTGGCTCCGCCGGTTTCTCATTTTCTTTTCTTCTGTCCTCTCTCACAGCAAAACGGGCCTGCCGGTTTTTTCGAATCGGCAGGCCCGTTTTGCTGTGAGAGAGGGAAGTTCCCCCCTGTGGTCTTTATTCTCCTTTTTTCGCCTTGGCTGCGCACACGAAGCCGCGGAAAAGCGGATGGGGGCGATTGGGACGAGACTTAAACTCCGGATGGAACTGTACTGCGATAAACCAGGGATGATCCGGAATTTCCATCATCTCCACGATCCTTCCGTCCGGGGACTTTCCGGCAAACAGAACGCCCGCCTGCTCCAGTTGATCGCGGAAATCATTGTTTACTTCATAACGGTGACGGTGCCTCTCGTAAATCAGGCTTTCCCCATACAGGGCAGCTGCCTTGCTCTCCGGTGCCAGCAAGCAGGGATATTGTCCCAACCGCATGGTTCCCCCAAGCTGCTTCACCTGTTTTTGCTCCGGCATCAAGTCGATGACGGGATATTGCGTCTCGGGATCAAATTCCGCCGAATTAGCCGTTGCCATTCCTGCCACGTGACGGGCATATTCGATAATGGACAGCTGCATTCCCAGGCAAATTCCCAGGAATGGAATTTTCTTTTCACGGGCATACTGAATCGCCGTGATCATTCCCTCGATTCCTCTGGAACCAAAACCACCGGGAACCAGAATTCCCTGTACATCCCCGAGGATTTCATCCACACTCTCGTCTGTTACCTCTGAAGAATCGACCCATTTAATCGAGACATGCACCTTATTGGCGATTCCGCCGTGCGTCAGTGCTTCCACTACGCTGAGGTAGGCATCGTGAAGCGCCGTATATTTCCCAACCATTGCAATGCGGATCTCCTCTTTCAGAGAAGCGGCTGTCTGGCACATGACAATCCAATCCGACAGATTGGGCGCCGGGGTATCAAAATTGAAGCGGCGGCATACAATTTCATCCAGACGCTCTTCCCGGAGGGCCAGTGGCACCGAGTAAAGCAGCGGAAGATCCAGGTTCTGGATGACGCAGTCCTCAGAAACATTGCAGAAGAGGGCAATCTTTTTGCGCTGGTTTACATCCACTTCTTTCTCCGACCGGAGAACGATGATATCGGGCTGAATCCCGATGGAAAGAAGCTCTTTTACACTGTGCTGCGTAGGTTTGGTCTTCTGTTCATGAGAAGCCGCCAGATATGGTACCAGTGTAACATGCAGGAACAGACAGTTTTGCCGTCCATATTCCACAGCAAACTGACGAATTGCCTCCAAAAACGGCTGGCTTTCGATATCTCCCACGGTACCCCCGATTTCCACCAGAGCGACATCGACGTTCTCTTTTCCTTCCGCAATTCTCTTCTTGATTTCATTGGTAATGTGGGGGATCACCTGTACGGTACCGCCACCATAATCCCCGTTTCGTTCTTTCCGAATGACGTTCCAATACACCCGCCCAGAGGTAACATTGCTGTTCTGACTCAGGCTTTCGTCAATAAACCGCTCGTAATGTCCCAAATCCAGGTCCGTTTCTGCACCATCGTCTGTTACAAAAACTTCACCATGCTGAATCGGGTTCATGGTTCCCGGATCCATATTCAGATACGGATCAAATTTTTGCATGGTCACCCGCAGTCCCCGGGCTTTTAACAGACGTCCCAGCGATGCTGCCGTAATACCTTTTCCCAAACCGGAAACAACGCCGCCCGTCACAAAAATAAACTTTGTCGGCATAAAAGGACCCTCCATTCTCTTTTCTCTATCCTTAATCACAATGGCGAAAATAAAAAAACCAGCCATTATTATACCGCCGTCAGCGTTTTTTTGTCAACGCTAACGGCGGTATTTTGCAAGAAAGCCCTGTCAAAATTTCATGGCTTATATTCTTCAATTGTGATCGAATTGACGATTACATCCTCAATCGGCTTATCATTCTCATCTACTTCCACTTGATTAATGGCATCGGCCACTTCCAATCCTTCAAAAATCTGGCCGAATACGGTATGCCCGCGCTTGGGATCAAAGGCGTTGTAAGCACCATCCAGCATGGGATTTCCGCCATATTGCTCATAGATATTTTTATAGGCATCCCCGATGATATCCGTGTTCAAAAACGTGTAGCCATAATAGAGCTGGATCTGCGCCCACTGGCCGGGATCAATCTCTTTGAGCTGTTCATAATTGCTCGTTAAGCTGTTCCACAGGGAGGTATCCACCGCTTTGGTGGTATTGATAAAGAACTGGCTGCCATTGGTATTCGAGCCGCTGTTCGCCATGGACAGAGATCCGTACAAATTCAGGAGATTCGAGTGGAACTCGTCCTCAAAGGGTTCGCCCCAGGCGCTCTCGCCGCCGGTGCTGTCCCCTTTGGGATCCCCCGATTGAATAATAAAATCCGTCACCACGCGGTGGAAAGTCAGCCCATCATAGTAACCGGTCGATGCCAGGTATTTGAAATTGTACACGGTTTTCGGGGCCGCCTGTGCGAACAGACGAACTTTCATCGTACCGTAGTTCGTATCAATAACGGCGATCTCCTCCCCTTCCTCCGGCAGCTCCATCTGATAACCGATTTTCTGCTTGGAATCCTCTTCCGGGCTGGGGAACTCACTTTGTGCCACGACTTCCCCGGAGTAATTTCCAGAGAGAGCTGGATTCTCTTTTTCCTGCTGGCAGCCGGCCAGGGAAAACAACAAACCCGCAGCAAGACAGACCGCCACCCATTTTTTTACATGCAAGTACAACACTTCCTTTTGGACTTTTTCTCCATTCTACCTGTTTTCACAAAGATATGCAAGCGAATTGGTGTACTTTAGGAATGAAACCTCTGGCTTTTTTATATAAGTAAAACAATGGCAAAGACAAGGAGGAAAGAGTTTCATGAAGTACTATCCGGAAGGTCATCTGATAAAGACAAAAGAAAACCGAAATGCAATGCTGTCCCTCACCGCCCTTCAGGAATGCATCGCACAGCAGCGCCTGCTGGAAGCACGGGCAATCCTGTGCGACAGCAGTCATAACCTGATCGTGGATCTGTTTGGAATAAAGGGGATTATTCCCCGGGAAGAGGCAGCCATTGGTATCCGGGAAGGGACAGTACGGGATATTGCCATTATTACACGGGTGAACCGGCCCGTCTGTTTTTTTGTCGAAAGGATTGAAAAAGATGAAAAGGGAGAACCGTTGGTATTCCTCTCCCGCCGAAAGGCACAGGAACAATGCACAAAAGAATACATCGCCTCGCTGCATCCCGGTGATATCATCCCCGCCCACATCACCCATTTAGAGCCATTCGGGGCCTTTGCCGATATCGGATGTGGAATCCCGGCCTTGATCCCGATTGATTCCATTTCCGTTTCCCGCATTGATCATCCTTCGCAGCGCTATCGCGTGGATGATGAGGTCCGTGTTGTCGTCCGCAGTGCCGAGCAAGGGCGCATTACCCTTAGCCAAAAAGAACTGCTGGGCACCTGGATGCAGAACGCCTCCCGGTTTCAGGTGGGAGAAACCACAACCGGAATCGTGCGCAGTATTGAGAATTACGGCGTTTTTGTCGAGCTGACCCCCAATCTGGCCGGACTGGCCGAGCTGCGCGATGGAATTCATGCGGGGAACCAGGTGAGCGTGTATATCAAAAATATTTTGCCCCGCCGCATGAAAATGAAGCTGATTATCATTGAAGAATTTGGTCCGGCCCCCATCAGCCGCCCCGTTCCGGTTTACATGGAAAATCATATGGATTCCTTCCTGTATTCCCCGCCGGAATGTGAGAAAAAAGTGGAAACGGTCTTTTCCTGTGCGCCCACGGAGTGAGCGAGTGATTTCTCACGGCTTCCATAATGGACCATGGTTTACATTCCCTCCGGCTCATGGTATACTGTGAAAAAGGAGGGGAATTTTCATGAAAAAGTTTGTATCATCCTTTTTGGCGTGCCTGTTTCTGGTGCTGCTGACTTCCTGCCAGCCGTCCACCAGTACCACCGTTTCACTGGAGGAGCTAAAAGAGCTCTTGGAGCAAATGCAGAACCGGGATTCCTATTCGTTTTCCGGAAAGGCATCCATCGCACTGGATATGCAGGGGATGCAGTTTAAATCGGATGTCCAACTGCACATTCGTGGCTGCGATTGGAACAGTGAATCGCCGTCTTCCGCCTGCGACCTCGATTACTCTCTTATGGGAATGGACTTCTCTGTCTCCTCTGTGACGAAAGACGGATACACCTATGTAAAAACAGAAGTGGACGGTATGACCACCCGGACGAAGGAAGCCGCTTCTCAGGAGGATTTGGAAAGCTCCGGCGATGAGGAACTGGACTGGGATGCATGGCTGACCGAAGAGAACCTCACCGTTACCGCTGTTTCTTCGAATGGAACTACAGTTTACACCGTGGCCGCCACAGAAAAAGGGTGCCAGGCATTTCAGGACGCTGTGCTCGCCGCTATGAAGATTTCGGAAGAAGATACGGAGTTTCTCCCTGCTTTCGAAATCAGCAAGTTCACCTGGATGTTTGCGGTGAATTCACAGGGAAACCTGACCCAGCAGAATATCCAACTCTCTTTTTCCATAGAAGCGCCCAGTATGGACGGCACGGGTTTGGGTTCTCCCATTTTATTGGATACCTCGATCTCCGGTGATTTGGCTGATCCGTCGATCCCCGTTGTGATTACCCTGCCGGAGGACGCCGACCGTTATGAGGAAGTACCCTCCGCGGAATTGTATGGGATGGATCCTTTTTTCCAACAGGAAGATTCCGTTCTCCATTTTTCCGATTCTTCCGACAGTATGCTGTATTATTACGATGAGGAGACTTCCACTTTCGATTCCACGCTTCTCTCTGACCAGGAAATTGCCGCTCTGACGGAAATTTTGGAGGGAAAAACCGGGGAACCGTACTCGGCTCAGGATGAGGCTGCCTTTCTCGCTTCGGAAAGACAGGCGGATTTTCTGATCGGGGATTACGATCTCTACATCCTTCTGGATCAGGAAATGGACGGCCGTTTGTTTTCATACTATCCAGAATACTGCTACTCCCTGTCGGATGAGGAATGGGAAACCATTCTTTCTATTTTGGAGGGACACGGCATCTTCACTTTCTCCCCCTCCCTGTCTGCTGCGTAATTTTTCTGATTGCATCGCCCCCGGATCCTTTGACTTCCCGGGGGCGATACTGCATTCTATTCAAAAATTCTGTAAAAACTTCCGCTTTGCTCCGCAGACGGCTGGCTTTTCAGATAAAGACAGACGCAGCCCACAACGATTGATGCACAAAAAATCAACGAGATCCATCCTAAATCCACGACTGTGCCGAGTATCAATGCCAGGTACCCCAATCAATTCGCTGTAGATGCCTATGCGTTTCAATCTTCTTTCAGGTTTCTCGTATCGCGCGATCTGTTCGAGCAGTTCTGCTTCGCTCAGCTTTTTAAACCCTTTTTGACGCATTGCAGTCCCCATAGATACAGCCCCATGAAAATGAATGTATTTCCCGGCAGGAAATCCGATCAGCCTGTCTATTCCGGCATCAGATGGAATCGCCGTAGTAGATCAGGACCGTATCAGAATCGACGAGGTTGTTGTCTTCGTCAAAGTAAACTCTGCCGCCGCCAGAGGACCCGTCGGAGTTCATCAGATAGGCACATCCATTATCATATTCGATCGATCCCCCATCAAGCCAAGATCCATCTCTCCGATAGAGGTTCCATTCAGTGCCGTTGATCTCAAGAAGGGGACCATTGGGATACTTCCATACGCCCTGATAGGCCTCCGAAAAGTCCTCGCCCTGCACATCGCTGTGGGCCTTGTAGAACTCCGATCCCATATAGGGGCTGTCAGAGGGGATCTTGCTGATAGGATACAGCTCTCTGGGAACCAGTGTCTGGCCGCCATCCATGGTGTAATAGACATTTTCGTCACCAAGGTTCTCGGTGATAGTACGCCAAAGGCTGTCCATCATGAACCAGTTCAGCGTATTAGCGTCGTAGAAAAAGAATTCCTCTTTTTGCTCCCGACCGTCAAGTCCGGCAACCAGCGTAGAATCTGCCGACCAGTCAATAACCCAACCGTCATCGGTTCTGCTGGCTGTAATGAAGAAATCCAGCCCGGTCAGTTCGCTCAGCTCATTGGCCAGCTCCTCGGGGCCGTTCTTGTCACCGGTGTACTCAATGGAATATTCTCTGACGTATTCAGGACCGAGAACGGCGTAGAGGACATCAGTCTGGGGAGTTTCATTTCTGCTATTTTCTATGCTCTCCTCCTTGCTCTGTGACGATCCCTCTGACTTCGATGATTCCGGCTCCCCGGAAGACGATCCGCTCCCGCAGGCTGCAAGCATGCAAATGAGCATAGCTGCCGTTAGTAGAATACTCAGTTTTTTCATGTTGTTTTCTCCTTCTGTTTTTATTGGATGATGGCCGACAGGAAAATATTTGTCAGCCTGTTTCCTTAATCAATAAAGTCGCCGCCGCCTCCGCTGTCGCTGCCGCCGCAGGCCGTTAGGCTCAGGCACAGAACCGCTGCCAGCAGAAACACAAAAGCCTTTTTCAACAGATTCATCTTTATCTCCTTTCTCTGTTATTCTCCTTCTTTCATCCCCCTTTCTATCGCTCCAAGGGATAATAACTCCCCCATCCCGGATGGGAACATTTGCATCAAGCTCAGGCACACGGTACCGCACACCGCCATACATGACAGAATCCGCATACTGGACAGCCGAAACCTTCGCGATTCTCACCATCTTATTCGCCGCTGTCATCGATTTGCCATCGACCTCATCCTTCATCAACGTAGCTGAAGTAGCCGCAGGTGCTGATATTAAGGCGGCCGTCTTCCATTCTGATAAAGCCGTCGGCTACAGCGCTGTTCCGGTAGCCGCGGACATAGATGAGGCTCTCTTCTTCATCATACTGAAGATAACCTTCATCGATCACCTCGTTGTCGGAATAGAGCTGCCAGCCTCCGATATCATCGAACTGCAAATATGTATTCTCGTACACGTTATCTGCATCGCTCAGCCAAAGGCCCTCGTACATACTGTAATCACAATTTGCTGCGCCCTCGAGGGGATCATAGATCACGATGGGATAGTAGAACCGGGAGTAGCCCGGTTGATAAACAAATCCTTTGCCTTCCTCCCAGCTCCACACAATGTTCGATTCGCTCATATCCGAATGATGGAGGTATACCTCCAGACAGCTGCTGCCGTCAAAGTCGGAGTTATAGAAGCTGACATTGCCGAGAAGCCAGTCGTCATCGTAGATCTCGTCCATCGGAAGCTTGGCGGCGGCAAACAGCTCGTGCTCATCATTGTCGTAATAGAGATATACCGCTTTCTGGTCGTGGCAGACACACACATTGATCTGCTCCCCGTTCCTGTCGACCGTGCCATAGGCATCGATTACATCGGTGTCACTCCATTTTCTGTCCGAATTATTGTCCGAATTGCTGTCCGAATTGCTTTCCAAACTGCTTTCTGAATTGCTCTCCGGATTACTTTCCGGATTACTGTCCGAACTGCCGCAGCCTGTCAGCAGGGAAAAGCTAAACAGTACCAGTATCAGGAAGCAAAAAAAACGTTTCATAATTACCCTCCATCCATTCTTTTTTAAAAGGGTTTCTCCAAAATATCACCAGGGATTCTCCAGGGTTTCACCGGTGGAACTCAGCCTGAGCGTTTTCCCACTCTCCGGACTCAGAGTTGCCTCATCCGTCTCACCATCATCCCAGATGATCGTTACCGTATCACCGGACAGCTCCCACGACCCAGATCGCGTCTCGGTCGTGCCATCGAAGAAATCACATCGCAGGGTATACCCCCGGCTGAATTGAAACGCATAGCTCTCGCCCCAGAAACTTCCATCCGTCAGCTTATATTCCGCCAAAAGCTGTTCATTCGCCAGAGCGTCCTCATAAATGTAATAGTTGTCCCCATCGTCAGCCCAGTGTACCAGAACCTGCCCATCGGAAACCAGATAGTAACTTTCCCCTACAAAACCATCAGACAACGAGATTTCCCGGCGAAATACGGTTGTATCCATATCCTCCACATACTCATCGTATTCCTTATAGGTATAGGTTCCTTCCTCCGTATCGCCCCGGGTATATGTTCCATCCTCTTTCAAAGTCAGGATCGTTGCAAACTCCGAATCCTGATCGCCTTTGTAGTACCAGCGGCCGGAGAAAGCCGACAGTTCCGGTTTCTCCCCAAAGGCAGGCTCGCCCTTCACCCAGTAGGTTTCCCCGGTATCCGTTACCAGTGTATTTGCATCGCCAATCGGAATCTCCACGTCCCCGATCAACGGCACCTCCGTCAGTGTAAGGACGGTTCCATCGGTATAAGCGTCTCCGGTATACCCTGTCGGATCACCATATTGGTCATATTCCTCCCAGGTTTTGGCCGTCCCATCGATATAAATACAATCCAGTACCGATGTGGTTGAACCGATTCCCTCTGGCGGATACCAGAATCCCTCCAAATCCTCTATGCCGATTTTTCCTCCACAGGCAGCCATGCTCAGGCACAGAACCAGCGCCAGCAAAAGACCCATAGACCTTTTCAATTTTTTTATGATCATTTTGGCCCTCCTTTCATTCAGATATTGGGAGGATTGCACTCCTGCTCCGCCATGGACAGTATTTCATCGTGGCTCAGTTCGACATTGCCGAAGCGGACAAAAATACCGTTGGTCACGGCACTGTTCCACACCTGCGGATCAGCAAGCGGCCGGAAACGGATTTTGTCAAGGTACGCCTTCATGTCCAGCAGCAGACGGCTGCCGGACACGAAATCAACCTGCAGAACATATCCTTCCATTGCCTTTACTGCTAAAATATATCTTCTTTCCATCTCACTCCTCCTTCCTGA
>JALENG010000124.1 GCA_022767925.1 Clostridia bacterium
GGTCGTGCTCGACAAACAGCAGGGTGGGCCGGTATTCCATCAGAAGCTCCTCCAGCTGCATACGGGAGAACACATCGACATAATTGAGCGGCTCGTCCCAGATATACAAATGCGCCTGCTCACACAAACTCTTTGCCAACAGTACTTTCTTTTTCTGTCCCTGACTGTACGCCTCCATGGGTTTTTCAAACTGTTCCCGGGAAAAATCCAGCTTTCGCAAAATGGTAAAAAACAGAGAACGGTCAATTCCGCACTGCCGGGCATACTCCTCTGGAAGGCCGGTGAGAAAATTGGTCTGTTGGGAGACGTACGAAATTTTCAGCCGGCTGCTCACCCGAAGCTCGCCGGTAACCGAAATATCTTCTCCAAGAATCAACTTCAATAAAGTGGATTTCCCACAGCCATTCCTGCCGCACAGGGCGATCCTCTCTCCCTGCTCCACCGAGAAGGTCAGGGGCGCAAACACCGGCTTTTCCCCGTAATACGCCTGAATTCCCTTTCCCTCCACCATTCGGGCGGTGTGATACCGGGCCGGATGCAGCTGCAGTGCTTCCGCTGATTCCACGTTTTTCAGCAGCTGGCTTTTCTCCTCCAGTGCCGCCGCGGCCCGGTTGAGAATCGCCTTGGCCCGCTTGTTGGCCTTTTTTGATTTGGCCGCTTCATACGGGCGGCGGTTCAGGCTCTTCTCCGTTTTCGTCGGGTCAAAGCCGATCTTCTTTTTCTCTGAAGCATCGGCCCACCGGGATTTCTCCTGAACCGAACTCTGCAGCCGCCCGATCTCCCGGCGCAGCTTTTCGTTCTGCTGCCGTTCAAATTCATCCTGGCGCCGTTTATTCTCCCACCAGGAGGAGAAATTTCCGCTTTGCACCTCGATATTGGCGCGGTTGATGGAGAGGACATGGTCCACGCACCGATCCAGAAATGCCCGGTCATGGGAAACCAGGATAAATCCTTTCTTTTTCATCAGATAATCACCGATCAGCTGCCGCCCCTGTGCATCCAGATGATTGGTAGGCTCATCAATGAGCAAAAAGCGGTTTTCCCGCAAAAACAGGGCCGCCAGCAGTACCTTCGTCCTCTCCCCATAACTCAGGGTGGAGAAGGGGCGGTACAGCACATCCTCCGACAGCTGCAAAAGGGAGAATTCCCGCAGCAGTCGCCAGGACTCCAACATGGGATCCATCCCCTCCAGCACATTTACCGTCAGATCCTCCGGATCCTCCACCGGATAGGGGAAATACTCAAATTCCACACTGGCGTGAATACTCCCCTCATAGGCAAATTCCCCCATCAGCAGACGCAAAAACGTCGTTTTCCCGCGGCCGTTGCGCCCAATAAATCCAAGGCGCCAGTTGGTATCCATCTGAAAGCTGACATTCTCAAAAACCGGCCCCACGCTTCCCTCATAGGAAAAGCTCAAATTAGAAACAGAAATCAAAGACATAAAAAAACACCCCTTTACGCAAAAAACAGGGCCGCAGAAGCATTCTCCTCTGCAGCCCCGATTTTTCCGTAAACGAGCCGTTTCTCCTTGGTAAAAGCATGGATATTCATACCCGGTTTTCAAAAGGCCACAGACCAGTCCGCTCTTATAATCTGTCCCGCCGGTTTCTTTTTAAATCCACACTCTTATTATTCGGATAAAAAAATGAGAAGAAGTTTTCCTGCAGCTGGGCAACCCAAAAAACACCGGCCGTGTGCCGGGTTTCTTTTCCGGATTCCCGTTCTATTACTCTCAGCAGGAAATCATTCTCATCTTTTCAGCTCCCTTCTTTTCGCTTGTTCTCTATTATATCAGACTTTCCAAAAAATACAACCCCTATTTGGGAATTCGCACGATGTACTCAAAATACTGCTCGGTCTCCCGACGGTCCGCCTGGGCCCGTACTCCAGCCTGCTGCATCACCTCGATCGCGTGATTGATGGTATTTAAAAACAGGCGCACATCCTTGACAAAAAAGCGAGATTTCGTTTTTCTTTTGGGCGGTGCCGCATATTTCTCCACCAGTACCTCAGTCTCCCGAACCGTCATTTTTTTTCGGATCACCGTCTGCAGCAGTTTTTCCCGGATATCTGCGTCTTCCACCCGAAGCAGCGCCCTCGCGTGCCGTTCGGAAAGACCATGATCCCGCATACTCTGCTGTTCCTCTTGTGAAAACCGCAGCAGCCGCATTTTATTGGCCACATAGGCCTGGCTTTTTCCCAACCGCCGTGCCAGTTCCTCCTGGGTAATCGCCTGCTGGCGGCACAATTGGGAAAAAGCGGAAGCCTCTTCAAAAAAATCCAGGTCCTGCCGCTGGATATTCTCGATCAGTGCATACGAGGCCGATTCCTCCACCGTACAGGAGAGGACCAGCGCCGGGATTTCCGTCAGCCCCGCCATCCCCGCGGCCCGCAACCGCCGCTCTCCGGCGATCAGCTCATAACCATTCTTTTCTCTCCGCACCGTAATGGGCTGCAGCACTCCCGCCTGCCGGATACTGCTGCATAACTCCTCCAATTCCTCTTCCCTCCAACACACCCTTGGCTGATTGGGATTGGGGACAATCTGGCCCAGCGGAATCATCTGTACTTTTCTTTTTTCACTTCGCAAAAGCAAGAAAACACGCCTCCCCTGCCATTCTCTGCTGTCAGCATACCATGGGGGCGGCGCGTTTTCTGTAATATTCTGGTTGATTCTTTTTTTACAGCGGATTTTTTGCCATTTTGGCACCAGGGCGCGGGTACTTAAGGGGTGTCGTGCCGGTCTTGCGGATCCGCACCAAGGTCCTTCTGCTGTCGTCCGACAGCAGGAATGAGCGCTCCTCCTCCACCTTTGCCTGCAAGCATTCCAACGCGTGGGCGGCGGCTTTTACTTCTTCGCCCGCCTCCGGTCCCTTCATCGCGGCAAAAATTCCTCCCTTTTTCACAAACGGCAGGCAGTATTCGCACAGCACCGGCAGTGCTGCCACTGCCCGGGCCGTAGCCAGATCAAACTGCTCCCGCAATTCGGGGGTTCTTCCCCCCTCCTCCGCGCGGGCGTGAATACACCGGGCGGATAATCCCAGCTGCGTAAGCACTTCCTGCAGGAAAATAAGGCGCTTGTTCAGGCTATCCAGCAGTGTCAGCTCGATTTGCGGGCAGACGATCAGAAGGGGAATCCCGGGAAAGCCGGCCCCTGTTCCCACATCAATCACCCGCATCCCCGCCTGCAACGAAACTACAGAGAACAGTGACAGACTGTCGGCAAAATGGCGGATGACCACCCCTTCCGGATCGCGGATGGCCGTCAAATTCATTTTTTCATTCCAGTGCAGGAGCAAATCCATGTACCGGTCAAACTGCTGCCGCTGCTTTTCCGACAGCGAGACACCGTACTTCTGTGCCTGCTCCTGCAGAAGATTGTTAAGCCTCTCGTCCATTCGGATCATTCTTCCGCTTCCTCCTTGCTCTTACCGTTTCTCCCCAGATAAATCAGCAATACCGATATATCCGCCGGGCTGACCCCGGAAATCCGACCTGCCTGCCCGATGTTCTGGGGACGGATGCGTGACAGCTTCTCCCTTGCCTCCATACGCAGCCCTTCAATGGAATCATAATCCAATCCATCGGGCAGAATCTGCCGTTCCAACCGGCGCATTTCCTGAATATCCGCCTTCTGCCGGTGAATATATCCCTCATATTTCAGCTCGATCTCCACGTTCTCCAACACCGCATCGCTGATCCCCGCCGGCCGGGTAGGGTCCACCGGAGCCAGATCGCGATAAGAAATCTGCGGCCGCTTTAACAGATCACTCAGATGCACCCCGGTGATTACCGGGGTCGTACCGCAGCCGGTCAAAATCGCATTCAATTTTTCGCTGGGCGCCAGAACGGTCCCGCGGGCGCGCTTTTCCTCCTGCCTTTTTGCTTCCTCTTTGCGGCAGAATTTCTCCCACCGTTCGTCCCCGATCAGCCCGATCTCGCGGCCGATGGGGGTTAACCGCTCATCGGCATTATCCTGCCGCAGCACCAGCCTGTATTCCGACCGGCTGGTCATCATGCGATACGGGTCCGACACCCCCTTGGTGATCAGATCATCCACCAGCGTGCCGATATACGAGCCGGAACGGGACAGAATCACGGGGCTTTTCCCCTGAATTTTCCGGGCCGCATTGATCCCCGCCACCAGCCCCTGGGCGGCGGCCTCCTCATAGCCGGAACTGCCGTTGAATTGCCCGGCGCCATATAATCCCGGCCAATCGGTAAACTCCAGTGTCGCCTGCATCTGGGTGGGGTCCACACAGTCGTAC
>JALENG010000101.1 GCA_022767925.1 Clostridia bacterium
GGCCGGGTACACCTTATTGATTTCCGCCCCAAGAAGCAGGATCATCATGCAGAAATACAGCCACAGCATCATCAGGCACACTGCCGTGAGACCCCCATAGATATATGAGGCCCGGGGAAAATACTGGATATAGAGGGAGTAGAAATACGAAAACAACATCCATCCGACCGAAGCAAACGCGGCTCCGGGAAAATGGGCGCGCAGCTGCGTTTTCACACAGCCACTGCGCCTGGCGGTGGACCGGTACATAATGGCAAAAACAACGCACATGAAAAGCATGAAGAAGGGAATGCGCAGCTTCATGACAATTTCCATAATGGGGATAAAGGAGAGCCACTGATCCACCAAATGGCCAAACAGCATCAGGGCCACCACCGCCAGAATCAAAGCGAGGAAGGCCAGCGTGTTGAGAAAGGATTTGATCCGGTGAACCAGAAAATTTCTGGCCCGCCTGGCACGATATACGGTCTCAATTCCGGTGTGGATCGCTGCCGTTCCCCTGGAAGCTGCCCACAGAACCGTGATAGCCGACAGGGACAGCAGGGATACATTCGGCATATCCTGCAGATCTTCCAGCAGGGTTCCCAATACCGGCATCAGGTTTTCCGGGATAGCATAGCCGGAGAAAATATCCCGTGCATCCGCCGGCAGAAAAAAACTGAAAATAGAGATCAGCATGGAGAGAAACGGCACCGTTGAAATCACCACAAAGAAGGAAGCCTGTGCCGCATATACAGTGATGCGGTCCTTCGTAATCCGGTGCATTACTTTTCGGATCCAGAAAACCACCGTCTTCCATTTGCTGCGCTGTACGGCCATAAAGCTCCCTCCTCTCTGAGCTCTTTCGTTTTTTCCATTATCCTTCCGGATGCAATAAAGGATATACAGGCCGCAAAACCCGTATATCCTTTTGATCAATCCATCACAATAAACTGGTTGCGGCAAACCGGGCAGGTAATCTCGATTTTCCCCTTGCCCTTGGGAACGCGCAGCTTTTGGCGGCATTTTGAACAGAAGAAATACTGATACTCGATCGCCTGTTTCGGGGGGACCTCCTCCACCGCTTTCCCACACTTGGGACAGAACTTCCCGTGATCCGGAATGGATGTTCCGCAGCTTCTGCAGTACATGACATTCTCTCCTTTCCTGTTTCTGTTGGTTACAAGCAGTATACCATACTCCACGGAAAATGAGAAGTTCCTTTTTTAAAAACCCCTTGGGAAAAATCCCCTGGGAATTCAGTCCCGGGACGGCCGGCTTTTCTGCCGTTTTCTCCCCCGTACGGCCCAAAAGGTTCCCAGCGCGGCTCCTGCCAGAAGGGCGCCGCCCAACCATCCGGGGCGGTGGCTTTTCTCCTGCTGCGGGTCCATTTTTTCTTCTTTTGGGCCTTCTTCTCCGAGGCGGTCCGCTTCCTGCACCAATACCAGGGCCGAGAACGGCGGCACGGTCACACGGCCCTGCACACAGGCCAGAACCCCGGTACCAGCGGTATCCCCGTGGATATACACATGCCACATTCCCTGGGGAAGCGCCGCTTCCAGCGCCTGATCACCGGCATGAAACATCACATAGAGCTTTTCGGCAGATTCCCCTTCCAACCCACTGCCGTCCAGCTGGAAAGCCACCGTGTGCGCCGGCATATCCGGCACCACCTGAATGCGGGAGCCAACCTGCCCGCTGTCCGTCAGACGCAGGACCGGATGCGCCCTGCGGAATGCGATGAGCCCTTTATAATAGCGGAAGGTCTTCCGGTACTCCTCCTGATTCAGATTTTCCCATTTCAGACCGTTCACACCGTCCGGGCTGTTATAGCTGTTCTCTACAATCCCGCCGTCGGGCCGCCGCTTGGAGCGGAGCATTTCCTCGCCCGCTTGGAAAAACGGGATGCCCTGGGAGAGCAGGCAGATTGCGGCGGCCAGGTTGTTCATGTGTACCTGTTCCTCCCGGGAAGCCTCCGGGGCCGCCAGCGTAATCTGGTCCATCAGTGTCCGATTATCATGGCAGGAGGCATAATTGACGCTCTGCACCGGGGAATCACACCAGCCGGGCCTGCCCATGAAGCATCTCTCAATGGCTTCTTCCAGCCCGCTGCCCCCGGATACAAAGCCCTTTGCGTTTCCGTCAAATACCGAGCCGCGCAGAGCATTGCGCATGGTATCGCTGAAAAAGGCAAAACCCGGAACCAGAGAGGCGTTCTGCTGGGTCGTCATGGCACAGCCGGGCTTTGTCAGCTCTGTCCACATGGACCAGCCCTCCCCGTAGAAAACCACATCCGGCCGCTTTTGGTGAACCGCCTGCATCACGGCGCAGATGGTTTCCACATCAATCAGCCCCACCAGATCAAAGCGGAACCCGTCAATATGGTATTCCTCCGACCAGTATTTGACCGAATCGACGATGTATTTGCGAACCATCGACCGCTCGGTGGCCGTATCGTTGCCGCACCCGGACCCGTTGGAATACACCCCCTGGGGACTAATGCGGCTGAAATAGCCCGGAACCAGCTGGTTAAAGGAGAAGCTGCCGGAATCATAGACGTGATTATACACCACATCCATAATCACGCTGATGCCTTGATCGTGCAGGCCTTTGATCATCTTTTTCATCTCGGATACCCGCACCTCCCCGTGATACGGATCGGTCGCATAAGAGCCCTCCGGCACATTGAAGTTCAGCGGGTCGTATCCCCAGTTAAACTGCGGCTGATCCAGCCGCGCTTCGTCCACCGAGGCATAATCATAGCACGGCATCAGATGAAGATGGGTAATTCCCAGTTCCCGGATGTGGTCCACCCCGGTGGGAACTCCCTGGGAATTGCAGGTACCGGTCTCGATCATTCCCAGGAATTTCCCCGTATGATGGATGCCGGAACCCGGATCACTGGACAAATCCCGTACATGCAGCTCGTAAATCACCGCATCCGTAAAATTCTCCCCGGCGTGGGGGTTGCGGTCCCCGTCCCATCCCGGAGGATTGGTCGATTCCAGATCGATCACCATGGCGCGCCGGCCATTTACCCCGGTGGTTCGGGCATAGGGGTCACAGGCTTCCCGGCTGACCCCGTCCACTTCCGCCTGATAGGTATAGTAAACCCCGTTCAGGTCCCCGGCCTTCTCCGCAGTCCAGGTCCCCATTTCCCCCTTCTCCATGGGGATCTGCTCCAGACGGTCCTCCGCCTCCGGCGTGCCGCTTTGATACAGGTTGACAGTCACACCGGACGCGGTGGGCGCCCATACCCGAAAAACCGTTTTTTCCCGGCTCCAGTTGGCCCCCAGATCCTCTCCCGGATAAGTGCACGCTTTCTCAAACTCCTCGCTGGAGTAATCCTCTCTCCCAAAAAGACGACCTTCCCTTTTTTCGCACATAACGGCATCTTCCTCCTCTGTACGCAGGGGCTTTGGCGGAAAATCGCCGCAGAAAATCCCCCTGTATAATCGGACCCGTACGGCCCTTCTTTTTTTGATGGCAGAAAAAAGAGCGGCTCTCCGGCAGACGAACCCGGCACGGTGGGAATGAACTCATCCGGTATCGTTCCCCGCTCTCCGGCGATCATACCGCCCACAATACGGGAAAGAGAGCCATCCTCCTCTGCAAAGCAGATATAAGATTATTTTACCACAGCTTTTCTATCACTCTCATGACTTTTTTATCAGATTAACGGGAAGAATCCTGTATTTATTTGTCCAAAATTTCTAACAGGGCCTTCTCCTTGACAGCTAAAAAAATCCATCGTATAATGGAAACATCATAGAAATATAGGTTCTATTAATAGGAGAACAGGCCGCAAGTAAGCGGCCCCGGGGCAGATACCGCCGCTGTCTTGAGAAGGCCGGGCTGCCCCCGTTATCACTTTGTATCCAAAATTCCCTCTTTTCACGGGGATTTTTTTCTGCGGCTGACCGCAGGAAGAGACCCACCCGGCCTCTGGATAAAAATACAAGGAGACAGGAGACACAAAAGCATGGCAGATTTCAAAGAAGTGAAAATCGAAAACAAGATCGTCTATGCCCCGCCGATGATCACGGACGATCCCCTGGTGGTTGACAAAGGATACACGTTTGTCAACCGCGAGGGCAAAAAGGATTACCTGAATGCAATCCTGGGGTACAAGCTGGAGGATGGCGCCGCCATTTTCCGCGTGGAAACCTGGCGGAACCGGACAGCACTGGTAAAGCTGACCTTCCACTCGGAAGCGGCTTTTCGTTTTCAGATGTTCCCGTTCGAGAGGGTTCCGGAGAAGCTGAATTCCGTCTTTGAGTTCCCGGTCTATGATCAGGTGGAGCTGAAGGAAGAGGGCGACAGTGTGGTATTCTCCACGGCGAGAACCCGCCTGGTCATCCGCAAGAACCCCTGGGAAATGGTCGTCGAGCTGGACGGCAAAGAGATCACCCGGGAGCAGATCCGCGACTTCAACGTGGATCAGCGCTATAAGGGGATCCCGGTGGGCTTTACCGTGGACCGCTGGGGCAACGTCAGCGATTGCTTCGAGACAATGTACCTCCATTCGGACGAGGATTTTTACGGCTTCGGCGAAAAATTCACCGATTTCAACAAGCGCGGGCAGAAGATCACCGTGTGGCAGCGCGATGCCCAGAGCACCTCGGCGGATGTATCCTACAAGGGTATGCCCTACTTCATGAGCACCTACGGTTACTCCATCGCCGTGAATACCTATACGCGGAACCACTTCAACATGGGCGCCAGCTCGGCGGTCTCCTACAATATGGAAGTGGAAGACCCGTATCTCGATTACTACATGTTCTGCAACCGCGATTATAAGGAACTGGTCAGCGATTACACGGCCTTGTCCGGGCGCTCTCCGATGGTGCCGAAGTGGTCCTTCGGTTTCTGGATCACGATGATCTCCTATCGCGGCACGGTGCATACTGACAAGTATGATGTTCCGACCTCTTTCCGCCGGTCGATGGACGGCACGGTGTATGACGCCGCAGATGCCATGGAAAAATTCGGAATGCCCGTGGATGTGTTCCATTTTGACGGCGGCAGCTGGCAGACCTGGGATGCCTATGATATCTTAACCGACGGCAATGCCTCGTATCCCGATGTGGAGGAGATGGTCCGCAGCCTGAAGGAACGCGGAATTCACACCAGCCTGTGGATGAACCCCTATGTCCGGGTTCGGGCCAAGCGCATGAACGGCGCCAATCCGGGGCCGGCGGGCTCGGCGGACGATATGGCGATTTCTGAGCAGTTCAAGCATCTCCGCGAGCTGGGCTATCTGGTCATGGATCCCAAGACCAACGAACCCTATATGTTCTCCTCCGGGGAAGGGGATCCCAACAACATGGGCTCCTCTGCGGTAGATCTGACCAATCCCGAGGCCTATGAATACATGAAGAACCGGGTGGCCCGCCTGATGGAAATGGGCACCGGCGTGATCAAGACCGACTTCGGCGAGGAAATCCCCCAGGATGCGCAGTTCTACGACGGAACCACCGGTGTGCAGTCCCACAATAAGTTTACCGCTCTCTATCAGCAGTGCGTATACGAGGGAACCTGTGAGGGCAAGAAAAAATGGGGCGACGAGCCCGGTATGCTCTGGGGCCGTTCCGGCTATCTGGGCAACCAGCGATATCCGGCCAACTGGGCGGGCGACTCCTTCACCTCTCTGAATACCCAGGCGGCCGTGCTCAACGGCGGTCTCTCCATGGCGGTATCCGGCGTTCCGTTCTGGGGCTTCGATATGGGCGGCTTCTACGGCTCTACCCTGTCCGGCGACCGGGATGATCCGACGGATGAAGAGTATGTGCGCTCTGTGCAGCTGGGCTTCTTCAGCCCCCTGTCCCGTGCGCATGGGCAGTGGTCCCCGCGCGTCCCGTGGAAATACGGCAAAGAAGCACAGGATGCCTTCCTGAAGGCGGATAAGCTGCGCTATCGCCTGCTGCCGTACATCTATCATGTAGCGATCCAGGCCCATGAAAAGGGCTATCCCATGATCCGCCCCATGGTGATGGAATTCCAAGAGGACCGCTCGGTGCGCAATATGTCCCGGCAGTACATGTATGGCGACAGCCTGCTGGTAGCGCCCACCTTTGACCAGCAGCAGCAGTATGTCTATCTGCCTAAGGGCTCGTGGATTGATTACAATACCGGCGACCGGCTGGAGGGCGTTGACTGGATTGCCACCGATATGGCGCTGGACAAAATCCCGCTGTATATCCGGCAGGATAAGGGCCTTGTGGAGCTGATCGACATCCCGCTTCACATTGACGGCAAGCAGTGGTCCAACCTGCGGCTCGTTCTGAACCTTGTACATGGGATCAAGGGTGAATATAAGGATGACGGCATCGCCGCCACCTACGAAGC
>JALENG010000134.1 GCA_022767925.1 Clostridia bacterium
CTACGCGGTTGTACGATGCAGGATGGCAGAAGACCGGCTGAATATCCGGGTGGTCAAGCGGCGGGTCCTGATAAATATATGGAATATGATACCATGGGTGTCTCCGCCGTGTCAACAAAATTGCCCTTCCGGGCCTGCTATAACTGTACCCAAACGGATGTGCGTGCGGAAAGATGATCTTGCCCAAATTCTGAATGAGATTCACCAAGTCGACGCAATTATAGCCGAATCACCGTTTTACTACAATTGTATAGCTGCCCAGGCCCTGCTCGTGGTAAGTTTTCTGCCTGTAAGTCCTATTCAATCGGTCCCAGGAAAAAGATGGGGGAATACTCACCTGTATCGGTTCCGAGATGGAGAAGATGAAACGCCATGTGCGCGATATTCTCACGCTCTTCATCATCCACCGCACTATTCTTGATTACAGAACGGAGAGATTTCCCAACTGTATCTCCCAAAATACCGGTTGCCATACACCGGCCTATGAGCAGAGAACCCGGGATTTCTCCCATTAGGTTTTGGAATGGCCGGGCTCCGTTATTTTTGTGAGAGAAAAGGAAAGAAAACCGCGCTGGATTTTTGTACAGTGCGATTTTCTGCTAAATAAAGGTAGAAACGCCTTTTCTTCTTGACGAAAACAGAAAAACATGGTAAAAATATAGAACCATCTATTATCCGGACGAGCGGTATGCCGGATAAAAAATATAGGGAGAAGGAATAAAAAACATGGAAAAGAAACAGGAATTTCAGCCGTATATTCCTGCCAGTAAAATCACCCCGGAGCTGACGGTCACATCGGTCATCATGGGGGTTCTTCTGGCGGTTGTATTCGGCGCCGCGAATGCCTATCTGGGCCTTCGCGTGGGGATGACGGTATCGGCCTCGATCCCGGCAGCTGTGATTGCCATGGGCGTGATCCGCGTGATCATGCGCAAAAACTCCATTCTGGAGAGCAACATCGTTCAGACCATCGGTTCGGCCGGTGAATCGCTGGCGGCCGGTGCCATTTTCACGCTGCCGGCCCTGTTTTTGTGGGCACGCGACGGCGTGATGGAAAAGCCCAATCTGCTGGAGATTACCCTGATCGCTCTGATCGGCGGTCTGCTGGGCGTTTTCTTCATGGTACCGCTGCGCAATGCCCTGATTGTGCGCGAGCATGGGGTTCTTCCTTATCCGGAAGGACAAGCCTGTGCGGAAGTAATGCTGGCCGGGGAAGAGGGCGGCGCCAATGCCTCCTCGGTGTTCGCCGGTATGGGCTTTGCGGCTTTCTTCAAGTTCCTCATTGATGGACTGAAGGTTGTTCCGGGCGAAGTAACCCTGTCGGGCACGGCCAAAACATATCCCGGCGCCATCGGCACCCAGATTTATCCCGCTGTGATGAGCGTGGGGTATATCTGTGGGCCGCGCATCTCGTCGTATATGTTTGCCGGCGGTGTGATCAGCTGGCTGGTGCTGATCCCCATGATCGTCATTTTCGGCAGCAGCCTGACGCTGTATCCCGGCGCGGCCCCCATCGGCGAGATTTTTGCCGAAAGCGGCGCCTCCGGTATCTGGAGCACTTACATCCGTTATATCGGTGCCGGCGCACTGGCGGCCGGCGGTGTGATCAGCCTGGTGAAATCGCTGCCGCTGATCGTGCGCACCTTCCGCGATGCGGTTAAGGGGCTCTCTGCTGGGGGAAAGGGCGGCACGGCCCGTACCGCTCAGGATCTCAGCATGAAGCTAGTCCTGCTGTCCATTCTGGTGCTGACCCTGGCGGTCTGGCTGATTCCGGCCATCCCGGTTTCGCTGGTGGGCGCCATCATCGTGGTGATTTTCGGCTTCTTCTTTGCTACGGTTTCGTCCCGCATGGTGGGGCTGGTGGGCAGCAGCAATAACCCGGTCTCCGGCATGGCGATCGCCACGCTGCTGATTGCCACCCTGATTCTGAAATTGACCGGCGAGGCCGGTGCCTCCGGTATGCAGGCGGCCATTGCCATCGGCTCGATTATCTGCATTGTGGCCGCCATTTCCGGCGATACCTCCCAGGACCTGAAAACCGGTTATTTGCTGGGGGCCACTCCCAAAAAGCAGCAGATCGGCGAGATCATCGGGGTTATCGCCTCTGCACTGGCCATCGGTGCCACGCTGTACTTGCTGGACAGCGCCTGGGGCTTTGGCACGCAGGAGCTGGGTGCTCCGCAGGCCACACTGATGAAGATGGTCATCGAGGGAATTATGAACGGCAACCTGCCGTGGGGCCTGATCCTGATCGGGGTATTCCTGGCCGTGGTGGTCGAGCTGATCGGCATCCCGGTGCTGCCCTTTGCCATCGGCGTATACCTGCCGGTGCAGCTGAATGCCTGCATCATGGTGGGCGGCCTGATCCGCCTGTTCTTCGACCGTATGAAGGAGAGTGAGCGGAAAAAGTCGGTCATCAGCAACGGCGTGCTGTTCTGCTCGGGTATGATTGCGGGTGAGGGCCTGGTTGGAATCCTGCTGGCCATTCTGGCGGTGTTCAATGTCAGCTCGCTGCTGAATTTGTCCGGTATTCTGAACCTGCCTGAGTGGGCCGCCAATACCGGCAGCCTGGTGGTCTTTGCTCTGATTATCCTCTGCCTGCTGAAGTTCAGCGTGTGGAAAAAGCAGCCGAAGGAGATGCAGGCAAAGGAGACCAAGCAATAACATGAGAAAGAAGAAAACGGTCATTCCGGCGAATTATCTGGAAAAGATCCCCATGCGCGCTCCTTCGTTGAATTGGAGCACGGATGAAAAGGGGCTGGTCACGCTGGAAATCGCCAATACCGGCTGGGCCAACCGCCTGGCGCAGGTATTGTTCCGGCGCCCGCGGGTCAGCTATATCCATCTGGATAAGCTGGGCAGCTTTGTCTGGCCCCTGCTGGATGGGAAAACCAATATTATCGAGCTGGGAAAACAGGTGGAAGCGGAATTTGGGGAAGAAGCTCACCCGCTTTACGAGCGGCTGGCCCGGTATTTTCAGATTCTGGACAGCTACCGTTTTATCGAATGGGCCGGGCCCAAAAACCCCAAAAAGGTGAAACTGTAAATAATTGTACAAATATAGAAAGCCGGCGCTCTCCCCCTTTTTTGGGGCAGGGCGCCGGCTTTTGTAAAAAAGCGAATCCCCGGGCCTTTCTTCGGAAAAAGCGGACAGAAAACCGCGTGGTATGACCAAAATCCGGCATCTCAAAATGGCAGAGGATCTGCACGTTTTCCGGCCTGCTTTCCGCGGTTTTTATCATTTCTGTGCGAATTTACGAAAGAAAACTAACGGGAAAAAGTGATTTTTGCGAAGGTAACTAATTTGATATTTTCAAAGTCAAAATATTTATACACATTTTTTGCCCATTCTGGTATCATACAAATACATTTTAAGTGCCACGTCTACTATTTCGACAAAAGACGTCGGCATATTCAAACAAAGGAGTTGTAAGAACATGAAAAAGATCTTAGCATGCTTGATCGCTGGTCTGCTGGCACTGTCTAGCCTCAGCGCTTGCTCTGGCTCTCAGTCCACTGGGGATGCCAGCAAGCCCGATGAGAGCCAGTCCCAGGGCGGCGAGGAAGGCGGCGACGGCGAAGTTGTAGAACTGGAATTCATCCAGCAGAAGCGCGAAGCCGTTGAGACGTTCGACGCTGTTATTGCCGAGTTCGGAAAGAGCCACAAGAACATCAAAGTTACGCAGAACAACGTTGCGGACGCTGGCCAGGTTCTGATGAGCCGCGCTGCTTCCAACACCCTGCCTGACCTGATGACCCACTGGCCCAGCGATTCGACGTTTGTTACCTTCTGCAAGGAAGGCCGCATCATCGACATCACCAATGAAGATTTTGCCAAGGGCATGAACCCCGCCTATGCCGACCCGATTAAGGTTGATGGCAAGCTGTACTGCGTGCCTGTTGCTCTGAACTTCATGGGCGTATGGTACAATGTTGACAAGTTCGAAGATGCCGGTTATAAAGTTCCCAAGACCTGGGACGACATGATCGCCATCGCTGAGGACATCAAGTCCAAGGGCGAAGTTGCTTTCGTTCTGCCGGATAAAGACACCTGGACGATTGACCAGTGCATGAGCAACATCTATAGCAAGAGCCTGGGCGATCTGACCGTGCAGGAAATTTATGACGAAGTTGGCACCACCGACAAGACCTTTGCGGATTATCCCGTACTCGTCGATGCCGCTGAGAAGATGATTCAGCTGCGTGAATACTCCGATGGCGATACCCTGTCCCTCGGCTATGACTCCGCTACTTCCGCTTTTGCTACCGGCACGGGCTATATGTTCCTGCAGGGTTCTTGGGTTTATGCTTCTCTGAAGGGCTCCAACCCCGACGGCAACTTTGCGATGTTCCCCGTTCCGAATGACGACGGCAATCCGAAGCAGACCATGGGTGTTGACCTGGCTATCGCTGGTACCACCAACTCTAAGTATCCGGATCAGGTAAAAGAGTTCCTGGCTTACATGGGTTCTGTTGAAGGCGCCCAGCTGTACTCTGACCTCGACGGTTCTCCCTCTTGTGTTGATGGCGTAGAACCCAAGCTGGACTATGCGAAGGCTGTTATCGATCAGTTCAATGCGAACGGCGCTCTGTCCATGTCCTTCCGTCCCGGCACCTATCAGGACGACTACCGCGCTGAGACTCAGGGCCTGATCATCGACAAGGATGTTCAGAGCTGGCTGGCTACGGTAACCAAAGTGTTCAAGGACAACTACGCTGAAGCGAATGGCTAAGCTATAACGGGAATTGAATAAGTCCCGTTGATTCCTCAACACTGATGTATGCGGCGCCCGGGCAGCCTCTGCACCGGGCGCCCTTTCTTTAATCTGAGAGATTCGGAGGTGCGGCAATGAGCGCAAAAACCGCAGCGGTCAAACCGGATACCATTCGTCCCCCGAAGAAAGCCAGCACTCTGCACCATTCGGTCCATGTGCATTATCTCTTCACCCTTCCGGTTTTGATCCTTTATGTAACTTTCTTCGTTGTACCCATGTTCATGGGTATCTACTACAGCTTTACCAACTGGTCCGGCCTGTCCCTGACCTATGATTTTGTTGGCTTTGACAACTATGTCAAGTTGTTCCAGGATAAGGACTTCATGCAGGCCCTGACCTTCAACCTGAAGTATCTGGTTTGCCTGGTTGTCGGTGTTCTGGCCATTTCGCTGTGCCTGGCACTGCTGATGAACCAGAAAATTCCTTTCCGTACTGGTTTCCGTTCCATTTTCTTCTTCCCGGCCGTCCTCGCGGGCGTAACTGTCGGCCTGATCTGGAACGAACTGTATCTGAAGGTTGTCCCGGTATTCGGCCAGGCGCTGGGAATTGAATTCCTCAGCAAGAGTATGCTGGGAAATCCGCTAACGGCTTTCTGGGCCGTTCTGATTGTGAACCTGTGGCAGGGCTGCGCCCAGCCGACCGTGCTGTTGATAGCGGGCCTGCAGAGTGTTCCCAAGGATGTTTATGAAGCAGCGACTATTGATGGCGCTAATGCGTGGCAGCGTTTCAAGTCGATTACGATCCCCTATCTGCTGCCCATCATTTCGATTATTGTAATTACCACCGCAAAGGGTGGCCTGACGATTTTCGACTACATCAAGGCTTTGACCGATGGCGGCCCCAACAAGGCAACCCGCGCTGTGGGCCTGTTGATTTACAACGACGCCATGCAGGGCGGCAAGTTCTCCTATGCGGTGGCCGAGTCGATGATCCTGTTCATTCTGGTGGCCATTATCTCTGTCTTTACTATTAAAGGCAACAGCGGGAAGGAAGCAGGTGACGCGTAATGGCAAGAAGAAAACATATAGCTCCTGGTGCTCTTCTGTTCAAAATTTTCTCGATGCTGTTTTTGATCTGCGGTGTTATCATGATCCTGTTCCCGTTCTACATCGTGATTATTACCGCTTTCAAAACGCAGGCGGAATCCGCCGCCAACTTCTTCGCACTGCCGACCAGCTGGACGCCGGATAACTTTATCAGCGTTATCAGCAAAGCCAATTACTTCATGTATTTCGGAAACTCGGCGCTGATCACTGTATCGTCGATTATTCTGATTTTCCTGCTGATTCCCATGTGTGCCTACGCGATCGCCCGGAATATGAATAGCCGCAAATATTTCAAGTTTGTATTCTATTTCCTGATGCTGGCGATCTTCGTCCCCTTCCAGGTTATCATGGTTCCCATGGTACTGTACATGGGCTGGTGGCACCTGAATAACCAGATAGGCCTGATCATCATGCATGTGGTATTTGCCAGTGCACAGGGCGTTTATCTGATGACCAACTATATCCGCTCGGTACCGCCGGATCTGGAAGAATCCGCTTCCATTGACGGCTGCACGACCTGGGGGTCTTACTGGAGGGTGGTCCTCCCGCTGGTAAAGCCCATGATCGCAACCATTCTGGTTTTGAATGCGTTGTGGGTATGGAATGACTTCCAGATGCCTCTGCTGATTCTGAACACGAGCCCCAATACCTGGACGCTGCCGCTGTTCCAGTACAACTTCAAAACGCAGTACAGCTACGACTACAACTTGGCGTTTGCTTCATACCTGATTGCAATGGTGCCGGTTATGATCGCATATGCGTTTGCGCAGAAGTACATTGTAGAAGGCCTGACGGCGGGTGCCGTAAAGACCTGATCCCTCCCATTTTGGATAGAAAACAGAATTTGGCTGCTGCGAAAATCGCAGCAGCCTTTTTCTTTTTATAGGAAATCAGTTTTCTGTGAAAAAAGCCGTATTCTTTTTTTAGAAATATTCCCTGTTTTCCGTTTTTGTGGTATACTCTTTTGTATACTTCAATGAACAGCGGCGAGACATTGCCAAAGTAGGAGGTTCTCTGTGAAAACAGTGAAACAGTCAAAATGGTGGCGGAAATTAACGCTGCGCAGGAAATTTCTTATATCCTACGGGATCCTTTTCCTGTCCTTTATTTTTATTATCCTGCTGTTTTTCCAAAAATCGCTGGAGAATAATATGCAGTTTTACGAAACCTTCCTCACCCAGAGCAACCGCGAAATTAGCTCCAGCCTGGATGTGATTTTCTCCAATACCAGCCGGATCGCAAAAGTGCACTATTTTGATTCCTCCGTGCGGGCCCTGCTGCAGGATAACAGTGTGAAGAGCTCTTCCACGCGGGTGGCCTATCAGGAAAAGATGATTCGCTTTATCAATACCGCGATTCTGGGAAACCGCTTTATTGTGCGCGGCACGTTTATCAGCCCCAGTGGGGACTCTTATTCCAATATTTCCACACAGAGTGACAGCTACAATCAAATGCTGATTGATACCGCCAACGAGCAGGGGCTCGATGATCCGGAGGAGGTCTATTATACAGATATTTATGACTGTACGATCAACATGGCGCGCTACCGGACCATTACGGTAATCCGCCGTATTTATTATGGCAGAAGCTATCTGGGAATTGTGGGTATTGATCTGGATTATGACCGTATCTGCACACAGTTGAACAGCAGCTATTCCGATAGCACGCTGGGTGTGGTAATGCTGTTTAACGGCGGCTCGATCATCTATTCCTCCCAGATTTCGGAGGGGCTGGATCCTCATTCTATCTCGGAGGAGGATCGGAAGGCGCTGATTGCTCTGACCCAACAGGAGGAGTTGCCCCAAAATGCGGTTTGCTCCCTGAATGGGCAGGATTATCTAATCGCCATGGAGAGAAACCAGGAGACCGGTTGGATTATTATGCAGGCTATTCCCACCCAGAGCTTTCAGTCGCTCTCTATGCAGAATATAACCATTATTCTGCTTTATTCCCTGTTGCTGTTTTTGGCTCTGGCCTTTTTTAGCCTGTATTTTCTGCGCCGTACCACTCAGCCGCTGGTTTTGTTGGATAAGGCCATTACGGAAACAGAGACAGAACCCGTCCCCATGCTGGATGTTCCCGTTCGCGCACGCAGCAATGACGAGATTTCCCATTTGGTCACCCACTATAACGAGATGGCCCAGCGCATCAATGAGGACATTCAGAAAAACTATATCAACGAACTGAATCGCCGCCAAATGCAGCTGAAAATGCTGCAGTTCCAGATTAACCCCCATTTCATTTACAATACGCTCAATATCATCAGCTCGATTGCCGAATTGAACGAGGTACCCGAAATCGTCGCCGTCAGTACGTCGCTATCCGAGGTGCTGCGGTACAATGTAAAGGGCAGTGATATCGTAACGGTCGCGGAAGAGATTGCCCAGGTAAAAAATTATATGCAGATTTTGTTTGTCCGCTTTCCCAACCGTTTTTTGATTGATTATGATATCTCGCAGGAGGCAGCCGACTGTACTATGCTGAAGTTTTTGTTGCAGCCTCTGGTCGAGAATTCCATCCAGCATGCGTTTACCGCGCTTCGTCCGCATGACCGGCTGAAAATTTCGGCCTTCGTTTCCGGAGAGGATCTGTACCTCTCTCTGTGGGATGACGGATGTGGAATGATCGAAGAGCAGGTTCAGAATTTGAATACAGCGCTGCACACCGAAAATGCGCTGGAGACCGATGCGTCTCAGGTGGGGATCGGTCTGCGCAATGTAAATGACCGTATTCGCAGCTATTATGGCAGCAGCTATGGCATTACGGTCGAGAGCAGCTACGGGGTGTATACCCGGATTGAAATTCATCTCTCCCGCAACGCTGCACTCTCTGAATCTTCCCGGTCCAGCACAGCAAAGGAGGAACCTCTATCATGAGTACATCTTTTCCTATTCAGGTCATTGTGGCCGATGATGAATACTATGCCCGTAAGGCCCTTGTGAAGATTTTGCAGGAAGCGGATCCGGATATCCGGATCCTGGCCGAGATGGAGAGCGGGCAGGCGGTTATGGATTACCTGAAGAACGGGACGGCCTCGGCACATATTGTAGTGACCGATATCCGGATGCCAGGGGCGGATGGGCTGGAGGTGGCTCGTTATATCTATGAGAATTGTCCCCAGGTGTACACCATTCTGGTCAGTGGATATGCCGATTTCTCCTACGCCCAGCAGGCGATTACCTATGGAGTGAAGGATTACCTGGTAAAGCCTGTCCAGAAGAAAAAGTTGCAGGAGACCATTCTGCGCATTAAGCGGGAATACCAGGAGAAGAAACAGACCACCTTTGGAATCTATCCCCCAAAGATATACGAGCAGATGAATGTCAAAGAGCTGACACAAAGCGAGAGCCTGCGCCGCCTGCTGCCGGAGCTGAACGAAAAGATCAATCAGGGTTACCCCTATTTGCTTTACTTGATGCAGGCGGATTCCTCTCAGCCGGAAATCGGAAGAGAGCTGCTCACGTTTCTCGGAGAAGAGATGCGGGATTCCTCCTGTGTGCCCCTGTATTTTCGGGCCAATGATGAGATTCTTCTGTTTTCCTTCCTCATCGAAGACAGCGAAGAGGATGCGGCTGTTGTGCGATTGAAATATATGTTTCACCGTGTATTAGCCCAGTTTTCCGGTACGAATCTGTCGGCTGGCGTCTCCCTGCTGCACCACTCTGCGGAGGAGATGAGCCGGGCTTATCGGGAATGTGTATGTGCTATCAACCGGCGGCTGCTGTCCGGGTGGAATCAGTTGTACCGCTATTCGGCCAAATCGGACAATCAGTCGATTCTCACCCCGGAAGTGGAGGAGACGCTGTTCCATACTCTGAAGGAGGAGAATGCGGAAAAAGCCACCGCCATCATCTGCCGCTTGTTCGAGGATCCCCAGCTGCTGCGCAGTACCGATTCCTCCACCCTATACAGCCTGACATTGGGAATCCTGAATGTCATCAGCAAGGCGTATCGTTCCCAGGAGCATACGGAATCCTCGAATGACACTTCTCTGATGTTTTCACAGCGGTATGATCTATACACCTTCCATCACCTGGAGGATTTGCGAAATTATCTTCTGCGCATTATCGAATCGCTGTGCACCGCCCGCCACACGGGAGAGAATGCCACCGGCGAGACCATTATCCACGAGATTCTGTCGTATATCGAGCGCAATTACCGCAGTGACCTGTCGCTTTACGAGCTGGCCACCGAGAAGTATTTTATGAATCCCTCGTATCTGTCCCGCCTGTTCAAATCGGTGTGCGGGGTTCCGTTTTCCAAATATATTATCGAGGTGCGCATGAAAAAGGCCAAGGCCCTGTTGGAGAGCAGCCAGCTGAAAGTCAGCGATATTGCCTTTCATGTGGGGTACAATAACCCCTCGCACTTTATCAATTCCTTCCGGAAGACATTTGGTGTTACCCCGGAGGAATACCGCTGCCGTGTGCGGAAAGAGACTGAAATCGAAATGGCAGATCCCACGCCCCAATACGGTGAATGACAGTCCATTTCTCCACAGGGGATACCCCCCTGTGGGGTTTGTGAGTAATTGTAGGAAAAAGTGGAGGGCTTCCTCCGTCATTTTATAGGAAAGGAAATTTTTTATGAAAAAAGCATCTATGACACTCGATCGGGCGTATACCATTGGCCGGATTGATCCCCGTATCTACGGCTCGTTTATTGAACATCTGGGCCGCGCTGTATATGGCGGTATTTATGAGCCCGGTCATCCGTCCAGCGACGAATTGGGTTTTCGGCAGGATGTTCTGGAACTGGTGAAAAAGATCGGGGTGCCGGTAATTCGTTATCCAGGTGGTAATTTTGTGTCTGGTTTCAACTGGGAGGATTCGATTGGTCCCCGCAATCAGCGTCCCCGGCGGTTGGATCTGGCCTGGTTCACGACCGAGACCAACGAAGTAGGTCTGCATGAGTTCTATGAGTGGTGCCGCAAAGCCAACTCCTCGGTGATGTATTCGGTCAACCTGGGCACCCGCGGCCCGGAGGAAGCCCGGCAGGTTGTGGAATACTGCAACCACCCCGGCGGAACTCAGCTGTCGGATCTGCGGAAGAAGAATGGGCAGCAGGATCCCTTTGGAATTAAGCTGTGGTGCCTGGGCAATGAAATGGACGGCCCGTGGCAGATGGGGCATAAAACAGCAAGAGAGTACGGCCGCACTGCCAATGAAGCCGGGAAGCTGATGAAATGGATGGATCCCACTATCGAGCTGGTGGCCTGCGGTTCCTCCAGCACCGAGATGCCCACGTTTGGCGACTGGGAGCTGCAGATGCTGGATGAATGCTACGACACGGTGGATTACGTCTCGCTGCACCGGTACTACGGCAATCCCACCAACGATACCCCCGGTTTTCTGGCCCGGTCGATGGATCTGGATGACTTTATCCGCACGGTGGTATCCATCTGCGATGCGGTAAAGGGGAAGAAGCACGCGAAGAAGACCTTGAATCTCAGCTTTGATGAGTGGAATGTATGGTATCACTCCAATGAGCAGGATCAAGAAATCTGGAAGCAGGATAAGTGGGGCCGCGCCCTGCCGCTGCTGGAGGATGTGTATAACTTTGAGGATGCCCTGCTGGCCGGTTCCATGCTGATTACCTTTCTGCGCAATGCTGACCGCGTGAAAATTGCCTGTCTGGCACAGCTGGTCAATGTCATTGCTCCCATTATGACGCGCAATGGCGGCGGATGCTGGGCCCAGACGATTTTCTATCCCTACATGCACGCTTCCAATTTCGGCCGAGGCACCTCGCTGCGCGGAATTGTATCCTGCCCGGATTACGCCTGTCAGGATTACGACCATGTACCGTATATTGATGCGGCTGCCACTATGGGCGACGATGGCAGCGTGACCGTATTTGCGGTAAACCGCGATATGCAGGAGGACTTTGCCTTTGAGATTGACCTGCGCAGCTTTGGAAAGCTGCAGTTGGACGAACACATTCTGCTGCACCACCCCGATGTAAAAGCGGTGAATACCGAAGAGAATCCCAACAATGTGGTTCCCACGGTGGGGCCCGGCGGTGTGATAGACGGCGGAAAGGCGACGGTTACCCTGCCGGCCCTTAGCTGGAATGTGCTGCGCTTTGTTCCGGTAAAAGAATAAGAATTTGTGGAAAGCACCTCGGAGAGAAATTTCTCCGGGGTGCTTTCGGATTTGTTTACCGGTCGTATGAAGAATATGTAAAATTTGGGTGTAGGGGCTGTCAAACCCATCTTTTTATGGTATAATAACCATAGAATAAGGCGCTGGAAGGCTTTATTTCTATTTTTTTACCAGAAATTCCAGCTTAAAAAAAAGCAACTGCATTTTCTTTTTCCAAAGGAGCAAATTCTCATGGATATTCGGCCTTATTTTCAGCGACTGTGTGAACTTCACTCGGTCTCGATGGCGACCGTGGATAAACAGGGGCATCCGCAAAACCGTATTGCCG
>JALENG010000023.1 GCA_022767925.1 Clostridia bacterium
TATTTTGATTTTCTGATTGAGGGGGGATATTTTTCTCTCCTGTATGCCTCGGTTTCCGTGAAAAGAGAGAGGGAAATATCTTTTGAAAACAGCGGTTTTTGCATTTTTCCTCTCCGCTCTGTCATTTTTATCAAAAGCTGCTCCTTTTTTCGAACAAAAAGGCCCCGCCGGTCAGAGACTCTCTGACCGGCGGGGCCGGATCCACCGATAAAATTTTATGCCTCGTATCCCTTGGGATTCTTCTGCTGCCAGTTCCAGCTGTCGCGGCACATATCCTCCAGCGTAAAGCGCGCTTTCCATCCCAGCTCGCGCTCGGCGCAGCTGCTGTCCGCATAGTTCTCCGGTACATCGCCGGGGCGGCGCGGGTCAATCACATAGGGGATGGCCTTGCCCGTAGCCTTCTCAAAAGCATGGACCATATCCAGAACCGAGTAGCCCTTCCCGGTACCCAGATTGTAAATCCGCAGCCCGCAGTTCTTCTTCCCATCCGGGCCAAACTGTTTCAGGGCCGCCACATGACCCTCGGCCAGATCTACCACATGGATATAATCGCGCACACCGGTGCCATCGGGGGTATTGTAATCATTGCCGAATACATGCAGCTTTTCCAGCTTGCCAATGGCCACCTGCGTGATATAGGGCATCAGGTTGTTGGGGATTCCCGTGGGGTCCTCCCCGATCATGCCGCTCTCGTGGGCACCCACGGGGTTAAAGTAGCGCAGAATAATCGGGTTAAAGGAGGGATCGGCCTTCGCGATATCCTTCAAAATCCCCTCGATCATCAGCTTGGTCGAGCCGTACGGATTAGTGGTGGACAGGGGGAAGTCCTCGGTAATCGGCACCGAGGCGGGGTCCCCGTACACCGTCGCCGACGAACTGAACACGAAGTTCTTCACTCCGTACTTTTCCATGGTCTCCAGCAGAACAATGGTGGAAATCAGGTTGTTATCGTAATAGCGCAGCGGAATCCGGCAGGATTCCCCCACGGCTTTCAAACCGGCAAAGTGAATAACCGCCCCGATTTCCTGCTCAGCGAAAATGCGATCCATGGCCGCCCGGTCACACACATCTTCCTGATAGAAAACGACCTTCTTTCCGGCCAGCATTTCAATGCGCTCCACCGCAACCGGCTTGCTGTTGCAGAGGTTGTCCACAATGACCACATCATACCCACTCTCTAAAAGACACACACAGGTATGGCTGCCGATATAGCCCGCACCGCCCGTAACCAGAATTTTCATAAAGCGATCATCCTTTCTCCTGCCCATATTTTTTCAGGTTCTATATTCATTATAACGTTCCCTTTTCAAAAAGGACAGGGACAATTGTTGTATTTTTACTGATTATTGTTGACATTTTTCCTGTGGAAAATATCCTTTTCCATAACAGCCGTATGAATGAACCCGTGCGGTGCATACTGTAAACGGTTCTTTCAAACCCCTTTTGAGAAAAGGAGAAAATGGTATGCACCAAGATCTTTTTTATTTTCTGTCAGGAGGGTGTCTGTACCCTGCTCTGGAGATTTTTTACCGCGGCCACTCCCATCTTTCCATGGGAATTGCCGGAGGAATCAGTCTGTGCGGCATTGAGCATATCTGCTGTGAACACATGAAAAACCGTCCGCTCTTGCTGCGCTGCCTGGTGGGCGGCGGGATTATCACCGGAATCGAGCTGGTCACCGGGCTGATCGTAAACCGCCAATTGGGGCTACAGGTATGGGATTACTCGGACAAGCGCACCTCGCTATGGGGACAGATCTGTCTGCCCGCTTCCCTTCTATGGACAATTCTCTCTCTGCCCGCCATGGGATACTGCCGGGCCTGCTCCCATCTGCGATGGATAAAGGATTGAAAACCGGACAGTCAATGACCGGGGAAAGCACAAAACCGCCGGCCTTCTTTTTTCGACCGCTCCATTTTTTAGAAAACCAGAGGACCGCAGCCATGGAAAACTACGGTCCTCTGTTTTCCCTGTTCTTTTTCGCGGGATGGGGAAAAAGAGCTTCCCTTTACAGCCAAAACCGGTCAATCACTTCCCAGAAAACCGGAACCAGCAGGGCGGGGAGCAAATTGCCCACCCGGAACTTCTTGCCGAAAGCCACATTGCAGCCCACGGCAAAAATCAGCACACTCCCCACCATCGACAGATTCTGTATCAGTGAATCGCTGAGCAGTGGGGCCACCCACACGGCAAACAGGGTGATCAATCCCTGATACACCCCCACGGACACCGCGGAAAAGGCGGCACCGATCCCCATAGTAGAGGCCAGCACCATCACAATAATCAGATCCAGAACGCTTTTGGCGTACAGCGTTTCCCCATTGCCGGTCAGTCCATCCTGGATCGAGCCCACGACTGCCATCGCCCCAATGCAGATAATCAGGGAAGCGCTGACAAAGCCATCCACAAACCGGCTGTCATTTTTCGCATGAACCAGCTGCCGCAGCTTTTCCCCGGTACGATCCAGCCGCTTTTCCAGATCCACCATCTCGCCGAGCAAACCGCCCAGAACCAGCGAGAGAATAATCAGCATGGTTCCGTCCGCTGAAAGCGTTCTCCCATTCTCCACGGTAAACATCTGGGACAAGGTGCCGCTGATCCCGATAAAAATCGTTGCCAGCCCGCAGGCGTGCATCAGGGTTTCGGATACTTTGGGGCGCAGATAAGTCCCCAACTTCGCCCCCAGCAGCCCGCCGAGCACCACCGCCAGCACATTGACCAGGGTTCCCATTCCTCTCATTGTTCCGTCCTCTCCTGTCTCTGTCGGATCCTTGCCGCTTCTCCGTTACGCCCGGACACAGAAAACCGTACCATTGGGGGAATCTGCATAACCAGGGCATATTTTCCGTTTTTACAAATTTTGCAGAATGGTCAAAACGGTTTTCAGCTCGTCCTCTTTTACGCGGGTAATGGGCATACCGCTCTCCACCTTTTCGGCAAAATAGCGGATCTCTCTTTCGTAGCCGTCGCTCTGCGGCAGCCCCAGCCCGTTTTCATTGCGGCTGCCGGAAACATCCCTCTGTTTTTCTTTTCCCTCTTCATACACAGTCAGGGCACCGCCCGCATACTCGATCACACCCTTTTCAAACTGGAAACGAAACCCCGCCCCGAAAGGATACCCGCCGGTATACCAGGACGAATCACAGGTGATAAAGCTGCCGTCAAATTCATACACCGCATGAATGAAATCCTGCTTCTCTGTGCGGGCGCGGTAATGGGTCACGTTCTTGGGTTTGCCAAAAGCATAGACAATAAAATCCAGATCGTGAATATGCAGATCAAAGGGAACCAGACCGCTGCGGCTTTCATCCTTCATCCAATCGTCCCAGCTCCACCCCGGCATATTATTCAGCCGGTACATGTGTCCGCTGAGCATTTTTCCCAGCCTCTGTGTTTCCACGGCTTCCTTCAAAAACTCGTATTCCGGCCAAAAGCGCAACACCTGGGCGATCATAAACTGCACCCCACAGGTGCGGGCAGCCTGATACTCCCGCTCAATATCTGCGATCTGCAGCCCTGCGGGTTTCTCACACAGCACATGACAGCCCTTTTTCATGGCCCGTACCGCGTATTCGCTGTGCAGATAGGTGGGCAGGCAGATATCCACGATATCCAGCGTCTGCTCGCTCATCATCTCATCAAAATCCGTATACCCCACCGCTCCTGTCCTTTTCATGGGCGCGATCAGCTGTCCGGGACGGATATCGCACACCGCCGCAATTTTCGCCTGAGGAAGGTTCAGCCAGCCGTTTACATGAGCGCCACTGATACCGCCCAGCCCGACCATTCCCACTTTAAGCATGAACCCCCGCCTCCTTTTGAATCAGCTTTTCCAGATAGTCCCGTGCTGCCCGGATATCACGAATCTGTTCTTCGCCCTCGATTTCCCGCTCGATGGTCAGATCCCCGTTATAGCCCAGCACGGTCAGCTCGTGAATAAAGCGGGCAAAGTCCACTTTGCCCTGACCGATGGGAACCTCCTGTCCCAATTCCCGTCCGTTTACAGGATAGAGCCCGTCCTTCGCGTGAACACCGCGTACCCACCTGCCGATCACACACAGGGCGTCCACCGGATTGGCCTTCCCGTACAGGATCAGATTGGCGGTATCCAGGTTGATCCCCAGATTTTCGCAGCCGATATCCTCAAAAGCGCGCAGCAGGGTCACCGGTGTCTCCTGTCCGCTCTCAAACAGAAGAAACTGGCCGTTTTTCCGCAGATGGCCGGCCACCTCTTTCATCGCCTGAATAAAGCCGCTGTATGCGGGATCATAAGGATTCTCCGGAATATAGCCCATATGGCTGACCACGTCCCGAACCCCCAGCCGTGCCGCATAGTCCGCCCCGTCCATCAGATTTTTCATCCGGGCAAACCGGTACGCCGGCGGCACCAGCCCCAGTGTTTCCTGTCCGCCGTAAAAATCCCACACCTTTGGGCCCTCCCATCCGCACCAGAAAGCGGAGAGGGTCACCCCTGTATCCCGGCAGGCCGTCTGTACGGCCTGTGCGTTCTCTTCGGTCCAAAGGGCAGGATCCCAGGAGACCAGTTGGCAGGAGGAAAATCCCTCGCGGCGGATCGCCGCAAAACGCCCCTGCATTTCCTCCCCATTCCCATGGGGAACCATCACTCCCACTTTCATCCCAGGCACCTCCAAAATCTTTTCAGCCGGCCGGTTTTGCCGTCCGACGTTTCTTCCTTTTTCTCCAGAACAGTCCCACTCCCAAAAGCAGCAGAAAAGCCGCTGCCCCTTTGCGGCGTACCGGTTTTTCCCGCTGCCCGCAGCTGTAGGCCAGCAAAAGGGCTTCCAGCGGATTCATTCCATTTCCCCCCTGCAGAAAGCCGGTCTTTCCCCAAAACAGGAAGACCGGCTTTTCTTTAAATGGTTTTGCTGTCTGTCATATACAGAAGGGCCAGCAACCCTGCACCGGTGTGTGCCCCGATAATCGGGCCCACCTCGTAGATCTGCACGTCTTTGCACTTCAGTTCACTGCGGACGCAGGCGGCCATCTCTTTGGCCTCCTCGGCACAGTGGGTATGAACCACATACACGGTTTCATGCTCCTTCGGCACCCAACGGGCCCTGGCCTTTTTCAGAATGTAATCACAGCCCTTTTTGCGCCCGCGTACCTTGTCGCAGGGAATCAGGCGTCCCTCGTAGTCAATATGGATGATAGGCTTAATCCCCAGGGCCGTTCCGGCGATCGCTGTCGCTTTGGGAATCCGCCCGCCGCGGTGCAGGTGCTTCAGATCATCCACCAGAACCCAGTGGTCCACCCGGTCCCGCATCCCGGTGAGATAGTCGGCGGTCTCCTGCAGGGAAGCACCCGCTTTCTGCATTTCCACCGCTTTCATCACGAGCATTCCCTCTCCCAAGCTGGCACAGCGGGAATCCACGCAGCAAATCTGGCGGCCGGGGTAGCGCTCCATGATCTCCTGTGCAGCCTGGCAAGAGGACTCCCATGTACTGGAAAGTGCCGAGGAAAAGGCCACATACAGCACATCCTGCCCGGACTTTGCCTGCTGATCAAAAAATTCCTCGTAGATCACCCGGCTGATCTGGGTGGTCGTGGGCATTTTCCCGCTCTTCACCAGCGTGTAAAACTCATCCATTGACATTTCTCTGGCATCCGGATAGTGATGATACGCAATTCCGTCCAGCAAAAACTCCATAGGGAAAACGGTCACTCCCAGCTTTTCCACGAGGTCGGGAGTAAAATCACAGGTTGCATCCGTACAAATCACAAATTGACTCAAAGCATTCCCTCCTGCCTGCAAACTTCCTGATTTAACAGGAAGCTGGCTTGTTCTTTCCGTACATATTCTTTTATTATAAAGGGGATCGCACAAAAATGCAAGCCGCACCGGCAAGGGGGGTTAATTAAAGCCATGAAAACCTTTGCCGATGATTTCGCTGCTGTTGGTGATGGTGATGAATGCGTGCGGCTCGTGGATGCGCACAAAGTTGCGCAGCTGCACAGCCTGGCTGCGCTTCATCACGGTCAGAATCACTGTTTTCTGCCCATGGGTATAGGAACCCTCGGCGTGATACAGGGTGGCGCCCCGGTGCAGATTTTTATGAATGAAATCGCAGATGGGCTCGGGGTGTTCGCAGACAATGGTAAAATACTTGCACGTATTGATGCTCTCGATCACATTGTCAATGACCAGCGATTTGGCCAGCAGGCCCAAAATGGAGTACAGTCCGGTTTCAATTCCGAATACAAACAGGGCCGCCACGGTAACGGTGGTATCCACGATCAGCAGAGCGGTTCCGATATTCACCGAGCTGTGCTTTCGCAGAATCATGGCGATGATATCGGTTCCGCCACTGGAAGCGCCGATATTAAACAGAAGCGCCGCACTGAATGCCGGCAGAAGAATGGCAAAGACCAGTTCCAGCAGCGGCTGGTCGGTGATGGGTTTCTCCATCGGAAACCAGATTTCCATCGCCTGAAGGCCCAGGGAATGGAGAACCGTGACATAGACGGTTTTGATTCCAAAATCCCGCCCCAAAAAGAGGAAACCCAATACCAGCAGCAGAACATTGACAAGCATATTGATGGTACTGGCGGATAACGGAAATACCGCACTGAGCACAACCGCAAGGCCGCTTACTCCACCGAAGCTGAAATGGTTGGGAAATTTAAAAAAGTAGACCCCCACAATCAACAGCAGGGTGGAACCGGTCAGAATCCCATATTCCATCACAATTCTCCAAATGGAATGGAATTTCTCTTTCTCCATTTTTACTCTCCTCCATCGTCCATACAGAATTTTTCTGTTTTCTTTCGGCCAAATCTGCGCTATACTGATTGATAAGACCTTCAAACCGGAAAGGAGCTTTTATATGGCCTCTCTGCTCGCCCGTACGGTCGCTTTTACGGGCCACCGCCCGCGGTATTTTTCTTTTTCCGGCGGGAATGACCCCCATCTGCTCGCCCTGCGCCGGACACTGCGCGAACAGATCCTCCGCCTCCACAGGGAAAACGGAGCCATCCACTTTTTAACCGGAATGGCCCTGGGGGTGGATACCTGGGCCGCCCAGGAGGTGCTGGCTCTGAAGGAACAGGGATTTCCCCTCACTCTCTCCTGCATCCTCCCCTGTGTGGGGCAGGAGAACCGGTGGAACCGGGAGGAAAAAGAGCAGTACCGCCGCCTGTGCGGGCAGGCTGATTCCATGGAAACGCTGTCGCCCTTCTATTTTTCCGGCTGTATGCAAATGCGCGACCGGGTACTGGTGGACCGTTGTGACCTGCTGCTGGCCGTTTATGACGGTGAGAGCAGCGGCGGCACCGGATACACCGTCCACTACGCCTTGAAAAAGGAAAAGCCCATCGTTCTGATCGACTGCAAAGCCCTGAAAAGCGGATTCCCGGCCCAGGCGCGGTTTATCCTTCCGCCCATGGAATAAACGCTCAGGTACTGGCGTTGTGCTTTGGTTCCGGCAAGGGAATCCGGGAGAACTCGCGGATAAACGCCGCATAATAATCTGCCATGGTCTGCAGCATCTCGCGGCCCCATTCTTCGGTGGCCTGGGTGGGCGCCAGCCGGGCGATCCACCCGTTATCCGAGTAATGGTGCACTTCCCGCGGGAGAATGACCGAGGCCCCCTGATAACAGACCGAGTGGAATCCCTGGGTGGGGAAAGCGTCGGTGGCATCGTTTTTCAGGTTCTGTCCCTCCTGCAGCCACTGCGGATCCACCAGCGAGGGATCCACCGCCAGCACCCCGGCAGTTTCCTCCCCGCCGCCATGGCCGTCCTTCCACTCCGGATGGAGCTCACCGGCCTGCAGCCACCAGTCCATTTCCGCCAACCAGGCGCCGCGGTTGTGCAGTTCCACGCCCACGGTCTCGATGGCTTTTTTATTACCGCCGTGGCCGTTGAGGATGATAAAACGGCGGAATCCGTACCGGTACAGGCAATCGGTAATGGCGCGGAGTACCTGGATCAGCCCCTCGGTCCCCAGGTTGACCGTACCGGGAAAACCCATCAGATAATCGGTGGCCCCATAGGGAATGGTGGGGGCAATCATCACCTCCGATCTTTCCTCGATCAGTTCCAGAATCCGGTCGGGGATCAGCGTATCGGTTCCCAGCGGCATGTGCTTGCCGTGGTTTTCCAGGCTGCCCACGGCCAGCAAAACCGTGTCCTTCGTGGGGGAGGAACGCAGGTATTCCTCCACCTTCACCCAAGAAACTCGATCCATTCGCATAAAAATTACCTCCTCTTTTTTGATTGCTCTTACAGATTCAGGCCCACCCCATCCAGACTGCCAGCCCGACGACTGGCAGAAGGAACAGAAGATTGATGGCCGTAAATAACAGTAGGTACCTTCCCCCTTTTCCGGGGAGATGAGCCGTATACAGCTTAAAGGAAATCAGACTGGCCAGAGAAGCCACCAGCGTGCCCAGCCCACCGATATTCACTCCCAGCAGCAGGGCCCTTCCGTTTTCGGCGAAAGGCGCCAGCATCATGGCAGCCGGGACATTGCTGATGCCCTGGCTGAGCAGAAGTCCGCACCACAGTTCACTGCCCTTTGTCCATGCGGCGACCGCCTGATACACCGGTTCCATCCGGCCCAGATTTCCCACAAAGACAAAGAAAAACACAAAGGTCAGCAGCAGCCCCCAGTCCACTCGCAAAAACGTGCGGCGGGAAAAGAGCAGCAGCACTCCAACGGTGATCCCCAGCAGCGGCCATTCCGGAACCACCCGCAGAACCGCCAGAAGAGCCAGCAGGAACAGTGCGCCAAACAGCATGGCACGCTTTTTCTCCACCGGTTTTTCACTTTCCTCTCCGGTAAGTACCGGCCGGATTTTTTCCGATGGAATCAGCTGCCCGGCGGCCAGCAGCAAAAGAAAACTGATTCCCACAGTGGGAAGAACAACCGAAAAAAATTCGGCCGGATTCAGTTGATAATAGCCGTAGAGATACAGGTTCTGCGGGTTCCCCACCGGGGTTGCCATGCTGCCCAGATTGGCAGCGACGGTCATCAGAACCACGGTTATGGCTGTACCCTTGGGGCAAACCGATTGCATCACCGCAATGCACAGCGGAACAAAGGTGAGCAGCGCCACATCGTTGGTCAGCAGCATCGAACAAAAAAAGCACAGCAGCACCAGGGAAATCCCCAGTCGGCGGGAGGATGCAGCCCGCCGGAGGAAAAGAGAGGACACCCGGGATAAAATTCCCGCTTCGCGAAATCCGCTGACCACTGCCATCAGGCAGAACAGCAGAATCAGCACCCGGGCGTCTATGTATGTGCCATATTTCTCATCCGGAAGCACCAGAAACACCGAGATTAGCGCCGCCAGAAAGGAAAGGCACAGCACGGCTTCCTTTTTCAGAAAACAGACGACAGCCCGGCCATTCATAGCACTTCTTCCTTCTTCCGCCGATTTTCTTCCCTTTCCTTTTGAGAAAACACACAGCCGCAGTAGTCCTGCCGGTACAGATCGTATTCCTTTGACAAAGCAATGGAGCGCTTATAGCCCTCTTTTTTCTTAAAGTCGCAGGGCAGCCACTGTACCCCGTATGTTTTTCCCATTTCTTCCCCAATAGCATTGAGGAGCGGCGCATTTTTCAGCGGACTGACGGTCAGCGTGGTGGTAAAAAACGAGAACTGCTTTTCCGCCGCGGCCTGTGCCGCCCGCTGCAGGCGAAGGCGGAAACACACTTCGCACCGCTTACCGCCCTCCGGCTCTTTTTCCAGCCCCCGAACCGATTCGAAAAACCGATCGGGATCATACTCCCCCGCCCAGAAGGAAACCGGATGCACAAGGGGTATGGCGGCAATCAGCCGTTTTTGCTCCTGCACCCGTTTTTGGTACTCTTCCTCCGGAAAAATATTGGGGTTATAATAAAAAAGCGTGACGGAAAAATGAGCGGCCAGCGTTTCCAGCACACTGCTGCTGCAGGGAGCACAGCAGCTGTGCAGCAGCAGTCCCGGGGCGGCATCCCTGGAAAGCGAAGCAATCACGCCCTCCATTTCCTTTTGATAATTCCGTTTCTGCATGGGTTTTCTCCCTTCTGCTCCCAGGTTCTCTGGGCATTACTTTTGACAAAGGAGTTTGCTTTTATGAATGATTCGGCTTTCTCTCTTCGCTCTTCCTTGCAGGATCTTCTGCTTCTGCAGGGCGCTGACGATGTGGGCTTTTCGGCTCCACCGGACGCCGGGGAGTTCTTTCCCCGCCTTCCCTATGCGGTTTCCGTTGTCATCCGCCTGTCCGACGCGGTGGTCGATGAGATTGATAACGCCCCCACACACACCTATTTTCATCACTACCGCACAGTTAATGCCCAGCTGGACCGGTTGACCCTGCTGGCCGGCCAGTTTCTGCAGAGAAACGGCTGGCAGTATATCGCTGTCGGAGCTTCTCAGAGCATCAACCTGAACGGATGGAATTATCAGGGACGGTATTCCCACAAGAAAGCCGCCGTTCTGGCCGGGCTGGGCAGCGTGGGAAAAAGCTCGCTGTTCCTGCACCGGCAATGGGGTCCCCGCGTGCGGTTGGCCACTCTGTTCACCGACTGCCCCCTGGCAGAAGAAAACCAGATACTCCCCTGTCCCTGCGGCAGCTGTACCCTGTGCCAGAAAGCCTGCCCGGCTGGAGCGATCACCGGTGAACTCTGGGAACCCGAAAAAAACCGCAGCGAGCTGTTCCTGCCGGAAAGCTGCTCGCAGTACATGAAGCGCCAGTTCCAGCATATTGGCCGCGGCGCCGTGTGCGGTATCTGCATGCGTGTGTGCCCCCGGAGAGAGCATCCCTGATCAGGAACGGGGCTTTTCCTCCTTTTTCCGAACCGGACGGTGGGTTCCGTCGGGCTCTACAATCACCATGCTCTCCAGCTGGCCGCGCAGGTTTTCCCGCCATGCGGCCAGATACTGGGCCCTCAGCTCCTGCTGCTCCTTTTTCTCCTCTTCGGTCAATCCTTCTCCACGCTGCTTGCGGGCCAGTTCGTTAATCCGGTTCATCAGTTTTGGTTCCATATAATCCCCCGTTCTTTTCAATTTCCGCCGTGAAAGCCCCCGTTTTCTCCGGAGAAATGGGGCTTTCTCCAGGCTGTATGGGACGGTACGTATAGCTGCGTCCCTTTTTTCCGCAGAAAACCAGGGCCCCGGCGTTTTTCCACACCTTGACAGCGGCACTGGCACCCTGCGGAGAGAGCCGTGCCGCTTTCTGCAGATCCTTTGCCGTAAACGGCTGCGGCAAGTCCGGCAGAAGGGCGGCCCATTGCGACGATGTGTGCACATCCACCCGCTGAAAAACCTGCAGCAGCTTTCGCTCATACCGGCTGCTGCCGCGCTTTTTGTCCCTGCTCCATCCATCCTGCAGGCGGTACTCCTCCACTTCCAGAAAAGGAAAACTGAACACCAGGTTTTCCTCCCGCAGAAAGGGAAGAATGTGAACCAGCTCCCGGGAGAGATCCAATACCGTGCCCTGCTTGGGGGAACGGCGGCGGGACAGCACCTCGCCGGTTTCCGGATCCACCCAGCACAGCCATTTCCGCTGCACCACCGGGCATACCAGCAGAACCCTCCCCGCCATCAGATAAACCGGAAGCCGTTTTTTGAGGGCAAAAAAACTGCCGGTCTGCACCTCGATCACACCGCCCTGTGGGTTTTCCGCATCGGCAGTAAAGCGCCCCAGGCGAACCTCGTGCCGGGTCTCATCCGGCTGGTACCAGCTTTTTAATGCGCGGTGCAGGCTTTTTTCCCCCAGTGTGCCAATTCCTCCACTCATAATTCCAAAGTGGGAGCCAGGTCCTTCATCTTCTGCAGGGTGCGTTCCAAAAGCTCGTCGAGCGGCCAATTCAGCAATTCGGCCCCTTTCTGGATCACCTCGCGGGAACAGCCGGCGGCAAACTTTTTGTCCTTATATTTCTTCTTCAGAGACTTCAGCTCCATATCCGACACGCTTTTACTCGGACGCATCAGGGCTGCCGCTCCGATCAGGCCGGTCAGCTCATCCACGGCGAACAGAATTTTTTCCATAGTGGATTCCGGCGCAATATCGACGGTCAGCCCCCATCCATGGCTGGCGGTTGCATGAATGATCGATTCTTCCATTCCTCTTTCCCGCATCAACTGCTGGCTTTTCACACAGTGCTCCTGGGGCCACTTCTCAAAATCCAAATCATGCAGCAGACCGACAACCTGCCAGTATTCCTCCCGGCCGGGATCGAATTCAGCGGCAAAGGCCCCCAAAACCGCCCCCACAATCTCGCCATGACGCAGATGGAACTCCTCTTCATTGTATTCTGCCAAGTATTCTCTGGCTTCTTCCACCGTAGGCACCCATGCCATTTTATCCATTCCCTTCTGAATTTTCGTTTTTCTATCACACCGGAATTATTATAGCATATCCTGCGAAAAATGGAATGATCGATTTCGATTCTTTTCATTTGACAGAGAGGCAAAAAACAAGTATAGTAGTTTTACAAACAAAGTCCAACATCCGCCTTTTCTACCCTTCTGAGAACGGAGTTACTATGAATCATCTGTGGGAAACAATTGAATTCCTTTTTTCCAATCAAATTCTCAATGCCGGTCTGCTGGCCTGGTTGACCGCGCAGATTATTAAACTGATCTATTACTATATCCGCCATAAGGAAATCCGACTGGAACGGCTGAAAGGGGCGGGCGGCATGCCCAGTGCCCATTCGGCCACCACCTGCGCCATGGCCATCACCGCTCTGCTGACCTGCGGATTTCAATCCCCCGAATTCGCCATTGCGGCCATTCTGACCGTGATTGTGATTTACGACGCCACGGGTGTTCGATGGGAGGCGAGTCTGCACGCCAGGGCCCTGAACCTGATGATCGATGAGCTGGATGCCGAGGCTGAAAAAAACGGGGAATCGAATGAACACCGCATCATCCGCCGAAACCTGCGGGAACAGATCCCGGAATTGAACGAATCGCTGGGTCACCGGCCCATCGAGGCCTGCTTCGGTTCCGCATTGGGCATTGTTCTGGCGCTGCTGCTGCACTGGATTTACCTGTCCTGCTGAGAACCCAGGGCTTTCAGCCCTTTTCATTCTATAAAAACATGGAAAAGCCCTTCTCTCCGCTTTATCACAGAGAGAAGGGCATTTTTTATTCTTTTACCCGGTACACACTGCCGTTGGGCGTGCGCTCCATCAGTCCGTACTCAATCAGGGAACGGCGAAGAGTGGCATAATCCGCGTAGATTCTCCGAAGTACACGGTTAACTTCTTTTTCCGTATAGGTCTTTCCCGGGGAAAAATTCTCCATAATCTTTCGCAGGACAATAATTTTCTTCTTCTCCTTGGCAGGGAAGTGGTGCAGCGCCCCGTTTTCATCGAAGCAGACCGACAGGGTTTTCACCCTCTCCGCTTCGGTGATGCCGTACCGATCGTCCACCATGGCCGCCGTCAGCGGAGCCTCGCACAATTCTCCCTGATCGCTGATCCGGATGGGGCGGCATGTCTTCTCCTGCAGGGACTGCATCATCCCCAAAAACAGACGGCACTGTTTTTCCTTCTCCCTCAAACGAAATCGGTGATTCCGCACAGTGGACAGTGCGATCCCCATTTCGGCAGCGATTTCCCGGTCGCTCAGCCCCTGGCTCATACACTGCAAAAGCTGGTGCTGACTGTCAGAAACGCCCAGCTTCTCCGCGTTCTTCTGCAAAATCCAATCGCAGAAATCCCCGTGCTCCTGCCGGATATGGCGCACAACGGCCCCTTTGGCTGTATACAGTTTGTCCTCCTCCGCCCAGACCCTCTCCTTTTCAAAAGAAGCCCCGCACAGCAGGCAGGAAAACTCGTTTTCCCCCTCTTCATAGCCGCGGCACATCTCTTCCGGTGAGCAATCCCAAATTTCTTTCTTTTGGTTCACAACTATCCCCTCCATTTGTTTGCATTATAGCAAATAATTTTTTGTTTGTCTATATATAATGAAATATTTTTAATTTTTGTTTACTAATTTGAAATGGTACAGAAAAATTGCCGCCGTGACAGCAGCCACAGGCGGCGATTTTCAGTCCGATTCGTCTTTTCTCCATCTTTCAAAGCGTCCGGTTGCAGCGCGGATTGCTTCCTCCATGTCCTTATCCGGTTGGACATCGGGTTCATACCACAGGTGGAGCACCCGGAGTTCCCGGCTCTTTTTGTCAAAAGCCATCTCGATTCTCCCCACAAACCGCTCCCCATACAGAATGGGCAGCACATAACTGCCGTATTGGCGCTGGGATTTTGGGGTGTATATCTCCCACTTATAGGCAAATCCGAAGAGCTCTTTGATCAGATCTCTGTCCCACATCATGTTATCAAGGGGGGC
>JALENG010000037.1 GCA_022767925.1 Clostridia bacterium
GGCCGTCGCGGTCAATCTCTACCCGCACGGTGGAGCCGATATGCACGTTGGCGCTGCCCAGTTCGCTCTCATCAATCAGGCGAACATTTTTCAGCATCACCTCAATGTCCGCAATTCGGGCTTCCATGATGGCCTGTTCGTTCTTTGCTTCGTCGTACTCACTGTTTTCCGACAGGTCGCCAAACGACAGGGCCACTTTGATCTTCTCGGCAACTTCCTTCCGCCGTACGGACTTGAGATATTCCAGCTCTTTCTCCAGACTGGCAAGACCCTCTTTGGTCAGAATAATCTCTTTCGAGGCCATGGCTTTTACCACCTTTTATCGCAAATTCACCGTTCTCATCGGTTTTTCCTTATCTGAACAGTCTTGTACTATTATATCCGTCTGTTTCTTCTCTGTCAATGAAATATCCGTAAACAAGGCCGGGCGAAAGGGAAAATCTTTTCGCCCGGCTCTCTGCTTTTTATGGAAAATTCGTTCCCGTTTTCCGGTTTTCAGCGGCTTTCTTCCAGTTCGGATTCGTCCCCGGAGCTCTCCGGTTTTTCCGTTGGGATCTCCGGTACCACCTGCACGTCGGCGTCCTTCGCGATCAGGCGCGTCACGGCCGACTGCACCAGCGAATCCTCCTGCGGATTCAGCTGCCGGCGCAGGAACGCCTCGTTTTCTGCTTCCCCGACCTGAATCGGGATATCCGCCTTCACACCGGTGCCGTACAGCACCTCACCCGACTGATTCACATAATTCTGGGTGGGAAGGAACAGAGCCGATCCGTCCGACAGAAGGGCCACTTCGGTCACCTGGGCCGTTCCGGCCGTATCACTGCCCACCGTCTCATATTCGGCATCATGCAGGGCCGAGGCCAGCACCTCTGCCGCACCGGAGGTGCCGCTGTCCACGATCACCGTAACCGGTATGGATACCGACCGGGCATCCGAGAGAACCGACTGCGCGGTCTCCCCGTTTTTGTCCACAGTCCGGATGATTTCCCCGGCCGGCAGCAGACGATCCGCTATTTTTTCCATTTGTTCCGTACGGGTATCGCTGTTTCCCCGCAGGTCAATCACCAGGCCGCACAGTTCACCGTCTGCTTCCAGATCCGTCAGTGCGTTTTCAAACGCCGTATAGGAGTTAGCGGCAAACATGGATATCCGAATGTACCCCACATTGCCGTTGATCCTCTGGTGGGATACCGAGGCCGCCGTATACGCGGTGCGCTGCACGGTAAAGGAGAGAGTTTCGCTCCCTGCCTCCCCGGGGCGCAGCACGGTCATTTTCAGTTCGGATCCGTCCGCACCGTCCAACAGGGAAACCGCATCCACATAGCCAATGCGCGAAACCTCCTTGCCGTCCATTGCTACGATTACATCGCCTTTCTGCAGACCGGCGGTCTGAGCCGAGGAGCCGGTGTACACCTCCACGATCTCCATGTTGCCGTCCGAGTCCATCACGGTATTGATCCCCACGCCCACGCTGGTACGCTGGTGGCTGGCTTCGTAATCCGCGTATTTCTCCGCCGTCATATACCGCACATTGGCATTGGACAGCCCGGCCGCATAGCCGGCGCACAGGCCGTCCCGCAGGGTGCTGTCATCCACCTGACCCACGAAACGGTTTCGCACCTGTTCATCTATTTCGCTGAGTTTATGGTACTGGGCCTCGCGCTCGTTGACGTCGGATACCTTCTGGTTAAAGCGGTCCATGGCATAGGTATAGGTCAGCGAGACCGTCACGGCTGCGGAGAGCAGCATCAGCGCACCGGCCGCCGCCCATGAAATCTTCCTCATCTCTGTTCCCCCGTTTTCAGGCTGTTTTCCCTTTTACAGATATCCGGCAGGATTGACCGCCACACCGTTTTTCCGCACTTCAAAGTGCAGATGGGCCCCCGTGGACTGACCGGTGCTGCCCACATAGCCGATTACCTGGCCCGCGGTCACATAATCGCCAGCCGATACTGTGAGAGCGCTGCAGTGCGCATACCGGGTTGCAATGCCGCTGCCATGGTCAATATCCACACAGTATCCGTACCGGTTGTGGGAGTTGTAAGCCGTGCCGAATGCCGCAAAAATCACACGCCCACTGGCGGCCGCCACAATGGGAGCCCCGTAAATTCCTCCGCCGGAGATATCATATCCCTTGTGAGTGGAACTGAAGCCCTGATAAATGCAGCCGCTGTACCCCGGTACCGGCCAGGTCATCGACCCGGAATAGGAGCCGCTGCCCTGATTGGAGTTGCCGGAATTGCTGCTTCCGTTCTGCGAGGAATAGTAATCGCGGTACCACTGGTCAATGGCATTCTCCGCGTCCGCCATTTCCCCTTCCAGGGAATCAAGGGTATTCTGCACCTGGTTCTTCTTTCCCTGAATCTCCGCCAGGGTTTCTTTGGCCTCTTCTTCCAGATCGGCCAGCTCCTTGCGCTGCTCATCCAGACTGTTCTTGCTCTGTGTTACTTCCTTTTTGTCCTTCTCAATCGCCGCCTTTTCGTCGGCAACAGCGTCCAGCTCCTCTTTCAGCGAACTGATCAGCTCATTATCGTGACGGGCAATGGACTTGATGACCTCGCTCTTTCGGGCCAGATCCTCGATATTCTCCGCATGCAGCAGAATTGCCAGTGTCGAGGCATCTCCCGCCATGTACAGGGCCCGCAGCCGCTTTTTCAGCTGATTCATATCGGTGTCAATCTGGTTCTGCTTGTCCGCGATGGCATCTTCCTTCTCGCGGATCTCCTCATTGAGCAGATCTACCTGGGCATTGAGCGTGTCAATCTGCCCCTGCAGGTTACCAATCTGATCCTGCAGAGCAGCCACATACTCCTCCTGCTCCTCTTCGCTCTCTTTTAACTCATTCAGCTTTTCCTGGTTCTCTTCCTTTTCCTGCTGCAGCTGGTTCTGCTTATCCTTCAGCTGGGACAGGGTTGCGCCCTCGGCCGTCACCTGACTGGCCGGGGTCACCGACATCCACACAAGGGTCATGCACAAAAGCAGAGCAATCCGCTTCCCCCCGCGGACGAGGTGATGAGATTTACGCATCAATACTGTTCTCCCCTTCCCGATTGAGATACCGGCTGATTGAAAACATGCTGCCCAGCGCACCGAACAGCATACCCGCCAGAATAAAGCACAGCGAATACGGCACAGCCAGTGACGAAGCAGGAATCAGTTTGAAGAAGGATACGATCCCGGTCACCACATTCCCCATCAGATTGTACATCAAAAACAGCAGGCCGCTCGCCAGCAGGCCGGCGATCAGGCCGATCATCACACCCTCCACAATAAAGGGCAGGCGCACAAACCAGTTGGTCGCCCCCACTGATTTCATAATGCTGATCTCCATCCGGCGGGAGAACATGGTCACCCGAATGGTATTGGCGATAATAAACAGGGACACAATGCTCAGCAGCAGCACAATCCAGAAACCGGCGGTGGAAACCAGGTTGCTGATGCGATTGAGCTTGTCCGCCACATCGCTGTAATCGGTGATCTGGTCCACCCCTTCCAGGGCGGAGATCTCCTCGATGGTCTCATCGTACAGTGAAAGATCCTTCATCGAGATATCGTACGAATCCGGCAGAAAGTTATCGTCTCCGGACAGCCCCTCCAGTACGGTTCCGTCATCTCCCAGCAGCTCCATCATACTCTCCAGCGCTTCGTCCTTCGAGACATAGGTGCAGTCCTTCACGTTTTCAATCGAGCGCAGCCTCTCTCCCATCTGCACGGCCTCCAGCACCGGCATATCCTCTTCCAGATACACCGTAATGCTGTTGCTGCCCTCCAGGGACTTCATCATGCCGCCCATGTTCTGGGAAAACAGCATGGCCGCCCCGGTCAGCAGCAGACAGGAAATCAGCACGGCCACCGAGGCCAGGGTCATCGTGCGGTTGGTCCACAGGTTATGAAATCCCTCACGGGTCAAATATTTCACGTTATGCCATTTCATTATTTCCATCCCTCCTGTTCCCCGATATACTTCTCCACGGCGGGCTTGCTCTCTTCGGTATCCGCCACAATTTCACCATGGTGAATCTGAATCACCCGGCGGTTAAAGTGCTTGACCAGATTATGCTCATGGGTCACCATCAGGATCGTAGTACCGCGGCGGTTGATCTCACTGAGCAGGTCCACAATCTCAAAGGACAGGGCCGGGTCCACGTTTCCGGTGGGCTCGTCGGCAATAATCAGGCTGGGGTTGTTCACCAGCGCCCGGGCCAGACCCACGCGCTGCTGCTCGCCGCCGGACAGCTCACTGGGATAGCACTTTGCCTTGCTCTGCAGGCCCACCAGCCCCAGGATATACGGTACGCGCTTGCGCACATCCCGCGGGGAAGCCCCCACCACATGCATGGCAAACGCCACATTCTCATACACGGTCATCCGCTCAATCAGGCGGAAGTCCTGGAAAACAATCCCCATGGTGCGGCGCAGATACGGGATATCCCGGCGCCGCAGTTCATTGACCACCCGGCCGTTAATCGTAATCTCGCCGGAGGAGGGCATCTCCTCACACATCAACAGCTTTAAAAAGGTACTTTTGCCGGCGCCGGACGAACCGACGATAAAGACAAATTCCCCCTTATCCACATGCAGGCTCACATTCTGAATGGCCTTTGTACCATTGTTGTATGTTTTCGACACGTTTTTGAATTCGATCATACTCACTGGCCTTTTCCTCCTTTTCTTTCCCAGCTTCTTCTGCCAAAATTCTCTATAGTAATGCTCCCTTTTTCGCATGAGCCATACGCAAAGAAAGCGGCAACTCATCGACACCATATCATAGTACCAATGAATTGCCGCAATATAATTCTTTAAAAGAATTAAATGTAATTATTTTGTAACCTTTTTCTCCCAATCCATAGGCCCGCAGCGGTAGCCCGGGAAAGGAGCCCGGCAATCCGGTCAGAATTTCACCGGATTCGAGGAAAGGTACTTCTTTACCATCAATGCCACCTTGAAGACAATGGCATCCTCAAACTCGCGCAGATCCAAACCGGTAATCTTCTTGATTTTCTCCAGCCGGTATACCAGCGTGTTGCGGTGAACGAACAGCTTACGGGAGGTTTCCGATACGTTCAGGTTGTTCTCAAAGAAGCGCTGAATGGTGAACAGCGTCTCGTGATCCAGGGATTCGATGGAACCGCGCTTGAACACTTCCTTCAGGAACATTTCGCACAGCGTGGTGGGCAGCTGATAGATCAGACGGGCAATGCCCAGGTTGTCGTAGCTGACAATCGACCGCTCGGTGTCAAATACCTTACCGACCTCCAGAGCGACCTGGGCCTCTTTAAACGAGCGGGCCAGATCCTTAATTCCGGTGACCATGGTGCCGATTCCCACCACACAGTGGGTGTAGAACTCACTGGAGAGCGTATCCACGATCGAACCGGCCAGCTTATCCAGATCCTTCGAGTCAATCCCCGGGCGGACCTCTTTGACCAGCGCGATGTCGTTTTCATTGATGCTGATCACGAAATCCTTGCTCTTATCCGGGAACAGATTCTGAATCACATCATAAGCGGAGATGTCCGTTTTATTCGTGATCTTAATCAGCATGACCACCCGGTCCACATCATTGTTAAACCGCAGCTCACGGGCCTTTAAATAGATATCGCCCGGGAGGATATTATCCAGAATGACATTCTTAATAAAATTGCCCCGGTCGTACTTTTCGTCATAGTACTGCTTGATGTTGCTCAGCGAAACAGCCAGAAGACTGGCATAGCGGGAGGCATCCATATCCGTGCCGGAGACGAACACCGCGTATTCCGGGCGGGGACGGCTGCCGAAGGAATGATACGTATAGCCATTCACAACGAAAGAGTTCGGAGACGCCATGGCATCGGCCGTTACATGTTCATTCACTTCTCCGATGCGCCCCAGTTCACTGCAGGCGATGATCACGGAAGTTTCGTCCATGACGCCAATCGTACGGTCGATTGCGTCACGCATCTGATGGATCACGCCCTGAAACAATCTGTTGGACATTTTATCTCCCTCATTTCTTGGAAATCACAGGTTTTTGTTTTTATCTGAGAATCATATAGTACTATTCTACATAAATTCCACGAAAAATTCAACACGGAAAATAACAAAATTTCAAAAAAGTTTCGTATTTCCCGTTCTTTTTCGTAGAATTGTTGAAAGTCGGCGGTTTTCCCCTTTTTTGCACCTCGGTCGTTCGTCATCCCCCGATGGACAAAAGAAAAAGCCGCAAAACGCGGCTTTTCCGGATTCTGCAGCTTTTCTTCTTTCGGTTTTTTATCTCTCGTAGAAAGAGCCCATGTAGCGGATGTACTCATCCTCGGTCTTATTGGCCTTCCAATTGTGCACATTCTGTCTGTTGTGCTCGCCCGCAATGACGGAGAAGGACTTTCCCAGGTTTTCAAACGCTTCTTCCACACAGGCTTCGGGGGTCATGGCGGCCTTCATTACCGCTTCTCCGGCGGGGCCACCGGGCAGGTTGCTCAGCAGGCTGGGCGTCAGGGTTGTTCCCAGGGTGATGACCTCGACATCCACGTTGGTCTTCGCGCACTCACAGGCCACCGCCTCGGTCAGCTTCAGAATATAGGACTTTCCTGCGCCGTACTGCGCATTATAGGGCGAACTACTGATTCCGGTCAAGGAGGAGACATTGATAATCGCGCCCCGGTCCTGTTTGGCAAAAATTCCGAGATAGTGGTAGAAGCATTTTAGGAAGGTAATAACGTTTACGTTAACCATCTGCTCGTGCTTTTCCCAGGGGGTATCCTGCAACTTTCCAAAGGTATGGAAGCACGCCACATAGCTCATAAAGCCCATATCCAGATCCTTGGTTTCTTCAAAGATCTGATCCGTGCAGCCGGACTGGGAAAAATCGGCGCGGATGACTTTGTGGTCCACCCCGTATTTGGCGCTGATCTCTTTCCCCAGCTCGTGCAGCTTTTCTTCTCTTCTTCCCACGAGAACGACGCTCATTCCCTCTGAGGCAATTTTCTCCGCGAAGGCCTTACCCACACCTTCAGTTGCCCCCAGAATGATCCCCCATTCTCCGTATTTTTCCCGTAGTGTCATAACAGAATCCTCCCATGTTCAAAAAGATTTTTTGCGATTTTTATTATAGCGCCCATGGCAGAAAAAAGAAAGCATTTCCGATAATCTTTTAACAAAAAAGTTTTCCGCTTTATCCTTTTTTCCAAAATCACCCTGTTCCTACCGGTACAAAAAGGGAGCCGCAAAACAGAAGCGTTTCGCGGCTCCCCATTCATTCGGGATGATACAATTTACAAGAATGATTAGTTCAGGATGGTCTTCTCGGTTTCCTTATCGAACACATGCATCTTGCTCATGTCGAAGCCGATCTTGATGATATCGCCGGACTTGGCCGTGGAGGTGGGCTTTACGCGGGCGGTGATGGCGTTGCCTTCGCAGTTCAGGTACAGATAGATTTCTGCGCCCATCAGCTCGGTAACTTCCACGCTGGCCTCTGCCACAGCGCCGTTGGCCGCTGCCAGGAATTCGGGATCGTCATTGACGTTCTCAGGACGGATACCGAAGACAACTTCCTTGCCAACATACTCTTCCAGGTTGGTGCCTTCCGCCTTGTCAGCCGGCACATTCAGGGTGCAGCCGCCGAAGGTCAGGGTCAGGCCCTTATCGTTCTTGCCGACGGTAGCATCGACAAAGTTCATCTGAGGAGATCCCATGAAGCCCGCTACGAACTCGTTGCAGGGCAGATCATACAGGTTCTGAGGCGTATCAACCTGCTGAATGAAGCCGTCCTTCATAACCACGATGCGGTCGCCCATGGTCATAGCTTCGGTCTGGTCATGCGTAACATAGATGAAGGTGGTGCCCAGTCTCTGATGCAGCTTGGCAATCTCGGTTCTCATCTGAGCACGCAGCTTGGCGTCCAGGTTGGACAGCGGTTCGTCGAGCAGGAAGACCTTCGGGTCACGAACGATAGCACGGCCCAGAGCCACACGCTGTCTCTGACCACCGGACAGAGCCTTCGGCTTTCTGTCGAGCAGGTGAGAGATGTCCAGGATACGGGCGGCTTCTTCTACGCGGCGCTTGATCTCATCCTTCGGGGTCTTGCGCAGCTTCAGGCCGAATGCCATGTTGTCAAACACGGTCATATGGGGATACAGAGCATAGTTCTGGAACACCATGGCGATATCACGATCCTTCGGAGCGATATCGTTGGACAGGGTGTCGCCGATGTACAGTTCGCCCTTGGAAATTTCTTCCAGACCGGCGATCATACGCAGAGTGGTGGACTTACCGCAGCCGGAAGGACCAACGAGGATGATAAACTCCTTATCGGCAATTTCCAGGCAGAAATCGGTAACAGCCGTTACGCCACCGGAATAAATCTTATAGACGTTTTTCAAAGTTACGCTTGCCATAATAGACCTCCTGAAACCTTTGTTTTGATTTTTGCTTATTTTCCAGATACAACTCCATATCCATAAGCATCCGTCTGGTTGATAGTATAACAAATTTATCGGAAAATGGATAGGTTTTAATTGCCCAAACTTTCCGTTCTTTGTTTAGCGAAAACACCTAATCCCCAATTTTGGGCCCGCCACACTAAGCAATTTTAACAAAAGTCGTGCAAAAACAACTGGTCCCGCTCCTCTTTTGTCAGCTCTCTGGCCTCTCCCGCGGCGAGGTTTTCGTCAAGATTCACAATTCCGATCTGAATTCTTTTGAGGGCGACCACCTGTTTTCCGCATTTTTCGAACATTCTTTTTACCTGATGGAACTTTCCCTCGTGCAAAGTGACCCGTGCCGTGCATCCGTCCGGGGCCGCGGGTTCCATTTTTGCCGGCAAACTGACAAAATCCCCCAGATCCATTCCCTGGGCAAACTGCCGCTGGTCCTCCCCGTCCACCGGGCGGTCCAGCTGCGCCAGATACACCTTGTCCACATGGCTTTTGGGCGACAGCATCCGGTGGGCAAATTCCCCGTCGTCGGTCAGCACCAGAAAACCGGTGGTATCCTTGTCCAGCCGGCCGGCCGGAAAAATCCCGGGGCGCTGCCACCGCCCGGGCAGCAGGTCCACCACCGTCTGTGCCCGGGGATCCCGCGCTGCCGACAGCACCCCCGCGGGCTTGTTCATCATCAGGTACAAATACCGGCCTCCCGGCAGCGCTTCGCCTTTTACACAGATCCGGTCCCGGTCCGGATCGGCCTTTTCCTCCGGGCGCCTGACCATCTGGCCGTTCACCGTCACCTGGCCCGAGCGAATCAGCTTTCCCGCTTCCTTCCGGCTTCCGATGTGATTCAGCACCAAAATCCGGTCCAGCCGCTCTTTTTTGCCCTCCATTTCTTCTCCCCCCGCTGCTTTTCTCGGGTCTATTATACCGTTTTCCTCCTCCGGCGGCAAGCGACTGCGCAAGAATCCTTCTCCGCCTTTTTATTCCGCCCGTCTCTGCGGCGCGCTTTCCTCCACAGAGGAACTCTCTTCCGCAGAGAATGACTCTTCGGCGGGATTTTCCACCGGCCCGGCAAATCCGGTTAAAAAACCATCCAGCTCCACCGTATCCAGATCTCCACCGATCACCTTCCCCTCAAAAACCAGCACCACCGCCTGCACGGTCCAATTAGGGTCCGGGAAATTGGTCACGCGGTAGGTATACTGCTCCACGGTTTTTCCCGCGAAGGGCAGCAGATCCATCCCCTGTTCCCGCTGAATTTTGTTATAAGCGATGTAAATCTCATCAAAGGATTCCGGGATTTCCAGCTGGCGAAAACAGATCTCCGGCATTTCCACTTCCCATCCGTACTGCAGCAGAAAGGCGGCCCGCTGGTCGGCCGTCTCCCCTGAGAGGGAGAACGGTGCTTCGCTCTCTTCTTCCTGAAGACCGCTCTCCGGTGCCTGTGCCCGGTCGGGACGGATGTACAGCCACAGGGCCGTCAGCCCGGTGAGCACCAGGCACAGGGTGATCAGCCGCTTTTTATTGGGTTTCAGGGACTTCTTCATCTTCCATGCTCCTCTCCGATTGGGTTTTCTTCCTATTTATATAGGGGTTTCCCTCCTCTCATGAGCAGAAAGAGATATCCCGCGCTCTCCAAAAAGAACGCCGCCGCATCCCGATGGGGATGCGGCGGCCCTTTGTTTACAGATAGGATTTACAGTTCTGCGGGCTTTTGCGCGCGTAATGGGGCAGCAGAAGGGGCGATGCCTCCCCGGGCTGTATCCCGGCCTGCTCCAGTTCCCGGGCATAGTCCCGGATGTGCTGCAATCCGGCCTTTCCGGGCTGCACGGTGCGGGCCCGGGCCGCGGCGGCCTTTCCGGCTTGGCGGCCGAAAACGATCACATCCAGAAGGGAATTGCCCATCAGGCGATTGCGCCCATGAATCCCGCCCACCACCTCACCGGCGGCCAGCAGATTGCCCACGTTCTTCACGAAACCGTCGCGGTCGATCTCCACGCCGCCGTTCTGATAATGCAGGGTGGGATAGACCAGAATGGGCTCTTTGCGCATATCCACTCCGTAATTCAGGAACATGCGCAGCATAGCGGGAATGCGCTTTTCAATCGTCCCCTCGCCGTGGATCAGCTCGATCATCGGGGTATCCAGCCACACGGCCCGGCCGCCAGGAGTGAGCACGCCCATATCCCGGTCGGTGCATTCCCGGATGATAGCGGCGGCAGCCACATCGCGGGTTTCCAGCGGGTGCATAAATGCCTGACCCTCGCGGTTAACCAGCATGGCGCCCACCGAGCGTACCTTCTCCGTGACCAGTGCCCCAAAAATCTGCGGCGGATAGGCCGCGCCCGTGGGGTGGTACTGGATGGTATCGGGGTACAGAAGCGGAGCCCCCGCCCGATAAGCCAGCACCAGTCCGTCCGCCGTGGCGCCGTAGTGGTTGCTGGTGGGGAAGCCCTGATAGTGCAGCCGCCCGGCCCCGCCGGTAGCCAGGATGACAGTTTTGGCCAGGGCGGTCAGGTACTCACCCGTCTCCAGGTTCAGCAGTACAGCGCCCGCGGCCTGTCCCTTTTCGTCCTTCAGCAGCTCCACCGCCGCCGTGAACTCCAATACCGGGATCCCCCGGTTCTGCACCTCGTCCCGCAGGGTACGCATAATCTCGGCCCCGGTGTAGTCGGCGCAGGCGTGCATACGCTTGCGTGAAGTACCACCGCCGTGGGTGGTCACCATGGTGCCGTCCCCCGTTTTATCGAACATCACGCCCAGATGCTCCAGCCAGGCGATGGCATCGGGGGCTTCCATGACCAGACGGCGCAGCAACTCCGGCCGGGCGGCAAAATGTCCTCCGCCGAACGCATCCAGATAGTGGCGCACCGGGCTGTCGTTCTCCTTGTCCGCGGCCTGAATACCGCCCTCGGCCATCATGGTGTTGGCGTCGCCCATGCGCAGCTTGGTGGCGATCAACACCCGGGCCCCGGCCTGCTCGGCCTCCAGCGCCGCGGCGCAGCCGGCCCCGCCGGCGCCGATAATCAGCACATCCGCCTGATAATCGGGCTCTCTCCCTTCCAGGGAAACCCCCAGCAGCCGGGAATTGGCCTGCAGCAGATTTCCCAGTTCCTTTGGCACCCGGGTCCCACGGCTGGGACCCGCCTGCAGAACCGTAAAACCATCCTCCCGGTAGTCCGGGTGGTACCGCCGCAGCAGCTCGTCCTTCTCTCCGGCCGTCATGCGCCGGGGCTCCTCCTGCATGCGGGCCTGCCGGGTGGCCTGTACCCTCTCCATCGAAAGGGCCATGCCCTGCGGTTTTGTCTGTTTCTCCATACGCTCTCTGTCCTTTCGCGCCGCCGCTTATTTCTCAATATCGCGGGTATTGTACAGTTCCTGCATCTCTTCGACCGGCTTTTGCATCATCTGCTCCATCGGATCGTCAAACTGCCCGGCCTCAATCTCCTGTACCCGGGCCTTTACATGGGCGCTGGGCGGCAGCACATACCGCCCAGTCAGGCGGCGGGCCAATTCGCCCACCATGGGGTGGGAAATCCCCGCCGGACAGCGGGACATGCAGATGCCGCAGCCCACACAGTCAAACGACAGGCGGGCGCACTCCTCAAAATCACCCCGCTGGGCGCTGGCGATATACTGCATTACCGGCAGCCCCTGGGGGCAGCCCCGGGTGCAGGCATTACAGCCGATGCAGCTGTAAATCTCGGGGTACAGCTCCATCATTACCCGGCTGTCGGCCTTCAGATCCTCCAGGCGGTAGGCGCGCTTATCCGAGGGGTAAAAAGGAAGAGAGGCCACATACATATTGTCCTGCACCTGGGTGGAACAGGCCAGCGCCGTTTTCAGCTCGTTGCTGCCCTTTATCCGGTAAATCACCGCACAGGCCCCGCAGAAGCCGTGGCGGCAGCCACAGCCCCGCACCAGCTCATACCCGGCGTATTCCATGGCCGCCATAATGGTCAGATCAGCCGGCACCTGGTACCGCTTTCCGAAAAAGAACACATTTGCCGTTTCGCTCATCTTGGTTCCTCCGTCAATACTCGTCGGGCAGCTCATCAATCTCGTCCATGCGGAAAACCGGGCCGTCCTTGCACACATATTTGCTGCCGATGTTGCAGTGCCCGCATTTTCCGATGCCGCATTTCATGCGCAGCTCCAGGGTGGTGTAAATCTGCTCTTTGGTAAAACCCATTTCCTGCAAAGCCGCCAGCACAAATTTGATCATGATGGGCGGGCCGCACACCAGCACGGTCTGGGACAGGCTCAGGGGCAGCTCCTTTACATACGAGGGCACAAACCCCACATGGCCGTCCCATCCCTCCTGCGGGCGGTCAATGGTCAGATACACCTGCATGTCCTTCTGCTGCTTCCACAGCGTTTCGATCTCCTCCAGGCCGACCAGATCCTCCCGGGAACGGGAACCGTACACGACGGTGACCTTGCCGTATTCCTCCCGGCGATCCAGCACATAGCGGATCACCGACCGCAGGGGCGCCAGGCCGATTCCCCCGGCGATAAACAGCAGGTTCCTGCCCTTCAGCTCTGTGTGAACGGGAAACGCATTGCCGTATGGCCCACGCACGGTGACGAAATCGCCCGCCTGCAGGTCGTGCAGCTTTTCCGTCAGACTGCCGCAGCGCTTGATGCTAAACTCCTGATAGTCCTCCTGAGTGGGGGAGGAGGTGATGGAAAACATGGCTTCGCCCGCACCGGGCACCCCGATCATGGCACACTGGCCGGGCTCATGCCGAAACAGCTTGCCGCCTTCCGGCTTTTCGATCCGGAACGTGCGCACATCCGGCGTCTGCACCGTCACCGCCGTGATCTTTCCCACCTGGGGGATCAGCTTTTCCCCGCCGTTACACATGGGCCTCCTCCTCTCGCATCTCCCGCAAAACCTTGACAATACTCAGCCCGGACGGGCAGCGGGTCACGCACCGTCCGCATCCCACGCAGCCGTACAGGCCACTGTTGTTTTCCACCGAATAAACCAGCTTGTGCATAAACCGCTGGCGATAGCGCTGCATCTGGGTCGTGCGGTTGTTCCCCGCCGACATCATGGTAAAATCCGAATACATGCACGAATCCCAGCACCGGTAGTGGATGTATCCCCGACCGGTGTCATAATCCCGGATGTCATAGCACTGGCAGGTGGGGCACACAAAGGTACAGGTGCCGCACCCCAGGCACCCCTGCGCCAGCTTTTCCCAGCGGGGGTCCTCAAACCGGCGGGCCGTCTGTCCGGCACCCCACCCCTGCAGCGACAGATTTCCAAAGGGCAGCCGGGCGGCAATCTGCCGGATTTTCTCCTTTTCCTCTTCGCAGGGTACCGCATCGCCCTCCCGGAAAAAGGAAGCAAATCGCTTTAGAAAAGCGCGACCCTTCTCCGTTTTCTCTTCCCAGTACCAGGCGTTCTCCCCCTCGGTCACCGCCACATCCCCGGGCGGCTCAGCCGGGTCATTGCCGAACACCGTGCAGAAGCAGGCCGTATCCGGTCTCCGGCAGGAGAGCGACAGCAAAATTCCGTGCTGGCGGCGGGCCTGATAAAAGGTGTCGGTATTTTCTCTCAGGAAAACCTCGTCCAGCACCTCCAGGGCATGTACATCACAGCCGCGGATGCCGAAAACGGCGAAGTCCTCCTGTGCGCGCGCCGCCGGGGCAATGGCAATCCCGGGGCTGTCCGTTTTTATAGTGTACAGGGTTTCGCATTGGGGAAAAAACAGGTCCTTGGGCGAAATCCCCGTGCGCACCGAAGAGAGCGCGGGCGTTTCCTCCCCGGTATAGCGGGCGAAGGCCGTGGTTTCCCCTTTCTCCACCGGCAAAAACAGGGGCATTTCCCCGCTGACGGCCTGCAAAAACGCCGCCAGCCGGTCTTTTTTCATGATCTTCATCGGTTCACGCCCCTTCCCATGCACCGGGTTCGCAGTCGCCGGTGGTAAAATCCGTCAGCGGGCTGCGCCCGGTATCCTTCTCGCCGGCCTGATAGGGACCGTACAGCGTATCAATATCCCGGATAAATTTGCGGTTGAGCAGATGCAGAGGAATCCGCTGGGGACACACGCGGCTGCACTCGCCGCAGTCGGTGCAGCGGCCCGCCACATGGAACGCCCGCACAATGTGGAACATGGATTCCTCAAACGGCACGGCGTTGGCCTTCTGGCTGCTGTCAAAGGCCGGGCCGTCGAATACGCACACCCGGCAATTGCACGCCGGACAGGCGTTGCGGCAGGCATTGCAGCGGATACAGCGGGAGAATTCCCCCTGCCAGAAGGCATAGCGCTCCTCTTCGGTCATGTTCTCCAGCCGGGCCACTTCGGCAAAGCGGTCTGCCCCGGCGGGACCTTCCTCCTGCCCGGGATCGAGCAGCTCGTCGTATACCGCATGCTTTTTCCCACGGCACACCCGGCAGCGCTCCAGCAGCACCTGAGAGAGCGGCAGGATCTCTTCCCCGTAGAGCGTGGAGAGCATCAGCTGTTCTTCCTCCTCCCTGACGGCGAGCACCCCTTTCCCCTCCAGAGCGCGGGGGTCCACATTTCCTTTACAGGGCACCCCCAGAATCCTCACCTGTTCGCGCCGCACGCGGTTTTCCCGGATCAGTTCGTTCAGGCTGTAGCTGTCGCAGGGCTTTACAAGCACTGCGGTCACACCCGGCTTTTCCCCGGCCGCAATCAGAAATTTGCTCAGATTGGGGCCGCAGAATCGGTCGTATACCAGTTCCTCCAGCTCCTTTTCCGTGTGGAAAAAGGCCGGCTCTCTCATTCCGGGCAGTTCGCCCTTTTTCCAGCCCAGCACGCGGTCGGCCTGTCCCTCTCTCAGCCAGCCGGACAGGATTTCCCTTATTCTCTGCATCGCACATCCTCCAGCCTTCTGCACGGGCCCAGCGCCCGGACGGTCTTCACAAAATCGTTCATTACCCCGGCAAAGCGGGCGCCCTCCGCCGCCGACACCCATTCCACGCGGGTGCGTTCCTTTTCAATTCCCAGATAGGAGAGCATGGAGAACAGCAGCGTCATCCGGCGGCGGGCATAGTAATTGCCCGTGGAATAGTGGCAGTCCCCCGGATGGCAGCCGCACAGGATCACCCCGTCGGCCCCCTTCTGGAAGGCGCGCAAAAGGAACATCGGGTTGACCCGGCACGAGCAGGGAACCCGGATGATCTTCACCTCGGCCGGATAGGAAAGCCGGCTGCTCCCAGCCAGATCGGCCCCGGCATAGCTGCACCAGTTGCAGCAGAAAGCCACGATTTTCGGGGAAAACTCCTCAGTTACCGGCATATCGCATCCACCTCCGAAAGAATTTGACGGTTGGAAAAGCCCAGCAGATCCATTACCCCGCTGGGGCAGGCCACCGTACAGGCACCGCAGCCCTGGCACAGGGCCGTGTTGATCCGTGCCACCCGGCGCTTCTCCGTTTTTCCCGGCACGCGCATCTCTTTTTCCTCATACGAGATCGCACCATAGGGGCACACCTTTTCACACTCTCCGCAGCCGTTGCAGCGCCCCTCATCCGGCTGGGCCGTACAGGCATTGGCGGTCAGCTCTTTTTTGCTCAGCAGACCGATGACCTTGGCGGCGGCAGCCCCGGCCTGCGCCACCGTTTCGGGGATATCCTTGGGCCCCTGGCACACGCCGGAGAGGAAAATCCCCGCCGTGGGGGATTCCACCGGGCGCAGCTTGGGGTGCGCCTCGGTAAAGAAATCGTTGGTATCCATGCTGGCGGTCAGCATGGTGGCCAGCTTCCGGGCGGTGGGTGAGGGTTCGATGGCCGCGGCCAGAACCACCAGGTCGGCGTTCAGAAGCAGCTGGCGGTCATCCAGCAGATCGCTGGCCTGCACCTTCAGGCGGCCGTCCTGCTCGTATACCTTCCCCACCTGGCCCTTGATGTAATCCACGCCGTACTCCTCGGCGGCCCGGCGGTAAAATTCATCGAAATTCTTACCGGGGGTGCGCACATCAATATACATCACATGCACGTTCATCTCCGGCCAGTGGTCCCGGATCAGCATGGCGTGCTTGGCGGTATACATGCAGCAGATTTTGCTGCAGTAGCTCTTGTCCCGGCAGCTCTGCCCGCGGGAGCCCACGCACTGTACAAAGACAATCTCCTTCGGCTTTCTCCCGTCCGAGGGGCAGCGCAGCTCTCCGCCCGTGGGACCGGCCGCATTCATCAGCCGCTCCAGCTCCAGGGACGTGATCACATCCGGGTACCGGTCATACCCGTACTCGCCGAAGGCCTGCAGCCCGATGGGCTGAAAACCGGTGGCCGCCACAATGGCCCCGTATTCCCGCGTGATGCGCTCGTCCTTCTGGGTGTAATCAATGGCACCGGCAGCACAGTTCTTCTGGCAGATGCCGCACTTGCCCGTCTTCATTTTGATGCAGTTCTCCGTATCAATCACCGGCACATTGGGAATGGCCTGGGCAAAGGGGATATAGATGGCGCTGCGGGTATTCAACCCGCAGTTAAATTCGTTTTTCGCCTTTTTGCTGGGGCACTTCTCCATGCACACGCCGCAGCCAGTGCAGCGGGTTTCGTCCACAAACCGGGCTTTCTTCCGGATGGTCACCGTGAAATTTCCCACAAAGCCCGATACTTCCTCTACCTCGCTGTAGGTGTACAGGTGGATGTTCTCATTCTGCGAGGCCTCCACCATTTTGGGGGTCAGGATACAGGCCGAGCAGTCCAGCGTGGGGAAGGTCTTGTCCAATTGGGCCATTTTTCCGCCGATGCTTGGCTCTTTCTCCACGATGTCCACTTCGAACCCGGCGCCCGCCACATCCAGCGCCGTGGAAAGGCCGGCGATGCCGCCGCCGATCACCAGTGCCCGCTTCACCACGCCGCTTTTCCCGGCCGTCAGGGGCTGGTCGCGCCGCACCTTCTCCACCGCGGCCCGCATCAGAACAATGGCCTTTGCGGTGGCCTGGTCCCGGTCCTTGTGGATCCAGGAGCACTGCTCGCGGATATTGGCGATCTCCACCAGATAGGGGTTCAGCCCCTCCTGCTCCGCCGCGCGGCGGAAGGTCGCTTCGTGCATACGGGGCGAGCACGAGCACACCACCACCCCGGTCAGCTTTTCTTCCCGAATGGCACAGCGGATCAGATCCTGACCGGCCTGGGAACACATGTACCGGTAATCCTGGGCACAGACCACCCCCGGCACCCCACGGGCCGCCTGCACCACCTTCTCCACATCCACCGTGGCCGCGATATTCGAGCCGCAGTGGCACACAAATACACCGATTCTCTGCATGGTCTTCTCTCTCCCTTCCCCTTACTTGCGGTATTTCCGGAAAGCCGCTGCCAGGGCCTGCTGCGGCATGTCCTCCTGCAGCAGCGCCGGCACGTCATCCGGCGACAGGTGTGTCTCCCCGCGGGGCCGCACTGCCCCCTGGCGCACCGCCTCCATCAGCCGGGCCGGATCCACCCCGCGGGGGCAGCGTTCACTGCACGCCATACAGGACAGGCACACCCAGATGCTCTGGCTCTGCAGCAGGGCACCGGCCTGCCCGTGCAGCAGGAAAGAGGCGAAATGGTGGGGCTTGATATCCATCTCTCCGGCCACCGGACAGGCGGCCGTACAGCGCCCGCAGCGCATACAGGCCCCGGGATTGGCCCCGCTGACGGCAATCAGCCAGGCGGCCTGTTCTTTTTCGGTTTTCTTCATTGCGGCTCCTCCTCCACACCCAGCGCCTGGGCCAGCAGTTCGGTAAAATAGGTGACCTTCATCCCCGGTGTACCGCTCTTCTCCAGATTATACCGGCACAACGGGCAGGCGGTCATCAGCTCCTGCGCACCACAGGCAGCGGCATTGCCGGTCACCCGGGCCGCGGCCCGGGCTGCCCCCTGGGGATCAGTCACCGTGCGGTATCCTCCGCAGCATTCGTTCCGCATGGGATAGAGTACCGGCTCGGCACCCAGCGCCGTGAGAAAATCCTCCAAGATGGTGGGAGACTCGGGATCGTCAAACCGCAGAACCGAGGAAGGACGCAGCAGCATACAGCCGTAATAGGCCCCGATCTGCCGCCCGGACAGGGGGTGTACCACCTTCTGCCGCAGGGTATCAAACCCCACCTCGTCGCGCAGCACCTCCAGATAGTGCAGCACCCGGGTCTGCCCTTGGTACGGGGGCTGCAGTCCCAGATAGCGGTTGGCCCGCATGGCCACGTCGCCCCCCACTGCCATATCGTCATTCACCCGCTTGATCACATGATGACACGCCGCGCACACCGTGACCAGATCCTGCCCCTGCTCCCGGGCGTACTGCAGGGCGCGCACGGCGGAGAGTTTGGGGGCAATCTCATCCTCTGCCATGGGATATACGGCGCCGCAGCACTGCCAGTTGGGAATCTCCCGCAGGGAGAATCCCAGCTTCTCCGCACACAGGCGGGCCTGCCTCTCCAGTTCTCTGGCTTTATCCTTTAATGTGCAGCCGGGAAAATAGCTGTATATTTTCATAAGGTCTGTTTCTCTCCCGCGAAAACGCGCCGCCTGTCCGGCAGCCCTCTCCCTGCGGGAAGGAAAATCCTCCCCTCCGATTTTTCTCAATTCGTTATATTATACCTTTTTTCGCGCCTTTTTTGAAGGGGTACAAACATAGAAAATCCCCTTTTCCTGCGGGGGAAACGCACCGATTTGCCAAAAGGAAGCCGGGCCCGCCCCTTTTTGAAGGGGGAAATCCCGGTTTTTCATCCGCTCTCCTTCCCGCCCCCGGCCCTGCGCCCCTCACACTTTCACCCTTATGGCAGGATTTTTTCACAAATGACTTGCACCGGCGGGCCATTTCCGCTATTCTTTACCATAAGAAATGAATATCACAGACTGTCTTTGACCGGACGGCCGGAAGAAGGAGCGATGGAATATGCCCGAACTCAGTGCCCGCGTGATGGAATTTACCGATTCCGTCATCCGCCGCATGACCCGCATCAGCAATCAGTACGGGGCGATCAACCTCAGCCAGGGGTTCCCCGATTTTGACCCCCCGAAGGAGATCCTGGACGAACTGTCCCGGGTGGCCTATGACGGCCCCCACCAGTACTCCGTCACCTTCGGCGCCGAGAATCTGCGCCAGGCGCTGGCGGACAAGCACGAACACTTCAGCGGTCAGAAAGTGGACCCCAATACCCAGGTGGTCGTCACCTGCGGCAGTACCGAGGCCATGATGACCGCCATGATGACCGTGTGCAACCCCGGGGACAAGGTGGTGGTCTTCTCGCCATTTTACGAGAACTACGGCGCCGATGCCATTCTGTCCGGTGCCGACCCGATCTACGTGCCCTTAAAGCCCCCGGCCTTTGATTTTGACCGGGAGGAGCTGCGGGCCGCGTTCGCCCAGCACCCCAAAGCCCTGATCCTATGCAACCCCTCCAACCCCACCGGCAAGGTGTTCACCCGGGAGGAACTGCTGTTTATCGGTGAGCTGGCCAAAGAATATGATACCTTTGTGATTACGGACGAAGTGTACGAGCATATCGTCTATCCGCCCTATCACCACGAGTACATGGCGGCTCTGCCCGGCATGGCCGAGCGCACCATCACCTGCAACTCCCTGTCGAAGACCTACTCCATCACGGGCTGGCGGCTGGGATACCTGATCGCCCCGCCCCAGGTGGCCGAGGCCGCCAAAAAGGTCCATGATTTCCTCACCGTAGGCGCGCCCGCCCCCCTGCAGGAGGCTGCGGTGGCGGGGGTCTCCTTCGGGGATGACTACTACCGGTCTCTGCAGGCGCTGTATACGGAGAAACGTGACTTTTTCTGTGACGGCCTGAAAAAGCTGGGCCTTGCCCATACGGTCCCCCAGGGAACCTACTTTGTCCTTCTGGATATCTCCGATTTTCTCAGGCTGCCGCAGTTTGCCGGATGGACCGACCTTGCGTTCTGTGAATGGATGATCCGGGAAATCGGCGTGGCCGCCGTACCGGGTTCCAGCTTCTTCCGCGAGAATGTGAACCACCTGATCCGGATGCACTTTGCCCGCGGGCGTGATATCCTGCAGATGGCGCTGGACCGGCTGGCAAAGCTGGCCGCCCTGCTGGAAAAAGAGTAAGCGAGAGAAAGAAAAAAAGCGGCCCCTTTTTCAGAAAAAAGGGTCCGCTTTTTATCCCAAAAACGTACAGGAAAAGAATTTACAGGGTGCTGCCGAAGTCCGTTACCAGCGCCTGACCGGTGATGGCACGGGATTCGTCGCTGGCCAGGAACAGGATGATGTTGGCCACATCCTGCGGCATGCAGGGCTGTGCACGCAGATCGCTGTGCTTGGCCATGGCGCCGAACATATCGGCATCCATGTTGGCAGGATTCATCCCCGCCACCATGGGGGTTACGATCGTGCCGGGGCACACCGCATTGCAGCGGATGTTCTGGGCCTGGAAGCGCAGGGCCGTGTGGCGGGTAATGCCCACGATGGCCGCTTTCGAGGATACGTACGCGGCGCCGCCGCATCCCATCACACCGGCTACCGAAGCTACGTTGACAATCGAGGCACCGGACTGCATCCGGCTGGAAGCGGCGCGCATGCAGCGCATAGTGCCCTTTTGGTTGGTCTCGACAATGCGGTCCAGATCCTCATCGGTAAAGCGGTCGATGGGCTTGAGTCCCTCCTCCAGAATGCCGGCATTGTTGACCAGCACGTCGATTTTCCCGAACTTGTCCATCACCAGCTGCATCAGCTTTTCCGGATCCTCGGGCTTGGAGATATCGGTAGCCACGGCCAGAACCTTGCCGCCCTTTTCCTCGATTTCCCTGGCTACATCCTGCAGGGCCGCTTCCCGGCGGGCCGTGATGACCACGGTAGCGCCCTCGGCCGCAAACAGCTTGGCGGTAGCAGCACCCACACCCGAATTGCCGCCGGTAATAACGGCTACTTTATCCTTTAAACGATCCATTTTGCTTCCTCCTGTTTGAAAATTTGGGGGTTTTTTTCATTGTAGAACTTCGTTAAATAAAAAGC
>JALENG010000041.1 GCA_022767925.1 Clostridia bacterium
TTGGGCCCATGTTCCAGTTCGGGTGCTTCAGGGCCTGCTGTAGTGTAACCGTGCGCAGCTCTTCCCTCTTTTTGCCGAAGAACGGACCGCCCGAGGCCGTCAGGATCAGTTTTTTCACGGCTTCTTTGCCGGGCGAACCCTGCAGGCACTGGAAAATCGCCGAGTGCTCGCTGTCCACCGGCAGGATGGATACTCCCTTTTCCGCCGCTTCTTTCATTACCAACGCGCCGCCGGCCACCAGCGTCTCCTTATTGGCCAGCGCCACGTTTTTCCCGCTGCGCACGGCGGTCAGTGTGGGCAGCAGGCCGATCATGCCCACTACCGAGTTGCACACCAGGTTCACCCCCGGAAGCGAAGCCGCCTCGCACAGGCCATCCATTCCATAGGAAACCTGTACCGGCAAGTCGCGCACCCGCGCCTTCAGATCCCTGGCGGCGTTTTCATCGAACAGCACGGCCAGCTGGGGGGAAAATTCGCGAATCTGTTCTTCCAGTACAGCCGCATCCCGCCCGGCGCACAGCGCCTGAACTTTCATGGGCTCCTTTCCCAACCGGTTCTGCAGGCGTACCACATCCAGTGTCTGCCGGCCGATGGAACCAGTTGACCCCAATATCGACAAACGTTTCATTTCTTAACTCCTCTCCCCCATTTTCTGGTGCTGTATATAGAAAGCGAAAAGGCAAAACGAAACAGGCGGCCGTTCTGTCCGGCACCCGCTGCGTCTGCCTTTTCCAATTTTTGTCACAGAGATCACTTTACTGCCAGAGGAAGCCACAGGCAGATATAGTAAATAAGCGGCGAGACGAAAATCACACTGTCAAACCGGTCCAATATGCCGCCGTGGCCGGGAATTACCTGGCCAAAATCCTTAATATTGCAGCTGCGTTTAATCAGGGAGAAGCTGAGATCCCCCAGAATGGAGATCACCGAGCTGCCAAAACCGATTAACAGCATGGAGATATAGTTCACATCCGCGGGGAACAGCAGCTCGTAAATCCAACCGATCAGCACCAGCACCAGCATATTGACCACCATGCCGCCGATGGCGCCCTCGACCGTTTTTTTCGGGCTGATTTCGGGGCACAGCTTGGTCTTTCCAAAAAAGCTACCCACAAAATAGGCCCCTGCATCCGCGATCCAGGCGGCGAATACCGCGATCATCACCGTAAAAATTCCGCAGGCGGGGTTTTGATCCCGAATGCCCACCAGTGAACCCAGCGCAGCGGGAATCAGCAGTGTCATACTGTAAATCATCCCCAATTCCCGGAATGTTACTTCCTTATGATGGAACAGCAGCCCACAGAACAGGATCAGCGTGTAAATATACAGAATCAATCCCGCATCGCAGCCCATATAGGAGGTAAAGGGGATGACTACTGCGGCCGCCAGGCTGGGCCACACCAGAAACAGCTTTTTCTGAATGCCCAACGCCGCGATCAGTTCCCAGATGGCACAGCCGGAAATCAGTGCAATGGCAATGTTCAGCGCCACAGGGAAGGACTGATTAAACAGAACAATGGCGGCGGCAAACAGCACGATTACTGCGCCCGAAATGATTCTCTGCTTCACAAACCAAACTCCTCTCACAGGGATTGCCGGCTTTTTACCGGGATTCCTCCACCCCACCGAAACGGCGATGACGAAGGCAATAATCATCCAGTGCTTTTTCCAGATCCTCGGGGGTAAAATCCGGCCACAGAATATCGGAAACCACATATTCCGTATACGCCGACTGCCACAAAAGAAAATTGCTGACCCGCATTTCTCCGCTGGGGCGGATGATCAAATCGGGATCCGGCTGACCGGCGGTGTACAGGTGATCGGCAATCTGCTGCTCGGTCACCTCATTGGGGGCCAGTTCCCCCCGCTGTACCTTTTCGCACAATTGCTGCACCGCATGGACAATCTCGGCCCGGCCGCCATAATTCATGGCGATATTCAGCACCATGCCCGTGCGGTTTTTGCACACCTCGCGGGTTTCCTCGATCAACTTCTGCAGCCTGGGGGAAAACGCCGTGGTGTCGCCGATAAAGCGCACCTTGATATCCTCATCGAGAAAATCCCGAAGAGACTCCTCCAGATACTGCTGAAACAGGCGCATCAGCGCCCCCACTTCTTCCTCGCTGCGCTTCCAGTTCTCGGTGGAAAAAGCGTAAACCGTCAGATACCGAATTCCGATGGAAGCACAGTACCGCGTGATTTTCTTAAAATTCTGGGCGCCAACCGTGTGCCCTGCCGAGCGCGGCAGCCCGCGTTTCTGGGCCCAGCGGCCGTTGCCGTCCATAATAATCCCCACATGCTGGGGCAGCCGGCGCAGGCTGCGGTCAAGGGCCGGCGCCGGTTTGTTCGCAGAAAATAAAGCCATGGTTCCTCCCGGCTAAAAGCTCTGCCCGGATCAGATGGACATAAGCTCCTTTTCCTTTTTGTCGTTGATGCCTTCCACGATCTTGACGTACTTATCCGTCAGCTCCTGCACCTTCTTATCGCCCTGCTTCTGGTCATCCTCGGTCAGTTCGCCGCTCTTCTTCATGGCCTTCAGCTTATCGTTGGCGTCGCGGCGGATGGAACGAACCGCCACCTTGCTCTCTTCGCACATCTTGGCAATATCCTTCACCAGCAGACGACGGCGCTCCTCATTCAGGGGCGGGAAAATCAGGCGGATGGTGCTTCCGTCGCTCTGGGGATTGACACCCAGATCGCTCCTCTGGATGGCGTGTTCGATCATGCGCGTCACGCTCTTATCCCAGGGCTGGATCACCAGCACGCGGGCCTCGGTCACCGAGACGGCCGCCAGCTGATTGATCGCTGTGGGGGCACCGTAGTAATCCACCTTGATCTTATCGAGCACAGCCGGATTGGCGCGGCCCGCACGGATCTCGCTGAGTTCTTTTTCCAGAACAGCAACGGTTTTTTTCATTTTTTCTTCGGCTTTTGCCAGTACCTCTTTCATACTCTTTCACCTTTCTTCTGTTTCCGGCTGCTGCCGGTTTTTTCCCTATAATCCCACAATTAATAAAGAATCAGTCTGTCACCAGCGTACCGACCGTCTCTCCGCATACGGCACGGCAGATATTCCGCTCATCCTCGATGCTGAACACCAGAATCGGCAGGTGATTGTCCCGGCACAGCGAGGCTGCCGTGCTGTCCATCACCTTCAGATCATGACTGAGCACATCACTGAAGGATACCGTGTCGTACTTAACCGCATCGGGATTGGTCTTCGGGTCGCTGTCATACACGCCGTCCACCATGGTGGCCTTCATAATCACATCGGCGTCGATTTCAGCCGCACGCAGGGCAGCTGCCGTATCGGTCGAGAAGAACGGGTTACCCGTTCCGCAGCCGAATACCACCACACGGCCCTTCTCCAGATGGCGCACCGCACGGTTGCGGATATACGGCTCCGCCACCTGCTGCATGGCGATAGCAGTCTGCACCCGCACCTCCATGCCCAGCTGTTCCAGCCCGTCGGCCACGCCCAGGGCGTTGATCACCGTGGCAAGCATTCCCATATGATCCGCCCGGGTCCGGTCCATTTTCCCGCTGGAGCGGCCGCGCCAGAAATTTCCGCCGCCGACCACGATGCCCACCTGCACGCCCATCTCCACAATTTCCCTGATAGGGCGGCAGATCCTCTGCACGGTATCGAAATCAATTCCATGGCCGGCAGCCCCCGCCAGGGACTCACCGGAAAGTTTCAGTAATACCCGTTTATATTTCGGTTCCATGTGAACAAGCACTCCTTGCCAACCGTATTTTTTTCTATTTTACAATAGACGGCCATCAAAGTAAACACCTTTCCCGCAAAATCGTCGGAAAGTTTCAGGGAATCCCCACACAAGATTCCGGATCCAACGGCCCAGACAGGCCGGTTTCCACCACCCGTTTCCACTCGCCCGGCGAATATCCGGTGTGCTGCCGGAACAGCCGGGCGAAGTAATTTGAGTCCTCGATTCCCGCAGCCCGGGCCGCTTCACTAACCGCGGCGCCGTCCCGCAGCAGGGCCGCCCCGCGGGCAAGACGCACCTCCTGAATATAGCCGTTCACTGTCAGCCCTGTATAAGCGCGGAACAGCCGGCACAGATACGGGACCGACAGCCCGAAATGGCGGGACAGGGCCTGCAGCGTGACAGCTTCTTTCTCGGTGAAATGACCGGCGATATAGAACAATACCGCCTGCACCGTCGTAAATCCGCTCTTCTTCCCCCCGGCCTGCGGACGGCGGGGCCACACCCGGTAAATATGGGAAAAAGCCCGCAGCATATCCCCCCGGATAGCGGTGCGCCAGCCGGGCGCCTTTTTCTGCTGCTCCTGCAGTAGATGGTCCAGAATGGCCATTAGTGCTCCGTCCTGGCGGATCAGCAGTGGGAGGGACCCTCCCTGGGTGAACAGGCGCTGCAGTCCAGCCTCCTCCCCCTGCAGAAACTCGGGGGCAACCTGTAGAACATAATGCTCACTTTTTGGCAAAAAATCCCGCCCCTGATGGGGCAGAAAGCCCGGTACCACCGCCACATCCCCGGGGTACAGCCAGGTTTCACCGCTCCCGCTGTAAAGCCGTACGCCGCCGCTGATCACATAATAAACTTCCACTCGTTCATGCCAGTGCAGGCCGCATCCCGGCTCGGATTTCTCATGGAACATGTGCAGAATCCGCACTGCCTCCTTTTCCGAAAGAGGACCCGGCGGCTCGTAAAACAACTCTTCCCGCTTTCCCATTTCTATCTCCTGTTCTTTTAAAAGTATAAGATTGTGCTAATTTTCTATGAGTATATCCGTTTTCAAGGCGCCTGTAAAGAGGTAGAATAAAGAAAAGAATACCATTCTTGAAAGGAGCTTTTTGCCTATGCGCATCTTATTTCTGGATATTGACACGCTGCGCCCCGACCATCTGGGGTGCTACGGCTATCCGCGGAACACCAGTCCGGCCATTGACAGTCTGTGCCATGACGGAATGCGGTTTGACCAGTATTACTGCTCGGATGCCCCCTGTCTGCCCTCCCGGGCCGCACTGGTCAGCGGGATGTTCGGAATCCGCAACGGGGCCGTGGGACACGGCGGTACGGCGGCCGACCGCCGGTTGACCGGCGAGTGCCGGGATTTTCGCGACCCGGTGGATGACCAGTGCTTCCATCGGATTTTCCGCCGGGCGGGCTATCACACGGCCTCGATCAGCTCGTTCCCGGAGCGCCACTCCTCCTGGTGGTTCAACGCCGGTTTCAATGAGTGCTATAACGTGGGCGATGAGGGTATGGAATCCGGGGAAAAGGTCCTGCCGGTGGCGCTGGACTGGCTAACCCGCCACAATGGAGAGGACAACTGGTTTCTGCACGTCCATTTCTGGGACCCGCACACCCCTTATCGGGCGCCCGCCGATTTCGGCGACCCCTTTGAGAAGGATCCCCTTCCCCGGTGGATCACTCCGGAGATTCTGGAAGCCCACAAAAAACTGGCCGGCCCTCACAGCGTGATGGACCTGAACATGTATGATGACGCCGTCAATCCCCGCTATCCCCGCGCCCCGGGCAAGGCGGAGACCATGGAGGAGCTGCGCGCCGTCTTTGACGGGTACGACTGCAGCATCCGCTACTGTGACAGTTTGATCGGGCAGATCCTCTCCCTTTTGAAGCAGCAGGGAATTTACGAGGATACGGCCATTATCCTGACCGCCGACCACGGGGAGACCATGGGAGAACTGGGAATTTACGAAGAGCACGGAACGGCGGATGACGCCACCTGCCGGATTCCTTTCCTGATCAAGTGGCCGGGGATAAAGCCAGGCAGTGTGGACAACGGCCTGCACTACAGCCTGGATCTTCTGCCCACCATGGCCGAGCTGCTGGGAGTGGAAAAGGGAGCGAACTGGGACGGCGAGAGCTTTTTGCCCAGCCTGCTGGAAGGAAAGGATACCGGGCGCGATTTTCTGATCCTCTCCCAGATGGCCCATGTCTGCCAGCGCTCGGCGCGGTTTGACCATTGGCTGTACATCCGCTCGATCCACGACGGGTACCACCTGTTTGACCGGGAGATGCTGTTTGACCTGCGGGAGGATCCCCATGAGCAGCGGGACGTAAAGGAGCAGCATCCGGAAATCTGCGCCCAGGGGGCCCGGCTGATCTTGAACTGGCAGGAGGAACAGATGAAAAAATCCGCCAGCACCATCGATCCCATGTGGACAGTGATGAAAGAGGGCGGCCCCCAGCACACCCATACGGATTTTGAAAAATATCTGCAGCGCCTGCGCGATACCGGCCGGGCGGACAAAGCCGAACAGCTGCGTCAGAAGTACCCGGAAAAGTAAAGAAGCTTCATTACAGACAGGAATCATTCATAAAAAAATCCCCGGAGGAAATCTTCCTCCGGGGATTTTAGGTTTGCCAAAAATTATTTGACCATGCTGGCGATCTCTGCGGCGAAATCGTCGTTTCTCTTCTCCAGACCCTCGCCCTTGGCAAAACGTACAAAGCCGGTAACGGCAATCGGAGCACCCAGCTCTTTGCCCACCTGATCGGCGTACTTCTGTACCGTCAGGTCATTGTCCTTTACATAAACCTGCTCAACCAGGCAGTTCTCCTTGTAGAACTTACCCATACGGCCGTTGACGATCTTCTGAGCGATGGCCTCGGGCTTGCCCTCGTTGACGATCTGCTGGGTCAGAATTTCCTTCTCGTGGGCCAGCACGTCAGCGGGAACCGATTCGCGGTTCAGGTACGGGGCATTCATAGCGGCCACCTGCATGGCGATGTTCTTGCCCATCTCCTGGAAAGCGGGCAGGGTGGGATCGGCCTCGGTCTCAAAGTTCACCAGTACGCCGATGTTGCCGCCGGCATGGATGTAAGCGGCAACCTTGCCCTCCAGACGGGCAAAGCGGCGAACCTTGATGTTCTCGCCGATAACCAGAATCTTGTCCTTCAGCAGGGCATCCACCGTCTGATCGGAACCGGAAGCGGTGCAGGCCAGCAGGGCCTCGACATCGGCCGGATTCTGCTCCATCACGGTATTGGCGCAAACTTTTACAAACTCCTGGAATTCCGCATTCTTGGCAACGAAGTCCGTCTCGGCATTGACTTCGATCACAACGCCCACGGTAGCGCTCTCATTCACATAAGCGAAGGCCACGCCCTCGGCCGCAATACGGCCGGCCTTTTTCGCAGCCTTGGCCAGGCCCTTTTCACGCAGTACGTCGATGGCGGCTTCCATATCGCCGTTGGCCTCGGTCAGGGCCTTCTTGCAGTCCATCATGCCGCAGCCGGTCTTCTCACGAAGGGTGGCAACATCTTTTGCAGTAAAATTCATGGGATCATTCCTCCATTTTCACAAATGTCTACTCAAATCGGCCTTTTCGGCCGTTTTTCTCGCAAAAGCGCCCGGCCGGAAAGCCCAGGCGGGCGCTTTCAGGATGCGGGCAAAAGCAGCTTATTCAGCAGCTTCCTGCTCGGCAGCCTCGGCTTCCTTCTCTTCTGCAGCGGCAGCGCCCATCTGGCCTTCTTTGCCTTCGATGATGGCGTTGGCGATGGTGCCGGAGATCAGCTTGACAGCGCGGATAGCGTCGTCATTGCCGGGGATGACATAGTCGATCTCATCAGGATCGCAGTTGGTGTCCACGATGGCAACGATCGGGATACCCAGCTTGCGGGCTTCGGAAACAGCAATGCGTTCTTTTCTCGGGTCAACGATGAACAGAGCGCCGGGGAGCTGCTTCATCTCCTTGATGCCGCCCAGGAACTTCTCCAGCTTCTCGATCTCGAGGTTCAGCTTGATGACTTCCTTCTTGGGGAGCAGATCAAACGTGCCGTCTTCTTCCATGGTGCGCAGCTGCTTCAGACGGTCAATGCGGTGACGGATCGTGCGGAAGTTGGTGAGCATACCGCCCAGCCAACGAGCGTTTACATAGTAAGCACCGGCACGGACAGCCTCTTCCTTCACGGATTCCTGGGCCTGCTTCTTGGTGCCGACGAACAGAACGGACTTGCCGTCCATGGACAGATCACGCACAAAGTTGTAGGCTTCCTCCAGCTTGCGAACGGTCTTCTGCAGGTCGATGATGTAGATGCCGTTCCTCTCGGTGAAGATGTACGGGGCCATCTTCGGGTTCCATCTTCTGGTCTGGTGGCCGAAATGTACGCCGGCCTCCAGCAGCTGCTTCATAGATACTACTGCCATTTTATTTTCCTCCTTCAGGTTTGTCCTCCGCCGCGGTTTTTTCTGACAAATCCACCCCGGAAGGGGGCACCCATCGTCCATACCGCCAGCGTGCGTTATCTTGGATATTATAGCACAGGGCGCAGAGCCATGCAAGCTATTTTTTGCCGAAAATCGGGCGTTTTTCTCCTTTTCAATCGGTAAAAAGGCTGCCGAAAAAACGGGAGACCGCCCCCGGCGTTTTCCGCTGCTGCACGGGCCTGGTTTTCACCAGAATGGTATCCGACCCCAACAGGCTGATTTCCTCCCACGGCACCAACAGCGGCTGCGGCCGGCCAAACAGCCCCAGAAAGCGGGGGCGCCCATATACGACCACGGCGGACATTTTCGCCGAAGCGGTGTCAATCTCCACGTCTCCCACGGTTCCCAGCCGTGCGCCATCCTGCAGACAGATCACGTCCCTCCGCTGCAGATCCGAAATCCGGCAGATCACTGGAAAGCCCTCCTTTTTCCTCGGTTTTCTATCGGAAAAAGATATGCCGGCCGGGGATTTCATTATGCGTATTTTCTTACAGAGCGGCCTTGATCCGTGTCAGGGCCGCCTTTTCCAGGCGGGAAACCTGGGCCTGGCTGATTCCAATGGCCGAGGCCACTTCCATCTGGGTGCGCCCCTCCATAAACCGTAGGGATAGAATCTTCTTCTCCCGCTGGGACAGGGCCTGCACCGCCTGTTTCAGGGCGATCTCGTCCAGCCAGTCGCCGTCGCCCGTTCCGTCGCCCAGCTGATCCAGCACATAAATCGGCTCCCCGCCATCATTGTAAACCGGCTCGTACAGGCTGACGGGCTCCACAATCGCCTCCAGCGCCGTCACCACCGTTTCCACCGGCTGGGACAGTCCCTTGGCAATTTCCTCCACCGTGGGCTCCCGGTCCATCTCGCGGGTCAGCTTTTCCTTCATTTGCATGGCCTTATACGCCAGGTCCCGCAGCGAACGGCTGACCCGCACCGAATTGTTGTCCCTCAGATAGCGACGGATTTCGCCGATAATCATGGGCACACCGTAGGTGGAAAAACGCACCCCCTGGTTCATATCAAAATGGTCGATGGCCTTCATCAGGCCAATACATCCCACCTGAAACAGATCATCCGGATTATCACTGCGCCCGGAAAAACGCTGAATCACACTGAGTACCAGGCGCAGATTTCCCTCCACCATTTCCTGCCGGGCACGTTTGGCGGCCTCGGGATCATCGCCGTGCATCGTGCGCAGGCACTCCATTTTCTCCTCTTCCGTCATCACCCGCAGCCGGGACGTATTCACCCCACACAGCTCTACCTTGCTGTACTGCACGATTGTCATCCCCCTGTCCGATTCTTTCACAGACAGTATGGCCCGGTTCTCTCCTCTTCATACGAAATGAATACTGGCTTTTTGCGAAAAGCCGGTTTCTTAACCAAAATCCAAAAACGGGAGAACCTCTAAGAGAGGACAATCGTTTTCTGCGATTTTCCATAGAAAGAGGCCGCCCGGTTTCTTCGCCGGACGGCCTGCGGTACTTTGTCAAAAAACGAATCCCGGCGGTCAGGGTACCAGGATCTGGTATTCTTTTTGGAAGCTCTCTCCGGCGGCAAGCACCACGGCATCGGGTTTTTCCGAAAAATCGCGGTTCTCGCCGCAGTCGTCGCACCGCCCCTGCCAGGGTTCCAGGCAGACAAACGGCGCTCCCACCATGGACCAGATGCCATAATTGGGAAAATCCCTGCTGCGCAGGCCGACCCGGGGGGTGCCGTCCTTCCGGTACAGCCAGGCCTCTTCAATCTGCCCGCCGTCAAAAATCAGGGCATCCTCCTTGAACATTCCATCGCTCAGCGGCACATAGCCCCCGTCGGTCTTCAGCCGGTACACCTTCTCCGGAATAGCCGTGCCGTGCCGTGTATCCAACCGGCAGTAGGAGAGTTCCTCTTTCCCCGGGAAGTACAGGCAGTAATCCTCCTTTTTCCCCTCTTTTTCCGCAAAGCGGAAAGCCGGATGCCCGCCGATGGTAAAGGGCATGGGGTCATGCCCGCGGTTTTCCACCTGCCAGCGCACCTGCAGCTCCTTTTCCCCCAGGGTGTATGTAATGCACAGAACAAAATCAAAAGGATATTTTTCCCGGGTTTCCTCGTTGGCACACAAGGTAAAAATCCCCGTTTCCTTTCCCTCCTGTACTGCGGTGAACACCTGGCTGCGGGCAAATCCGTGCTGCATGCAGGGATAAACCCGTCCGTTTAGCCGTAGCACATCGCCCCAGGTGCGGCCCACATGGGGAAAGAGCACCGGCGCATGCCGCCGCCAGAAGGGCGCCGCCCCTTCCCAGAGAAGGTCCGTCTGCTGTTTTTTGTCATAAATTGCGGTCAGCTCAGCCCCTGTCTCTGTAATAGTGACCGCCCATCGCTCGTTTTCAAGAATCATCGCTGCTTCCTCCTTACCGGCGCGCCTTTCGCGATCCCGGCCGCCTTTCTTCTTTCTATTGTACGGTACTTTTCCGAAAAAATCCAGAGAAACAGCACGCTTTCGATCCTTTATTCATAGCGCATCGGAAAGCGGCTCAGGAGGCCTGCCGGGCCGCCATTTGCTGCTTTTTCAGATGGTAGCGCAATTTCCACCCGGCGTACAAAAAACCCATCAGTTCGGATACCCAAAACGCGTACCATACCGATCCGATGCCCCACAGTTCGCCCATGGCCCAGACAACCGGCAGCAAAAGCACCAACTGGCGCATGGCCGTTGCGATCATATTCACGGTCCCGTTTCCAAAACCGGAGATCAGGTATCCTGCCACCATTGTCACTGCCGCCGGAAGGAAAGTGGGGGCTATGATCCGAAGGGCGGGAATCCCGATCTCCATCATGGCCTCCCCCGCCTGGAAGAAGTACAGCAAAATCTCCGGCACGCTCTCGAAAACCACAATTCCCACACAGGCAATTCCCGCCGCCAGCTGCAGCGCAACCCGGCAGGTATCCCGGACCCGCTTTTCGTTCTTGGCGCCCGTGCGGGATATACCATTATCGGCGCTACCGCCGAACAGGATAGCGGGCTGACCCTTGACCGTCCGGGCTTGGAAATGGTCACTCAGGCCGTTCTCGCTGGCAAGGTGGATATGGTGTTGGTAAACAGCATTGACCGCATAGGGCAGGAATGGGACATGACGCAAGCCTACATCGATTTGCTCACCCAGCACAAAGTTAAGCTACTCTGTATCCGGGATCGACTGCTATTCGACAAACAAGGCGTAACCTATTTTGAACAAATAAAAAAATGCGGAGTGCCCGTTACAGGATACTCAGATCCTATAAGGACACTCCGCATGGCAAATGACCCCAATTATGATGCGTTGGCTCAAGGGGGTTCACTTTTGCTTTTAGGGGGTTCATTCTCAACACAAAGGGGGTTCACTGAGGAAATGAAAGGCAACCGCCCAATGGTGTAAGGTTACTGAAAGAAGCAATACAGAATGCCTTGATCTCTGCGATTTTTCCGTTGCTGTTGGAAAGAAGGAAACTGACGTTCACTGTGCTGCCAACTGGGATATCTTCAACCCATGCTGCGTTCATGCCGAGATAGAGGCCATCCGCATCGTAAGTGGCAAGCAGTACCAAGCTGTTGCCCTCGGACGCAAGATTCTTGATTGCCACCGTTGCCCAAAAACTGGCTTTGGGAATTACAGAAAGTTGGTTTCCAGTTAAATCCCGCAGGGTCAGCTTTTTGAGTTCGTATTCGTTGGCTACTCTTGCGTTGACCGTAACCATACACGATGCAGTGTATTGCCCATCAGCGGTGGTGGCGGTGATAAATGCTGTACCGACAGAGATAGCACACACTGTGCCTTCTTGACTTACCGATGCTATTTCAGCATGGTCTGTAGACCATATAACGGTACGGTCTGTTGCGTTTCCTGGGAGAACCATTGCTTCTAAACTAGCAACATCTCCTACAGCAACAATAATCGACTCGGGTATAACGATGCCTGCCACAGAAATAGTAGTATTCGGTGCGATATACCAGCCAACATTATCTGTGGTCGGAAGAGTCCTTAAATAAGGCCTTCCATCATTCACTTGTTCATCTATGTCCCAGATGGTGTCAAAATCAAATCCTACATACGTTTCTTTTTGAAAGGATGCGTCTTCTGTCATTTCAATTGCAGCGGCGTCTTGATATGCAGAGAGAGCATAACAATACTCAATGGAGCACATTGAAGAAGATGTATTACAGTAAGATGCAATACCACCAATGGGGGTATGCGGAGAATCCACTTCCAAATCACCAACATTATAGCAGTATAGGGCGCTGATTTCTCCTTCGCCCACGATTCCGCCACATCCTCCGCTTTCGCGCGAATCACTGCCATTATAGGTCTGATGCACCGTTCCGGTATTATAGCAGTCAAAGATCGCGGAATCGGAACTTCCTCCCATAATGCCTCCGGCACTAGAAATCAGCGATCCATTTTCTTGTATTGCATGAATTATTCCGTGATTACAACATTGAAGAACTGTGCTATACTGACTAATTCCCACAATACCACCAGCAAAACCGCATGAAAAGGGACCGTTCAGAGTGGTAGTTACAGTTCCCTGATTGCAGCATCGGCTGATAGTACCGTTGCTATATAAGGAGCCTACAATGCCTCCAATTCTCGACTCGTTTGATGTACTTTCGCCGTAAACAGTTCCGACATTTATACAATCCTCAACAATCTTGTCATTCATACCGACAATTCCGCCAACACGAACATTTGAGGAAGAACTATCTCCGTGAATTGTTCCGGAATTCTCGCAGAACGAAGTTGTTCCCCGATTGTGTCCAACTATACCACCAGAGTAGGTTTCGCTATAAGAGTATTTTGTATTCGCATATATTTCACCTGTGTTCTTGCTCCCTGTAACAGTGCTTCCTTGATATCCCGCAATACCACCTGCAAACGCAGTATCTGCGTTGATAGCTGAAACTTTACCAGAATTTAAGCAATTTGAAATAGCGCTCATTCCATATGCTACTATTCCACCAGCATACGCATCGGAAGTGGCAGTAGCGGATGCAGTTACGGTTCCGCTGTTTATACTATTTTGAGCGGCTCCATATCCACAAATCCCACCAGCATATACGGTGCTGTTAGCATAGGCAACATCGGCAGTTATAACTCCCGAAAAGGTACAGTCTTCTATCGTCTTTACAGTATAACCGCAAATACCGCCGCAGTATAATCTCGTGGATTCGCCCTTGACTTTTGCAGAAATATCCGACATCACAGAGCATTTGAGGAGTGTTCCTCGGTTGTATCCTGCTATTATTCCGACATACATCGTATTTGAGCTTTGACTAACAGCAATGGAGCAGTTCAGTGCATCGAGATTTTTGATTGTTCCAGTAGAGTAACCAAACAAGCCAAGATATGTATACTCTGAAGTATCGATAGTGACATTTTTGATTGAAAACCCGCATCCATCATATACGCCGCTAAATGGAATCTGGTTACTACCTATCGGTTCCACAGCGACATTTTCGAAATTAATGTCACCAATCTGAGAAAAGTGGCAACTGGGGGATGTTCGAATATTTACGAAATCTTCAACTGTTCGAATAATGTAGGGATCATCTGCGGTGCCAGATCCGCCAGAAAAGAGAGTGCTAGACGCATCATTTGATTCAGTAGCATAGGCTTGAACGGGGACAATTGACATCAAAATGAAAAGACTCAATATTATAGACACAATTCGCTTTAACACCAGAATTCGCCTCCAATATGCTGGTAATGCACGTTACACAATTCACGGTATATCTATGATACTACAGATTGCTCCAAATTACCAGAGGATTATGACTCAGAACGCTAAAGTCAGAACCAAACAGCCCCTCACAGGCAATGTTGTCTGTGAGGGGCCGTTCGTATATTGCGCTATACGGTCACTTCCATGCCGCTGATGAAGCGGAAAGCGATTCTGCCATCACTGTAGACGGTGGCTTGGCTCACCGTGGTCATCCAGAGCTTGGGATCAAACTTTTGGGCGGCGGTCTCCATCTCATGCAGGGTGAACATGAACGCCCCAATCTCATCTGCCTTGCTTTGCCGAACCGAACGCTGGTCTTGAAGTTCACCGGCTCTGGCCTTGGTAGACTCGTACCTCTCAACCAGGCGGTTGTACTTGGCGGCGAACTCATCCTGGTCTTGGGCGTTCCGGGAGTTTTCCTCGATGCACTTCTTGGTCATCTCTGCCAGCAACTCCATCTCTTGCGTGAGGGTCTCCAACTCCGCATCAATTGCCAGCCATCGTGCTGTTGAATAAGCTGGCTGTAATGTGTGACCTGTCCCGAAAGGGAGTGCAGCATGGCATCCTTACCGCTGGACACTCTGGCGTAAGCGGCAACCCGCAGCAGACGGGGCTGCATCGGCACGGTCGTTTCAATTTTCCGAATGACTCTTTCCATCAAATCATCTCCTTGTCAGTGTCACATATTACCTCTGAAAGCACCTATTATCCAGTTAATTCGGAGCGATTCAGCGGAATATAGTACCCGAAAAGAGGCCGTGTTTTTCGGTCATAATGGTATCAATTTTACGGTACTCTTCTTCTGAGATGATGCCTTGGGTGAGCATACTTCTGGCAAGCGACATGGCAAGCTGATAGGCGATCACACGCTTTTCATAGTCATCCATTCTGGCTCACCTCCTTGCGCCGAGCCTGGGCGTAGCAGGCACGGGAGCAGTAGACCCGATGCTCCTTGCCATAGCTTTCGAACAGCTTCCCACACGCAGGACAGATGTGCTGGTAGTACGCCTTTCGGTTTACTTGGTCTTGGTGCGTATTCCACCAAGCCATGCGACACTTATCGGAACAGAACTTCTTGGCCTTTCGGTGCGGCTGTTGGGTCAGCGGCGTTCCGCATTGCAGGCAACCGACAGCGTCAGACAACGCAGTATCCTTGTTTACTGGATGACGGCGGCAGAATGATTTCACGCCGTTGACGGGAAGATTGAGTTGAGCTGCGATGCGCTTATAACCCAGCCCTTTCTTTTGGAGCTGGAAGATTTGCGTTCTTTCCTGGTCTGTCATGGATAGGCTCCTTTCTGAGAGGACAGTCCCCCTCAAAGGTAGGCCACGGCAGACGGAAAATATAAGGGTACAGGCGCAAAAAAATAGTCATGCAAGAAGAAAAAACACCCTATTAATATGTTCGATGGTTGCGAAAACAGTGGTAATCGGTGCGCTTTTGTGGTAGAATCAAATTGGTATATAATACACTACTGACGGAAACATCATTATCAGCCCTGAGTGATGTTTTTGAATTTGGGAGGTAACCACCATGAAGAGAATGAGGAGCCGTCTTGTCAGCATACTTCTGATCATCGCCATGCTGACTACTATGCTACCTGTGCAGGTGTTTGCAACAGAACTGGAGGTCGAAGCACCGGCAGATATCGTTACTGCGTCCGAGCCGATTGAAGTTTTCAGCACTGCGACGCAATCAAATATTGCGCCTCAGTCCGATTTCTCTTTTACAACGATCAGCGGCAAGGTAACGGATGCGTCAGGTAATGGAGTTGCCGGTGTTTCTGTGATGCTCTATAACTATGACGAAAATGTTGCTTTGACATTATGTTCTACAAGCACGAGCGGAGCATGGCAATCTGTTGAATACGAGGCCATAACTGGTTACACCTACACTATCCGCTTTTACAAAGCGGGATATACTTTTTCTGAGAATGACATACAGATAGTGGCATTAAGCGGCTCGACAACGATTGATACGGTTATTGCGACCGCAGTTGAAGTTAATGATTTGGAATGCAACCCGGCGGATTACAGCTACGAAGTAAAATCCGAAACCGTAACGATCACCAAATACAACGGTGCAGATACTGCCATCTCTATTCCTGCGGAATTGGAGGGCTATCCTGTTGTTGCCATCGGTGACAGAGCATTTGCTAATATTACCACCCTGAAAACTGTGTGGCTTTCGGAAACG
>JALENG010000056.1 GCA_022767925.1 Clostridia bacterium
CCGTTGAGATACACGGTCCAGCCGTCCTTGGGATCCTGTGTGCGGCGCTTGGCGTCGATCGCACATACAACGCATTGGCTGCCGAATTTCTTTGCGGCCTCCCGGATCAGAGTGGGATCCTTCAGCGCCGAGGAATTCACCGAGACCTTATCGGCACCGGCATGCAGCAGCTTCTGAAAATCCTCAACTGAGCGGATACCGCCGCCCACGGTGAAAGGGATAAAGATTGTCGAGGCCACTTTCTCGACGATATCAATCATAATATTCCGGGCATCGGAGGAAGCGGTGATATCCAGCAGCACCAGCTCGTCCGCCCCCTGCTCATCGTAACGCCGGGCCGCCTCTACGGGGTCACCTGCATCCCGCAGGCCGACAAAATTGGTTCCTTTGACCACCCGGCCGTTTTTCAGGTCCAGACAGGGGATAATTCTTTTGGCATACATAGCGGGTTCCTTTCTTCCTCGGTTCATCGTTCTGTTTTCATCGGGTTTCCCCTGCTTTCTAATCATTACGGCTTGCCATCGCGGCAAAATTCCGCAAGATCGAGAGCCCGGTTTCCCCGCTTTTCTCCGGATGGAACTGGGTGGCAAACAAATTGCCCTTGGCTACCGCTGCATGGAAGGGGATGCCGTATTCTGCCACGGCCGCTACCGCCTGGGGATCTTCGCACTGCAGATAATAGGAATGCACGAAATAGACATACGCTTCCTCCGGCAGGCCGGCAAACAGAGGGCTGCGGTTTTCGGGAAACGCGAGGGAATTCCAGCCGATATGCGGAATTTTCAGCCCCATATCCCCGGGAAAACGCACCACCCGCCCGGGCAGCAGAGACAGCCCCTCCACACCGGGGGATTCCTCACTCTCCGCAAACAGAAGCTGCAGCCCTAAACAGATTCCCAAAAAAGGGCGCCCGCTGCGGACAAAATCGCGGATGGCCTGCGTCAAATGAAACCGGTTGAGCGACTCCATGGCATCGCCAAAAGCCCCCACCCCGGGGAGAATCGCCGCCTGTGCCTGCTGCAGCTTTTCGGGGTCCCGCGTCACACAGGGTTCGCACCCGAGAAACTGCAGGGCCTTTTCCACATTCCGGATATTGCCGGCGTCATAATCGATGACAGCAATCATCGCCTTGTGTCCCTCCTGTTTTTTACAGTAACGTAATAAAGTATGCTTGATTATAGCACACTCTTTTCTCTGATGCAATATGCAGGATCAAATATTTTTTCCTGCATTTTTTCCTTTTCTTTCCCCGGTTTTCCCCAAAAAATGCACAAAGCAGCGGGATTTCCTTACAAACCCCGCTGCCTGTTTTCTGCATTTTCGGTTATTCGTCGTCCTCCAGCGCCCAGCTGCGGCACCGCCCGACCGCTTTGTGCCATTTTTTCAGCATGGAAGCCCGGTAGTCATCGTCCTTCTCCGGCCGATAAGTCTTCTGGATGCGCCACAGCCCGGAGATCTCGTCGAGGGAATCCCACACGCCCACAGCCAATCCCGCCAACAGAGCCGCCCCCAGAGCCGTTGTTTCCAGGCAGACCGGCAGATTTACCGTGCGGTTGAGAAGATCGGCCTGGGTCTGCATCAGGAAGCGGCTTTTGCTGGCGCCTCCGTCCACCCGCAGCTGCGGAATCTTCACCCCGGCGTCCTCCTCCATAGCCGTGAACAAGTCACAGCTTTCCAGATCGATGCTCTCCAGCACCGCCCGGGCAATATGGGCATCGGTCGTACCGCGGGTCATACCCAGCAGGGCACCGCGGGCATACATATCCCAGTAGGGAGCCCCCAGCCCCGTAAAGGCCGGCACAAAATATACGCCCCCGTTATCCTCCACACTCTCGGCCATCCGATCGGCATCCGAGGGCTTTTCGATCATGTGCAGTTCGTCCCGCAGCCAGTTGATGGCGCTGCCGGCATTAAAGGCGCTGCCTTCCAGGGCATAGGTGGGCTTGCCGTCAATGCTCCATGCCACCGTGGTCAGCAGGCCGTGGCGGCTGGAGATGGGTGTATCACCGGTATTCATCAACACAAAGCACCCGGTCCCGTATGTATTTTTGGTCATGCCCTTCTCAAAACAGCACTGGCCGAACAGGGCCGCGTGCTGGTCACCGGCGATCCCGGCGATGGGGATCCGGCGGCCGAATACGCTCTCGCTGCACTCGCCCACCACCCCGCTGGACTGCACCACGTCGGGAAGCGCCTGGCGCGGGATATCCAACATACGGAGTAATTCTTCATCCCACTGCATCGTATGAATATTAAACAGCATGGTGCGGCAGGCGTTGGTCACATCGGTTACATAGCTCGCCCCCTCCGTCAGGGAATCGATCAGCCAGGTATCCACGGTGCCGAAGCGCAGCCGCCCTTTTTCCGCCAGCTCCCGGGCCTCCGGCACGTGGTCGAGGATCCATTTCATCTTGGTGCCGGCAAAATACGCATCAATAATCAGACCGGTCTTCTCCCGGATCATGGGCTCGTACCCCTGCGCTTTCAGTTCTTCGCAGATTTCCGCCGTACGGCGGCACTGCCACACAATGGCGTTGCAGATCGGAAGGCCCGTCTGACTGTCCCAGGCCAGGGTGGTCTCACGCTGATTGGTGATGCCGATAGCCGCAAGATCCTCCACCGCAATTCTGGCATCCTGTACGGCGGCACGCATGGCCCGCAGCTGGCTGGCCAAAATCGTGACCGGATCATGCTCCACATAGCCGGGCTGAGGATAGATCTGAGGGAATTCCTCCTGCCCTTTTCCCACAATCGCCCCGTAGGAATCGAATACGATAGCGCGTGAGCTGGTGGTGCCCTGATCCAGAGCGAGAATGTACTGACCGATTTTCATAAAGAACCGCACTTCCTTTCTGTGTCTCATTTCTATAGGATTTTCAAGGATTTTCAGCAATTGACAAGCACACTGGCAAGTCCTATAATACTGTATATTGTCTGCCCCACATCGGGATCAGATTATCGTTTAAGGAGGGAACCTTCTCTATGGATACCCTGTCACTGATCGGTATTGCCGTCGGCCTTTCCATGGATGCTTTCGCCGTCAGCGTGACCAATGGCGCTGTTCAGAAAAAAGTCACCCTGAAACTTGCTCTGCGCATGGCCGCGTTTTTCGGATTTTTCCAGGCGCTGATGCCGCTTCTCGGCTGGCTGGTGGGAAAAGCGGGGGAAGGATTTATCAGCAGCATCGACCACTGGGTAGCTTTGATTCTTTTGGGCTTCATCGGAATTCAGATGATCGTGGAATCCCGGAAAAAAGAGGAGGATACACCACCCGATGACCTGAATTTCAAACGCCTGACCGCTCTGGCAGTCGCCACGAGCATCGACGCCCTGGCCACCGGCGTAATCCTGCCCACCGCCGTGGGTGCGTACACCCCGGCCCTGATGGCGGTCTCCGTCTGCCTGATCGGCGCCATTACCTTTGTTCTGTGCCTTGCGGGGGTGTGGATCGGGAAAAAATTCGGCGGCCTGCTGGCCGACAGAGCTGAGCTGCTGGGCGGAATCGTACTGGTCCTGATCGGAATTAAAATTTTTGCGGACCATATGTTCCTGGCAGGATAAAACGGGGAAACGGCAGGGGGCGAAAAACGTCGGCCCGGCCGTTTCTTTATTTTATCACAATTCTTCCCAACTGAAAAGAATTTTGTTGAAAAAGCAGAATCTTTTTTCACTTTGGGAAACCGGCCGAAAAACCGGAATCCTTCCCGCGTTTTTACTTGCTAAAGCGCGGGAAAAATGGTATACTGAAAAAACGAATTTGCATTTTGCCCTTTCTTTTCCTGCAGAATCGCGAGTTTCGATTTTTTGATTTTGTATTTTCAGAACACAAGAAAGCAAAAGTTGATCTTTTGCGAAAGGAGTATTTTCGATGAACGAGACCGCAGTTTCCTTCCGCCCCAATTCCTACCGCTCGTGCCGGTGCAGCGAGGTGGGCGAGAATCTTATCGGCAATTCCGTGCGCGTAGCGGGGTGGGTCGAAAATATCCGTGACCACGGCGGCGTTCAGTTTCTGGATCTGCGTGATCAGTACGGCATTGTACAGGTGGTCATTCACGATGATACCATGCTTATGGGGGTCACCCGCGAATGTACGGTTTCCGCTTCCGGCACGGTTGTCCTGCGCGATGCGGATACAATCAACCCCAAAATCAGTACCGGCACGGTGGAAGTACACGCCGAAAGCCTGACCGTACTGGGAAAATGCGTGGAGAGCCTGCCCTTCGAGCCGGCCATGTCCACGGATACCCGTGAAGAAGTGCGGTTGCGCTATCGTTTTCTGGACCTGCGCAACAGCCATGTGCGCGACAACATGCTGCTGCGCTCCCATGTGATCTCCGCTCTGCGGCATAAGATGGAAGAGCTGGGCTTTGTGGAAATGCAGACGCCCATTCTCTCCACCTCCTCGCCCGAGGGGGCGCGCGATTACCTGATTCCCAGCCGCAAGCACCACGGGAAATTCTATGCCCTGCCCCAGGCCCCGCAGATTTTCAAGCAGCTTCTGATGGTCTCGGGCTTTGACCGCTATTTCCAGATTGCCCCCTGCTTCCGCGATGAGGACGCCCGGGCCGACCGTTCCCCCGGCGAATTCTATCAGCTGGATTTCGAGATGGCCTTTGCCGATCAGGAGGATGTTTTCGCCGTGGCTGAAGAGGTGCTGCCCGATATTTTCCGTCGTTTTTCGAACAAAACGGTGACGGCCGCTCCCTTCCCCCGGATCACGTATAAAGAGGCTATGCTGACCTACGGCACCGATAAGCCCGACCTGCGCAATCCGCTGAAGATTATTGATCTGAGTGACATGTTCGTCGACTCCTCCTTCAAGCCCTTCTGCAACAAAACGGTGCGGGCGATCAACGCGCCCGGCTGCGGCAGACAGAGCAAGAAGTTCTATGAAAATATGGGAAAATTCGCCACGTCAATCGGCATGATGGGGTTGGGCTATCTGAATGTCAAGGAGGACGGCAGCTATAAAGGGCCCATCGACAAATTCCTCAGTGACGAGCAGCGGGAGGAACTGCGCCGCCGCGCCAATCTGCAGCCGGACGATGTCATCTTCTTTATCGCAGACGAGGAAAAAATTGCCCCCCGCCTGGCCGGTCAGGTGCGCACCGAACTGGGTGAAAAGCTGAACCTGATCGACAAGGATCGCTTTGCTTTCTGCTTTATCGTCGATTTCCCCATGTATGAAACCGATGAGGAGACCGGCAAGCTGATCTTTACGCACAACCCCTTCTCCATGCCCCAGGGCGGGATGGATGCCCTGCTGCATCAGGATCCCGAGAGCATCCTGGCGTATCAGTATGACATCGTGGTCAATGGGGTCGAGCTGTCCTCCGGCGCCGTGCGCAATCACGACCGCGAGATTATGGTCAAAGCCTTTGAGTTGGCCGGTTATACGGAAGAGGATTTGAAAGAAAAATTCGGCGCCCTTTACAATGCCTTTGGCTACGGGGCGCCACCCCATGCGGGCATGGCCCCCGGTGTCGACCGGATGGTCATGCTGCTGGCCGGGGAAGAGAACATCCGCGAGGTGATCGCCTTCCCGCTGAACAGCAATGCCCAGGATATGCTGCTGGGCGCCCCCACCGCCGTGACCGAGCAGCAGCTGCGGGAAGCGCACATTCGCATCCGCTGACGGAGAGAAGGAGGTTTTCCGATTATGGCCAAAGTAACCCGGGAAGAATTGCAGCAGATTGCCACCCTGAGCAAGCTGTTTATTGCGCAGGAGGATGAAGAGGCCCTGCTGAAAGAGATGGATTCGATCATCGCATTTGCCGATACCATCAACCAGGCCGTTTCCGACGGTGATACGGATTTTGACAATATCAACGGTCTTTCCAATGTGTTCCGTGCGGACGAGGTGATCCCCTCGATTGCGCAGGAGGATGTACTGAAAAACGCCCCGGAGGCGGCAAACGGCAGCTTCCTGGTGCGCCCGCGCCGGTAAAAGGAGGAGAGCATTTTGAAAACCCTTTCTCAGCTGCATGATCTGTTGCAGCGCGGCGAGCTCTCCAGTCGGGAGCTGACCGAAAAATACCTGTCCGCCATCGAGCGTGACGACAAAGAACTGAACGCCTATGTGTGCGTGACCCCGGAAGAGGCCCTGGCCACCGCCGACCGGGTGGATGAAAAAATCCGCCGCGGCGAGACCATCGCCCCCCTGGCGGGAATCCCGATGACGCTGAAGGACAACCTGTCCACCCGTGGAATCGAGACCACCTGCTGCTCGAAAATCCTGTCGGGGTACCGCCCGGTTTACGACGCCACGGTATGGGAGCTGCTGCAGAAGCAGGATGCGGTTCTGCTGGGAAAAACCAACATGGACGAGTTTGCCATGGGTTCTTCCAGCGAGACCTCCTGTTTCGGCGGAAGCCGCAACCCGCACAATACGGCCCATGTGGCCGGCGGTTCGTCCGGCGGCGGCGCGGCGGCGGTTTCCGGTCATCTGGCTGCCTATGCACTGGGCAGCGATACCGGCGGCTCGATCCGCCAGCCCGCTTCCTTCTGCGGGATCGTGGGATTAAAGCCCACCTATGGAACCGTTTCCCGCTATGGGCTGATTGCTTATGCCTCGTCTCTGGATCAGATCGGCCCGCTGGCCGGCTGTGTGGAGGATGCGGCCCTGTTGTTTGACGCCATCAGTGAAAAGGATGAGCGCGACAGCACCTGCAGCGGACGCCGGGAGGCAACGCTGCCCGCCCTGCGGGAGGATATCCGCGGTTTGAAAGTGGGCATTCCGGCCGAGTATTTCACCGGAATCGGCGGCGATGTGGAAAAGGCACTGCTCCATGCCCAGGAGACCTTCCGTGAACTGGGTGCCGAGCTGGTTCCCTTCTCTATGCCCTCCCTCTCCTATGCCCTGCCGGTTTACTATATTCTGGCGTGTGCCGAGGCTTCTTCCAATCTGGGGCGGTACGACGGAATCCGCTACGGATACAAAGCCGAGCATTACGACAGCATTCACGATATGATGTGCCGCACACGCAGCGAGGGATTTGGCCGCGAGGTACAGCGCCGCATCCTGCTGGGCACCTATGTGCTCAGTTCCGGCTATTATGACGCCTATTACAAAAAGGCCCAGCACTTGCGGGGAACCATCGTCCATGCGTTTGACGAAGCTTTCACCCGCTGCGACATCCTGCTGGCGCCCACGGTGCCCTCCACCAGCTTCCCGCTCCATTTCACCCAGCAGGATCCCGTTTTGACCTATCAGACGGATATCTGCACGGTGCCGGTGAATATTGCGGGTCTGCCGGGTATCTCCCTGCCCTGCGGCTGTGATGAAAAGGGGCTGCCCATCGGCGTACAGCTGATTGCCAACCGCTTTGAAGAGCGCCGGTTGCTGCAGGCCGCCTGGAATCTGGAGCAGGCGCTGAATTTCCATAAAGAGAGCGAATGGGGGGTACGGCTGTGAAATACGAGATTGTCTGTGGGCTGGAAACCCATGTGGAGCTTTCCACCAAAACGAAAATTTTCTGCGGCTGCACCACACAGTTCGGCGGTGAACCTAACACCCATTGCTGCCCGGTGTGCATTGGCCTGCCCGGCACATTGCCCCGGCTGAACGAAAAAGTGGTGGATTATGCGATTCTGGCCGGTCTGGCCACCCACTGCACCATTTCTCCTGTGGCGAAAATGGACCGCAAGAATTACTGCTATCCCGACCTTCCCAAGGCGTATCAGATTTCCCAGTATGACAAGCCCCTGTGTGTGAACGGTTATGTCGAACTGGACAGCGGCCGGCGTATCCGGATCACCCGCATCCATATTGAAGAGGATGCGGGCAAACTGGTTCACGAGCGCGGAAACACTTATGTGGATTACAACCGCGGCGGCGTACCGCTGATCGAAATTGTCTCGGAGCCGGATATCCGCAGCGTGGAGGAAGCCCGGGAATATATGGAAAAGCTGCAGCTGATTATGCGCTGCATCGGTGTTTCCGACTGCAAAATGCAGGAGGGTTCCATGCGCAGCGACGTGAACATCTCCCTGCGCCCTGTGGGCAGTGAAACGCTGGGAACCCGCACGGAAATCAAGAACATGAACTCCTTTACCTATATGGAGAAGGCCATGCGCTATGAGATTGAACGCCAGGCCGACCTGCTGGACAGCGGGGAAAAGGTGGTGCAGGATACCCTGCGGTATTTGACCGACGAGGATCGCACCGAGCCCATGCGCAGCAAGGAGGACGCCCACGATTACCGCTATTTCCGCGAGCCGGATCTGGTGACCATTGCGGTCAGCGAGGAGCGCATTGAGCGTCTGCGTTCTCAGCTGCCGGAATTGCCCCAGGACCGGAAGAAGCGCTATATAGAAGAGCTGCAGATTCCCCCGGCGGATGCCGATCTGCTGTGCCGCCACCGCCGCATTGCCGAATATTTTGAGGCTGCTGCCGCCGGTACCAAAAACCCGAAAACGGCCGCCAACTGCATGCTGGGGCAGATTTTCCGTCGTCTGGTGACCGAGGAGGACAAGGAAAAGGCCGAGATCCCAATTCCGCCCCAGTATCTGCACGATCTGATCGTGCTGCTGGATGAGGGTAAGATCAAAAACAACCTGCTGAAAAGCACACTGGAAAAAATGCTGGATACCGGTAAACCGGCCTCTGCCTTCATCCGGGAGGAGGATATGGGAGGCGTGGATGATGAGACCCTGCGCCGACTGTGCGCCGAATCGCTGGCCAAAAACCCGAAAGCCGGAGAAGATTACAAAAAGGGCAAGGTCAATGCCGCCAAATCCCTGCTGGGCTATGTGATGAAGGCCACTCGCGGCCGCGCCGACGCCCCCACCGCGGAAAAAATTCTGATTGAATTGATCGAAAACTCATAAATGTTCTTTCACAGCAAGAATCCCCGGTGGAAAACCGTTTTGGTTTTCCACCGGGGATTTTCCGTCAGGAATTCAAGTCCAAATAATGCCATCCTGTCTACTCTTCTCTTTTCCCCATCATTTTGTCGCACAGGGATGAACTTATTATACCAGAGATTTTGAAAAGCTGCCATTCCTTTCCGGTATTTTTCAACAAAACTTTACAAGTCTGTCATTTTTCCTCGTTATTCTTTCTTTTTCGTAGTATACTTAAGAAGGCAGTCCGTGCCGGTTGCTCTTCCGAATTTGGGAAAGAAACATTTTTAAAACAAGGAAAGGAGGTCCGCCATCATGAATCCCGCTGTTCTGCTGGCTTTTTTCTCTCCTTCCCTGCCTGATCCCTGCCCTTTCCTGCAACAAGTCGAATCCCTTCCTGTTCCCGTTTTCGCTGCCTGCCTTTCCCCAAAATCAGCGGAAGTCCCTTCGGTTTTCCGGATCCTTTCTCAAATGGCGCACAGCGGCTTTTCTCCCCTTTTTGTTCAGCCCATGGGGCTGCTGGCGGGAGAGAATTTTGAGTACCTGTGCTCACAGGTATCCGCCCTTGGCAGAAAACTGAATGAACCGGTCCAAATAGGCCGCCCTCTCCTCTCGGAAGAAGAGGATCAAAAGGCCATCGTCCGCATTCTCTCCCGCCTTCCCAGGAGTGATGGGGAAGCCCTGGTTCTCATCGGGCACGGCACGGCCTACCCATCCGGCGCCGCCTATCCCGCTTTGCAAGCCATGGGAGAAACAATGGGGATTCCCCACTGGTATGTAAGCACCCTGCGTGACCGGGAAGCACTCCTCACCCTTTTGCAGCGCGACGGTATTCGCCGGGCCCTGCTGGTACCGCTGTTTCTCTCCTTCGGATTTCACGCCCGGCGGGATCTCTCAAACCGCCTTTCGGATTTTTTGCAGCAAAACGGTATTCTCACCCGTTGTCATCCGGCCGGTCTGCTGGATAACAACAATATATGCACTTTGCTGAAAAGCCATCTGCGGCAGGATTTAGAGGCTTTGCCCTCTATCACTTTATGAAAACAATATTCTCACAAAAAGACACAACGCCCTTGAGGAAACCGACCGAGCGCTGTGTCTTTTATTCATTGCATTTTCAGCGGTCGGGCTATAAAATAACCTACGCCCTTCCCACAGACTTTGTCAGGAACCAGTGCGTTTCATTCCCCGGCAACAGCAGGGTACCGCAGTCCCGGTACCCCCGCGCACAAAACCAATCGTGCATCCACTCTTGTGCCAGTACATCGGCCATCACCCGGGTGTACCCATAAATCCGGGCCCGGGTCTCCCATTCCGACAGCAGTCTTTCGCAGATCTCCTCCCGGTTTTCCGGCAGAACAGTCCCCAGCCAATGGACCATGGGGAACCGGCTGGCGAAAAAATCATACCGAAGCCACCCGGAAAAACGTCCGTTGTGCTCGGCAACCAGCACACGCCCGCTGCGCAGAAGGGTGTCCCACTCCGACAGGGGAACTTTTTTATCGTATGCCATCAAAAGGGGAACATCCTCCTTTTGAAGATTGCGCAGAGTCAGCATGGGATCTCCTCCTTATCAGGCGCTTTTTCCCGCTGCAAAAAGACCCGCACCGCATCCACCGTCAGCCAGGAATCCTCCATTCTCCCCAGCAGGCGGGTATTCATATAGGCCATGGGCAGGGTTAAAACGGTGGGTGCCGTATATCCGTTCTCCGTTCTCTCCAGCAGCAGGGCCATATCCACCCCGTTCCCGCCCAGGGAGAGGGGTACCAGCCATTCCATGACCTGCCGGGTGGGATAGTAAGTGGGAACGGCCCACCGGGGGTTATCCCGTAAAAGAGAAACCGTTTTCTGTACAGCTCTGTCAAAGCGCCGGCATACTTCCCGGAACAGCAGCGGATTTTTTTGCAGATAGCCGCCGATCTTTCGAAGCTGCGCCCGAAAAGCCGCACTTCCCCGCGGAAAACCGGCTGTTTCCTGCCATAATTTTCGGACCGCATCATCCTGTTCCCAGCAGCGCGCCAAAAATTCACAGGGCAATCGGGTGATATTGTCCACAAGAATATGAGCGTATTCCGGCGCGATCACTCCCCGGGGATTGTAGGGCGGCATTTCTTCCTGCCCGTAGTCCGCCTTTTCCGGAGGCTCTCCTTCCCATATTCCCTTTTTCCGGGCCTGCTCCCATGGGGAAAAGGAGGAAAACGTCCACCGGGTGCCATAGGGATTGGGGGCCGCCGGAACAAAAAAGGCGAAAAGATCCGTCCCCTGCTCCGTTTTCAGCCCGGTGTGAAAACAGGCCCCCCGGGGGGATTCCCGCACTTTCCCCTCCCGATACAGGCGCGAAAAGGTGTGCAGCAGGTATTCCCGCAGGATCACATAGTTCTGCCGTCCGCTTCCGGAAAAATCCCAGGGCTCCGGAGCCGCCATGGCGGCCAGCTGCCCCAGATTTTTCTGCCATTTTCCCATATAGGCCCACTTTTCCAGGGAATCCTCCGGATTTTTCAGGCTGCCCACGAAATGCAGCAGCCACAAAGGGCCGCCCGTTTTCCGGTTGGGAACAAAGACTGCCGTGACCGGCTCTCCATCCTCATTTTTCAGCGGCAGAGGCAGAAATACCCGGTTCCGCTCCTTTTTCAGTGCACTGCGCCTTTCCCCATAAATCTTCCGCAGAAAATCCGCCGCCTGGGGGACATTTCCCCCCTCCCGGTCCAGCAGATGCTGCAGGGCCGCCGCACTGGCTGCGGGGAGGCGGGCAAATTCCTCCCATGTTTCGGGCCACGGCGTCTCTTTTGGGACAGGGGACGGGCCGTTTTTTTTCTCCATCCGGCTGAGAATATAGGGCTGCTTTTGCGGCACCCGATTTCTTTTCAGCACCAGCGTGATCCTCTCTCCCAATGGGCTGGAAAGAGGGAAAGGCAGGCGCACTTCTTCCGCTTCCCACGGCCAGTCCCCGGATTTTCGCACCGTCTCGTAGGAGTCAATCAGCCCCTGCATCACATCCAGCGGCTGTTTTCTCCCCTCGTTCACCCATTTTTCCAGAGTGTACAGCTGCTTTTGCGGCAAAAAAGCCAGCGCCCGCACATTTTTGGGCAGGAACTTCTCCCTTTTTTCGCAATGCACCAGCATCCAGGGCGGCAGGGAGAGGTCCCCGCTTTTTTCTAATTTCAGCCGCACGCCGTTGCCATCCCAAGTCTCGATCTCCGGTTCCCAGAGAAAAGTCTCTCCCTGCGGCTCCGGCTTTTGTTCCCTGCGGCTGAGTGCCAATGCATCGGCCAGCATCTGCCACACGTCCCGGGTGCCCTCGCCTCCGTTGATCAGGGCCGAGAGAACCTCCATCTGCCGGGGCGGCAAATAGAGAAAATCGTACAGCCGCATACGGTTTTCTTCCTTTTCCTCGGGGGACAGCTCCTTTTCCCGCAGGGACAACAGGATATCCCCCTTTCCGTCATCCCGGCAAACGGCAAAGACATCCGGCAGCATTTCAATCAGCGTGCGCATCCGTGAAACCCCATACTGGCGGCAGTTTCTCCCCTCTTTCTGCATCCAGCGGCTGAGCTGTGCCGCCGGAAAAACGGATTCGGCCGTATTTTTCCGCACCATCGCCCGCAGAAAATCCTTTTCCTTTTCATCAAGCGACCGCTTCTCGTTCTCCTGTGCCGGGCAATCCTCTTCCAAAGAAAAACCGTGCAGAATGACCGTGTAATCCCGCTCCCCTTCCTGCCGCTCTACCGTCAGGAATTCGTCCAGATCCCGCAGGAGATCCAGCATACGGGCATAGTGCAGAGCATTGGGAGTGTACCCGTTTTCATGCAGGAAACGGGCCGCCCGGGCCATGGGCATCCGGTTCGGTACCCCGAAACGCGCGCTCATCTTTTCAAAAATTTCTCTTTTTGTTATCTGTTCCATCCTCTGTTCCCATTCTTTTCATGCGGGGTCTTCCCCGTTTTTAAAGGCCATGAAGATGCCGAAAAGAGGAAACCGTGGGAACCTTCCCCCGATTTCCCCTTCTGTGCGCTTCATGACTGCCGGCTTTTTTCTGCGCCGGACTTTCGGAACCCCTCATTCCCTGTGCTTTTCAAAGGGGCTCCTTCTGTGAAAACAGCGTTTTCAGGTATTGGCAGCTGGCTTTCCACTCTTCCTCCGTTTCCGGCATGATCCCTTCGAAGGTCACCCCGCCGCTGTACCCATTTTTGCGCAGGGCCGCGGCGAAGGATTCATACCCGCCGCCGTCCCCCTCCCGGGGAGCCATGCGGGTAACCGGGTGGGCAATATGGCAATGCCACAGCTTCTCTCCGGCCAAAAGCAGCAAATCCGGATTCTGACGCTCCTGCCCCACATGGTAATAATCGCACAGAACCCCACCAAAGGGAACCTCCGTTTCCCGCACAACGGCCATCGCTTCCTCAATGGAGTGAATAAAATTGGTCTCCTGCCGGTTCAGCGGTTCGATCACCACGCGGATCCCCTTTTCTCCCATAATAGCAGATGCCATGTGGAAAAACAAGGAAAACTGCCGTTTTCCCCGCTCGATTCCATACGCCTGCGATAAGCGCCGGGCTCCGCCAGAGCCTAAAACCGCAATCTGTGCGCCCAGCTTATGAAGCCGGCAGGCGGCTTTTTCGATATACCGGCGGTTTTCCTGCGGGTCGAATCCCTCGCGGCTCAGAGGCCAGTCACCGGGCAGAAAGCAGTTACCGGCCCGCACCGGCAGCCCGCATGATTCCAGCTGCCGCTGCCACCGG
>JALENG010000061.1 GCA_022767925.1 Clostridia bacterium
GTGGGAGACGGAAAGGTCGGATCTCTGCTGACCAAACTGTTGGCACGGGAAGGTCATGATGTGGTGGTCATCGACCGGAATGAAGAAATCCTGCGGGATGTGCAGGAGAAGCTGGATGTGGCCATCGTAACCGGAAACGGCGCCAGCGTGCAGATTCAGCGGGAAGCCGGCGTGGCGGACAGCGACCTGCTGATTGCGGCAACCTCCAGTGACGAGGTCAACCTGCTGTGCAGCCTGGTGGCGCGCAAGCTGGGGTGCCGCCATATCGTGGCCCGTGTGCGAAACCCGGAATATGACCAGCAGATCGGGCTGCTGAAGGCGGATCTGGGCCTTTCGTTTGCCATTAACCCGGAAAAAGCCGCGGCACGGGAGATTTTCCGGCTGCTGCAGTTTCCACTATTCTTAAAGCGCGATTCATTTGCCGGCGGCCGGGCCGAGCTGGTGGAGATCAAACTGCCGGCTGACCATGTGTTTGTGCGCCGGCGGATCGACCAGATCAGCGAAATGCTCAACCGCCGGGTGCTGATCTGCGCCGTAGAGCGCGGCGGCGAGATTTACATCCCCTCCGGTAGCTTTGTGCTGTTGGCAGAGGATAAGCTGAGTATTATGGCGGCGACGGCGGAACTGCCCGAACTGATCCGGCTGTTCGGCATTCCCACCCAGGAAGTGGAAAAGGTCATGATCGTGGGCGGAAGCCGCACGGCTGCCTATCTGGCACGGCAGCTTTTGACCACCCATGTGGATGTAACGATTTTGGAGAAATCGTATGAGCGCTGCGAGGAGCTGTTTGAGCTGCTGCCGGAGGCAACGATCATCCACGGGGACGGTACCACACAGAGTTTGCTTCTGGATGAAGGCGCCGAGGAGATGGATGCCATTATCAGCCTGACGGGTATGGATGAAGAGAACCTGCTGGTCTCGATGTTTGCCAACTATATCGGGGTGCCGAAAACCATCACCAAGATCAACCGGCTGGAGTATACAGATGTTCTGTCGGATATCGGGGTGGACACCATCGTCAGCCCCAAACTGCTGATCGCCAATGAGATTGTGCGGTATGTACGGGCCGTGGGCGAATCCGGCCAGGGGAGCGTCGAGACGCTGTACCGCATTGCCGGCGGCCAGGCCGAGGCCCTGGGCTTTACCGTGCCGCAGACCGGGGCGTTTCTGTCTGTTCCTCTGGAAAAGCTGCCGATTCAGAAGGGAATCCTGGTGGCCTCGATTGTGCGTAACCAGAAGGTGATTATTCCCCGCGGCGCTGACTGCATGATGCCGGGGGATGCTATGATTGTGATCACCAGCCAGGGGCAGCCGGTTGCAAAGCTGACAGACATCTTCACGGACGGCGAGGGGAAGATATCATGAATTTTCGCCTGATATTGCGCTATATCGGCTATATTGTTCTGATGGAGGGCGCCTTTATGATCCCGGCCATGCTCATCTCTCTCTTCTGTGATGAGCGGGCCTCGTGGGTGGCTTTTCTGGCGGCCATTATTTTGTCGGTGGTGATCGGTTTCTTCCTCAGCCGTCTTCGCGCGGACGACACCATGCACGCCCGCGAGGGGTTTGCCACCGTGGCGTTGGGGTGGATTGTGCTCTCCTTTTTCGGGGCCCTGCCGTTCTTCTTCAGCGGCGCCATCCCCAGCTTTATCGACTGTTGGTTTGAAACGGTTTCCGGCTTTACCACCACCGGCGCCAGTATTCTGCCGGAGGTGGAGAGCCTGTCGTATGGGCTTTTGTACTGGCGCTGCTTTACCCACTGGCTGGGCGGTATGGGCGTGCTGGTTTTTGTTATGGCGGTAATCCCCCTTGCCAAGGGCAGCGGGAATACCTATCAGCTGATGCGCGCCGAGAGCCCCGGACCCTCGGTGGGAAAGCTGACCCCGACTATCCGGAGCATGTCCCGCCGGTTGTATGAAATCTATGTGGCAATGACGCTGCTGGAAATTCTTTTGTTGCTGGCGGGGGAAATGCCATTGTTCGAGGCGGTCACCCATTCGTTTGCCACGGCCGGTACGGGCGGTTTTTCGGTGAAGAATCTCAGCATCGGCGCGTATGACAGCGCTTATCTGCAATTGGTGATCGCCGTGTTTATGGCCCTGTTTGGGGTGAATTTCGGCGTGTATTATCTGCTTCTTACCCGACAGTTCCGCGCCGTATGGAAAAATGAAGAGGTGCGGGTATACGGACTGATTATGCTGGGGGCCACACTGTTGATCGGGATCAATATCCTGCCCCAGTACGAAAATGGGGGCCGCGCGTTTCTGGACAGCTTCTTCCAGGTGTCCTCGATCATGACGACTACCGGGTTTTCCACGGCGAATTTTGATATGTGGCCCGAGTTATCCCGGTTTTTGCTGGTGGTTCTCATGCTGGTGGGTGCCTGTGCCAGTTCTACTGGCGGCGGCATCAAGGTTTCACGGCTGATTATCCTGTTTAAGCACCTGAAAAACGAGATGGGCGCCATGCTGCGGCCTCACAGTGTGCGGTCCGTGCGAGTGGACGGCAAGAAAACGGATAACGGCGTGGTGCGCGCCACCACGGCGTTCCTGGTGGCCTATGTCTTTATCTGTGTGATTTCCATGGGATTGGTGGCGCTGGACAATTTCAGCCAGGAAACCACGGTCACGGCTGTGCTGGCCTGTTTGAACAATATCGGGCCGGGCCTGGATCTGGTGGGGCCGATGGGGAATTTCAGCAGCTTCTCCGGTTTTTCCAAGTTTATCCTGTCGCTGGATATGCTGTTTGGCCGGCTGGAGATCTTCCCCATGCTGTTCCTCTTTACGCCGGCGGCCTGGAAAAAAGCAAAGCGGCCCCGGAAGAACCGAATGATGGGTACGTTGGAATAAAAAATCGGATCCTTTTTTGGAAAAGGGATCCGATTTTTTTGTGCGTTGGGAGAAAAGGCTTTGGCGGGGATAGGAACCGCACTCCCCGTGAAGAGTTTTGAAAATTAAGAGAATTTACTATAAATTATTTTCTTTTAGAAATATTTTTCTATAATTCTTTATTAGAAAAATAAGGAATAGCAAAGCGGTATACTTAAAATTAGAATGGCGTAGGTCTGCAAAATTAGAAATGAGGGGATCGCATTATGAGGAAGAAAAAAAGGAAAATTTTGTTTTTGTGTTACTGCTTCTGCTTTGCCTAATCATTCCGTTTTCAACCGTGACAGTTTTTTCGCCCAATTTTATTGGGGAAGAAATTCGGAGGGGGGTTCCGTCAAGCTTCGCTTAATTGATGGAAAAAATGGACAGTTTACGATTAATGCGAATGTAGTAAATGCTCCCTGCGGTGAAACCTATGCTTCACTAATAAAAAAAGGAGTAAATAACTGGAATAATGCGGGAGCTGGCGTTAACTATTCCAATGGGAGTATTTCCTTCTATACACCAAGATCGGATGATGTTTGGGGGATAAATGAGCTGTATAAAGATTAATCCGTAAATGGTATTGGAAAAAAACAGATATCAAACAAGAAGCTGAAAATAACCCGGAGGGGAAACAATGAAAAAGAGAGCCGTTATTGCTTGGTTCGCTGTGGTTATTTGCATAGCCATAGCGGGAGTCTGGATTTGGCAGGAGGGAAGAATGGTG
>JALENG010000121.1 GCA_022767925.1 Clostridia bacterium
TGCTACCATAGCTTGTATTGCCGGTAGCAATTCCTGAATGTGTGTGTAATTTCGTTTGGACATAACGATACCCCCTAATGTAGTTATTATCCTACATTAGGGGGTGTTTTGTCTATTGTCCGTTTTTGCTGGTTCGGTTCAGGTAGACAAAGGGTGTTTCTTTTCTGGAGCAGGCGATGGGAGTCGAACCCACCTCTAAAGCTTGGGAAGCTTTCATTCTACCGATGAACTACGCCTGCGTATTCTTTTTTGAGAGCTTTTCTATTATAACACAGCTTTCCCCGTTCGGCAAGGGGGAAAATGAAAAAATTTCTCTCCGGTTTTCCGGCGGGAGAAAAAAACAGGGGGCAAGGCCGGGGAACGGGGGGGAGAGGGCGCTTTCCCCTTGAAAAAAAGGGGGAGAAATGATAAAATATCTCTTTAGTATTTCCCCAAAAGGCCGACCCGCCGGAAGCGGCGCGGGACCCCGGTGCCGGAGACAAAGGAGGAACCGTATGAAGGGCAGACAGTGGTGCGTGCGCGCTCTGGATAAAGAGGCGGCATCATGGCTCAGTGAAGAGATGAATATCCCCTCGTTCCTCGCCATGCTGCTGGTCATCCGGGGATACGATACGCCGGAAAAGGCTGCGGGCCTGCTGGAGGAAGAGGAGGAGCTGCCGTTTGACCCGTTTCTGCTGCGGGATATGGACAAAGCGGCGGATCACCTGCTGGAGGCCATGGACCGGGGGGAGAAAATCGCCGTGTTCGGCGATTACGATGCCGACGGTGTGACAGCCACCGCCCTGCTGACCGGGTACCTGCGGGGAAAAGGAGCGGACGTGCTGCCCTATATCCCCGAGCGGGAGGGCGAGGGGTACGGCATGAATGAAGAGGCCGTGCGCACGCTGGCCCGGCAGGGGGTTTCCCTGATCGTCACGGTGGATAACGGCATTGCCGGGGAGAAGGAGATCCGGCTGGCCGGGGAACTGGGTATGCGCGTGATCGTGACCGACCACCACCGGGTGCAGGGGGAATTGCCCCCGGCGCTGGCGGTGGTGGACCCCCAGAGGGAGGACGAGGAGAGCCCTTACCGGGATTTCTCCGGTGTGGGCCTTGCCTATCAGCTGGCGGCCGCCGTGGAGAGCGGAGAGAGCGATCCCGAGGAGACCCTCAGGCCGCTGCTCGATCTGGTGGCCGTGGGAACGGTGGGGGATGTGGTGCCGCTGACCGGGGAAAACCGCCGGCTGGTCCGCCGCGGGCTGCAGGTGCTGCGGGAGGGCGCCCGCCCGGGGCTCTGTGCCCTGCTGGAACAGGCCGGGGCCGCGGGAAAGGCCCTCGTTTCGCAGGATCTGGCGTATACCCTGGTGCCGCGGATCAACGCGGCGGGCCGCATGGATTCCCCCCGGCAGGCGCTGGAGCTGCTGCTCAGCGGTGACGAAGAGGAAGCGCAGGCCCTGGCACAGGCGGTGAACACCGCCAACACCCGCCGCCGCGAGGTGGAGGCCGGGGTGCAGCGGGAAGCGCTGCTGCAGCTGCAGCGTGAGCCCCGGCGGCTGTACGCCCGGGTGGTGATCGTGGAGGGGGAGAACTGGTTCCCCGGTGTGATCGGCATTGTGGCGGCCCGCCTGACCGAACTGACCGGCAAGCCCTGCATCGTGCTCTCCTGTCAGGGGGACGAGGCCCGGGGCAGCGGGCGCAGCGTGGAGGGGTTCTCCCTGTTCGAAGCGGTGCACGCCTGCCGGGATTCCCTGCTGAAATACGGCGGGCATCCCATGGCCGCCGGGCTGAGCCTGAAACGGGAGAAGATCCCGGAGTTTGCCGCCCGGATGGAGCAGTGGGCACGGGGGGCCTTCCCGCAGATGCCGGTGCCCCGGCTGACGCTGGACTGCCGGCTGCGCCCGGAGGCGGTGTCGCTCGAATTGCCGGAGCAGATGGAACGGCTCGAGCCCTTCGGGGAGGGGAACCCCCCGCCGCTGTTCGGGCTGTTCCGCATGACGCTGCGGCAGATTGTCCCGGTGGGCGGCGGCAAGCACCTGCGCCTGATGCTGGAAAAGGACGGCTGTGTGCTGCCGTGCATGCGCTTTGGCGTGAGCGAAAGCCAGCTGGGCTATCAGGCGGGGGACTGTGTGGACGCGGCGGTGTCGCTGTCCAGAAATGAGTTCCGCGGGCAGGAGAGCGTGACCGTGCAGATCCACGACCTGCGCCCGGCCGGGGAGGACCCGTCCCGCTTTGTGCGGCAGGCCGGGCGGTTTGAAAAGCTGGGCCGGGGAGAAGCGCTGGATCAGGAGGAAAAGGAAGAGCTGCGCTGCCAGCGCAGCGAATTTGCCCTGTTGTACCGTTTTCTGCGGGAAAAGGGAGGATGGAATTCCTCGTCCCTTGCCCTGTGGAGGGCATTAAAGCAGCCCGCGCTTCCGTTTTCGCGCCTGCTGCTGATGTGCGAAGTGATGCGTGAGCGCGGCCTGATCCGGTTCAGCTATCTGACCGGACGGATCGCCCTGTGCCCCGTGCAGGGGAAAACCGACCTGATGGCCTCGAAGATTTTGCAGGCGCTGGAATGAGAAAAAAGAGGGGAACAGATTTATGCCGGAGTACGAGATCAAAAATGAAGTGAAAACCTATGAGGATTTGCGCGCCCTGATGGAGAAAAGCGGCCATGAATTTGACTATGATCTGATTGACCGCGCCTATCATGTGGCCGATGAAGCCCACAAGGGACAGGTGCGCAATTCCGGCGACCCGTACATTGTTCACCCGCTGGCGGTGGCGTGCATCCTGGTGGAGCTGGGCATGGATTCCGAGTGCATCGCCGCCGGGCTGCTGCACGATGTGGTGGAGGATACCGAGTGGACTCTGCCGCAGATCAGCAAGGTGTTCGGCGAGACGGTGGCGCATTTGATCGACGGCGTGACCAAGCTGGGTAAAATCCCCTATTCCTCCCGGGAGGAGCAGCAGGCCGAGAATATCCGGAAAATGCTGATCAGCATGAGCGAGGATATCCGCGTGATCATCATCAAGCTGGCCGACCGGCTGCACAATGTGCGCACCCTGCAGTTCAAACCCCCGCAGAAGCAGCGGGATGTGGCCCTGGAGAGCATGGAGGTATACGCCCCCATCGCGCACCGGCTGGGTATCCGCGCCGTGAAGGAGGAGATCGAGGACCGCAGCATCCAGTACCTGGACCCCGTGGCGTACCACGAGATCAAATCCGCGCTGGAAAAGCAGAGCCACGACCGCGAGGCCTTCATCCAGAAGACCATCGAACAGATCCGGGGGCGGCTGCAGCCCATGATCCCCAATGTGTACCTGACCGGCCGGGTCAAATCCATCAACGGCATTTTCCGCAAGATGTTCCTGCAGGGGAAAACGCTGGAGGAGATTTACGACGTGTACGCGGTGCGCGTGATCGTGGACAGCGTGGCCGACTGCTACAATGTGCTGGGCGTGATCCACGATATGTTCCAGCCGATCCCCAACCGCTTTAAGGACTATATCGGCACCCCCAAGCCCAATATGTACCAGTCCCTGCACACCACGGTCATCAGCCGCGAGGGGCTGCCCTTTGAGGTGCAGATTCGCACCTGGGAGATGCACTATACGGCGGAATACGGAATTGCCGCCCACTGGAAATACAAGCTGGGCATGGGGGGCGAGCGCAACTCGATGGACGAGCGCCTGGCCTGGGTGCGGCAGATGCTGGAGGAGCAGAAGGAGACCGGCGACGCTACCGACATCATCCGCACCATTAAAAGCGACCTGGTGCCCGAGGAGGTGTTTGTCTTCACCCCCAAGGGGCAGGTGATCAGCCTGCCGGCCGGTTCCACGGTGATCGACTTTGCCTATGCCATTCACTCGGCGGTGGGCAACCGGATGATCGGCGCCAAGGTGGATAAGCGCATTGTGCCGCTGGACACCAAGGTGCACACCGGCGAGATTATCGAAATTCTGACCACCAAGGATGCCACCCGCGGGCCCAGCCGCGACTGGCTGAATATCGTCAAGACCAGCGAGGCGCGCAACAAGATCCGCCAGTGGTTTAAAAAGGAAAAGCGGGAGGAGAATATCGTCGAGGGCCGCAGCCAGCTGGAAAAGGAACTGCGGCGCAATGGCATCGAGATGACCGACGAGCTGCTGCAGATGATGCTGGAGACCATCGGCCGCCACAAGAGCTGTGCGACCGCCGACGATATGTTTGCGGCCATCGGATACGGCGGCATCCAGCTGTGGAAGGTGCTGCCCCGGGTGCGGGACGAGTGGCTGAAAATGAAAAAGACGGCCGAGGCCGCCGTGGAAGCGTCCCCCGCCGCGCCGGTCCCCGAAAAGCCGGCGGCCCCGCCCCGCGCCCGCAAGGCGGCCAGCGGGGTATTGATCGAGGGGATGGACAACTGCCTGGTCAAATTCTCGCGCTGCTGCAACCCGCTGCCCGGGGACGAGATCATCGGCTTTATCACCCGGGGGTACGGCGTGTCTGTTCACAAGCGCAGCTGCACCAATGTGCCCCAGGATATGGCCGCCTGCCAGGAGCCGGAGCGCTGGGTCAGCGCCCGGTGGGAATCGGATGTGCAGGAGGAGTTTAAGTCCACGCTGGAGATCATGGCAGCCGACCGCAGCGGCCTGCTGGCGGATGTGACCCAGCAGCTGTTCAATATGCATCTGTTTATTCACTCGCTTAATTCCCGCGAGCTGAAGGACGGCGTGGCGGTGATCAACGCCACCATTACGGTCAACGGGCGCGACCACCTGGAGCAGGTGATCAACCGCCTGAAAAATGTGAAGAGCGTACAGTCGGTACGGCGCAGCTGAGACAGGAAAGGAAGAGAATGATGCGGGTATGGGGCATTCCCAACGGGGAACTGCAGGAGAACTGCTGGATGGTGCAGGACGAGGAGAGCGGCCGGATGCTGGTGATCGACCCCGGCCTTTTCACCCCGGAGATCCGCCGGGCGGCGGAGAATAACGGAAAGGTGGAGAAAATCCTGCTGACCCACGGCCATTATGACCACATGGGCGGCGCCCGGGCCCTGTCGGAGGCGACGGGGGCGCCGGTATACCTGCTGAAAGAGGAGAAAGCGCTGCTGCTGGATCCGAAACTCAACCTGTCGGCGTATTTCGGCGGGGCGGCGGACGTGCCGGAGGACATCCGCCTTCTGGAGGACGGGGAGGAGTTTTTCCTGGGCAAGGCCCGCTTTACCGTTTGGGCCACCCCCGGCCATACGGGCGGCAGCTGCTGCTGCGGGTGCAGGGAGGAAAACCTGCTGTTCTCCGGGGACACGCTGTTTCAGGGGTCCTGCGGGCGCACGGATTTCCCCACCGGCAGCGCGCGGGACATGGCCCGGTCGCTGAAAAAGCTGCGGGACCTGCCCGCGGAGACGGTGGTTTACCCCGGCCACGGGGACACCACCACCATCGGGGAGGAAGTGCGCCGCAATCCCTATATGAGGGGGCATCTGTGATGAAGTGTTATCTGCAGGGCCACCGGTTTCACTATGAGATGGAGAACCTGGCCCGGCTGTTCTTTCCCTGTGAAAAAATCGAGATGAAATACGCCCTGCCCCCCGAAAAGCGGGAGGAGGACGATATTGCGTTTCTGTCCATTGCCCCGCAGGGGCAGGCGGCGCAGTTCACCGTGTGGTTTTCCCCCCTGGGGGAAGAGACCATCCGGGAGGAGCAGTGTGTGCCGGACGGCGCCCTTCTCCCCGCAGCGGAGCAGGAGCGGCGGCTGGGCGTGATGTTTTTCTCCGTGCTGCAGCGCGCAACGGGCCAGCGCCCGGCGTGGGGCATCATCACGGGCATTCATCCGGTCAAGCTCCTGCGGCAGAAAAGCGATGAGATGGGAGAGGAGGCCGCTGTGCGCCTGTTCCGGGAGGAGTGGCTGGTGCAGGAGGAAAAGCTCTCGCAGCTTAAGCGGGTGATGAAGGTGCAGGCCCCCTATGTGGCGCTGACGAAGGAGGACACCTGCAGCTTGTACCTGTCGGTTCCGTTCTGCCCCAGCCGGTGCTCGTACTGCTCGTTTATCTCGCAGTCGGTGGAGGGTGCCAAAAAGCTGATCCCGGAGTATGCGGAGCTGATGCTGCGGGAGATCGCCGAAACGGCGGAGGTGGTGCGCCGCCTGGGCCTTACGGTACAGTCGGTGTATGTGGGCGGGGGCACCCCCACCACGTTCTCGGCTTCGCAGCTCTCGGCCATGCTGCAGGCGGTGCGGCAGTCGTTCGATCTGTCGGCCTGCCGGGAGATCACGGTGGAGGCCGGGCGCCCGGATACGGTGACGCCCGAAAAGCTGCAGGCCCTGCTCGAACAGGGGGTGACGCGCATCAGCATCAATCCCCAGAGCATGCACGACGACGTGCTGCGGGCCATCGGCCGCCGCCATACGGCGGAGGACACCCGCCGGGCGTTCTCCCTGGCGCGGGAGATGGGCTTTGACAATATCAACATGGACCTGATCGCCGGGCTGCCGCTGGATACCCCGGAGAAGTTCCGCGAAACCCTGGAGGAAGTGTGCGCCATGGACCCCGAGAGCGTGACGGTTCACACCCTGGCGCTGAAGCACGCGGCGCGCATGATGCGGGACGAGGAGGTACGGGAGCGCCACCGCAGCAGCCAGAATGCCGCCGTTATGGTGCAGTACGCCGGAGAAAAGCTGACCCGGGAGGGGTATGCCCCCTATTACCTGTACCGCCAGAGCCGGATGGCCGGCAACCTGGAGAATACGGGCTGGGCCAAACCGGGGAAAGAGTGCCTGTATAACATCATCACCATGGACGAGATTCACACCGTCCTCAGCTGCGGGGCCGGCGGGGTGACCAAGCTGTGTGACCCGTTTTCCACGGATATCGAGCGTATTTTTAATTTTAAATACTCCTATGAATATGTCAGCCGGTTTGACGAAATTCTGGAGAGGAAAAAGGGAATCGAGGAGATCTACGCCCGGTTCCGGGCGCGGGCCGGCCGGTAAAGCGGTTCAAAACCCGTTTGTTTATAGATTGTTTACAGGCGCAGGGGGCTTTGTGCCTTGCTTTTTTGCGGGGAGTGGTCTATAATATTTCCATTAAGGAGGACCGTTTTCAGGGTCCGGGAAAAACGGAGATCCCCTCTCCGGGGGCGGATCAACTTGTGAAGGAGTGTGTTTGATGAGCGTTTTTGATGATATTCTGACGACAGCGAAAAATGCGGCGGATGTTGTGGGGAAAAAAGCGATACAGGTGAAGGATATCTCCCGCCTGCGGCTGAGCATTATCGAGCTGAATAAGGAAATCGGCCGTAATTTCGAGGCGCTGGGCCGTCTGGTGTATGATGCCGGCAAAACCGGTAATTCCTATGATGTGGACGACAGTGTGGCGGCGATTGACGAATTGTATGAGGAGCTGAGCATCCTCAGTGATGAGATGAACCGCCTGCGCGGCCGCGTGGTGTGCCCGTGCTGCGGCAAGGAGAACACCCTGGACGCCACCTTCTGCAGCAAGTGCGGCAACCGCCTGCCCGAGCAGGAGAAAGCGGAGGAAAAGCCGGAAGAGGAAGAACCCGTACAGGAGAGCCCGGTGACCGGGGAAGAAGCGGAGGAGTTTGAGGAGGACGAGCAGGTCGCTCCTGCAGCCGAAGCACCCCGTGCGGCCGTGGAAGAGGAAGAAAAACCGGAGGAATAACGGGAAAAACCCGTTGAATCGGAAAAGAGGGGCGCCCTGTCACCCCTCTTTTCTTATGCCCGTCCCTCTGCCCGGCATAAATCATCGGGAGCGCCCCTATAGATGGATAGATAGACCGCGCGTGGAGACGGATGAAGTCAAAACAGGAGTGTGACAAGATGCGAAATGAGAAGAGGACCGGGACGGTGAGCGCCGCAAAAAAGAAGAGCAGCCGCCAGAGCTTTCTGCACGGCGCCCTGATTCTGACCATGGCCATTGTTCTGGTGAAGGTGATCGGCGCCCTGTTCAAGATCCCGCTGAACTGGATTATCACCGAGGACGGCATGGGATATTTCAGCACCGCCTATAATTTCTACAGCCCCATTTTCAGCCTGGCGACGGCGGGCTTTCCCATCGCCATTGCCCGCATGGTATCGGAGAACCACGCCAAGGGCAATTACCGCGATATCCGCATGATCCACCGGGCTTCGATCCCGATTTTCCTCACCACCGGCACCCTGGGCTTTCTGATTATGGAGCTGGGAGCGCGCTCGTATGTGGGGATTGTGGGCAATGAGAACGCGCTGCCCTCGATGGTGGTGCTGGCCCCGGCCATCCTGTTCAGCTGCCTTTCCTCGATTTACCGCGGGTATTATGAGGGGCTGGGCAATATGTACCCCACCGCCCTGAGCGAGATTATCGAGGCGCTGGGCAAGCTGGTCATTGGCCTGGCCGCGGCGGCCGGGGTGATCGCCTACGGCATGAACGAGTACGCCGCCAGCGGCACGGTGTTCGGGCAGATGGTCTCCTCCGAGGAGTTCGCCCGGGCGGCCACGCTGCCCTATGCGGCGGCGGGCGCCATTTTCGGCGTGACCGTGGGTTCGCTGCTCAGCTTTCTGTTCCTGTTCATCCGGCACCGCCGCCGGGGGGACGGCATCGGCAAGGAAGAGCTGAAGCAGGCCCATCCCTCGCACACCCTGCATTATACGATAATCAAGCTGATCAAAATCGCCATCCCCATCGGCGTCGGCTCGCTGCTGGTCAACGTGGCCAATCTGGTGGATACCACGTTCCTGCAGACGCGCATCAGCGATATCATGAACAGCTCCGGTGAGGTGCTGCTGGATATGTACAAGGGGCTGATCCCGGACTATAACCTTGCCAATCCCGATTCCATTCCCAATTACCTGTACGGCTGTTATGCCAATGCCCTGACGCTGTATATGCTGATTCCCGCCATTACCCAGGCCTTCGGGATCAGCGCCCTGCCCAATGTGACGGGGGCCTGGACCCGGGGCAACCGCAAGGAGATCAAACAGAGCATCGAGACGGTCATGCGCGTGACCGCGCTGGTGGCCATCCCGGCCGGGCTGGGCATAAGTGCCCTGGCAAAGCCCATTGTGCAGCTGATTTACGGCAGCCGCGGCGCGTCGGACATTATCGCCCGGGTGCTGGTGATTATGGGCATCGGTGCCATCTTCGCCTCCCTGAGCACCCCGCTGCAGAGTATGCTGCAGGCGGTGGGCCGGGTGGACCTGCCGGTGAAGCTGCTGGTGGTGGGCCTGGTCATCAAGGTCACGCTGAACTATACGCTGTGCGGCATTCCGGAGATCAATATCCTGGGTGCCGGGACCGGTACGGTGGTGTGCTATGCGTTTATCACCGTGATGTCCATTGTGTGCTTGTGCCGGGTGACGGGGATTATGCCCAATTTTATCTCCGTTTTTGTAAAGCCCCTGATTGCCGGGGGGCTGTGCGCCCTCTCGGCGTACCTGTCGCAGAGCCTGCTTGCTATGCTGATCTCGGGGAAGATCGCGACCATTCTGGCCATCGGGGTGGCGTGCGTCGTGTATGTGGTGGCCCTGCTGTGCCTGAAGGCCATCCAGCACAGTGATATCCAAATGCTGCCCAAAGGACAAAAAATCGTGAAACTACTTGAAAAGCACGGCTGGATCAGTTAAAATGAAAAGGATTTCGCGTTTTGCAACAGGGAGAGAGAGGAGAGACGTTTTTTGGTGGATTTTCAAAAAAAGGACCGCTATACGCTGGACGATTTGCTGACCATCATGGCCATTCTCCGTTCCCCCGGCGGATGCCCCTGGGACCGGGAGCAGACCCACCGCTCGGTGCGCGCCAATTTCATCGAGGAGACGTATGAAGCGGTCGAGGCCATCGACACGGACAATGCACAGCTGCTCGAGGAGGAACTGGGGGACGTACTGCTGCAGGTGGTGCTGCATGCCCGTATGGAGGAGGAAGCCGGGCGGTTCTCCTTTGCGGATGTGGTAAACGGTGTGGCCCGGAAGCTGGTGCTGCGCCATCCCCATGTGTTCGGTGATGTGACGGTATCGGATACCGGGCAGGCGCTGGATAACTGGGACGCCATTAAAAAGCAGAGCAAAAACCAGCAAACCACGGCGGAGGTGCTGAAAAGCGTGTCGCCGGCCTTGCCCGCCCTGATGCGCAGCGACAAGCTGCAGAAGAAGGCGGAAAAGGCGCTGGGCGCACCGGCCGGACAGGCCGGGGCTGCGGCTTATTCGGCGCTGCAAAAAGCGGAAGCTGCCGCTGCGGACGGCACCCCGGAGGAGAAGAAACAGACAGCGGGCGATCTGCTGTTTGCCTGTGTGGGGCTGCTGCGCCGGATGGGGCAGGAACCGGAAGAAGCGCTGTATCAGGCCAACGAGCGGTTTATCCGCCGTTTTGAAGAGGCCGAAAACGCAGCTTCTCTGCGCGGTGCTGCAGAGCGGGAACTCTCTTCACGGGAAAAGGATCGCATTTGGCAGCCCGAAGAATAAATCCGGATAACGTTCCGGGGAAATACTGGATGGAGGTTCAAGGATTATGAACAAAACCGAACTGATCAATGTGGTAAAGGAAAAAACCGGCCTTTCGAAGAAAGATGCCGAGCAGGCGGTCAATGCCGTACTGGATACCGTAACGGAAGAACTGGTAAAGGGCGAAAAGGTGCAGATTGTGGGCTTCGGCACGTTTGAAGTGCGCAGCCGCAGCGCCCGTCAGGGCCGCGACCCCCGCACCAACCAGCCCATCACCATTGCGGCTTCCAAGTCTCCCGCCTTCAAGGCCGGCAAGGCTTTCAAGGAAGCGGTTGACAAATAAGGTCCGCGGATAAAAACGGCTGGGGAAACGGCGGGGAATCCGCCGGATTTTGGGCCGGACGGGGCGCCGGTCTGCCGCCACGGGCAGAAAGGCGCTTTTTTCTGCGGAAAGAACTCTTTTGCGGAAGGAATCCTGCAAAAGGCTTCTCTGCGAAAACGATTTTCGCGGAGAGACGTTTCAAGGAAAAGGGAGGAAGAAAAATGCGGCTGGATAAATATCTGAAGGTGTCCCGTTTGATCAAGCGCCGCACCGTTGCCAACGAGGCGTGCGATGCCGGCCGCGTGCTGGTCAACGGCAAGCCGGCCCGGGCTTCGTATGATGTGAAGGTCGGGGACACTCTGACGGTGCAGCTGGGCGCCCGCGAACTGCGGGCCGAGGTGCTGCAGGTCAGCGAGACCGTGCGCAAGGAAGAGGCCGGCGAGCTGTACCGGATCCTCGAATAAAAGAGAGAAAAGCAGAACCGGCGGAAGAAATTCCGCCGGTTTTTGTTGGCCGGCAAAGCCCCCGCGCGGCGCCGGAAAGGGGCCGGGCGCGGGTTTTGCGGGAAACGGCCGGAGAGAAAAGCGGCGCGGAAACGGGGACCGGACGGCCGGTGGGCCGGATGGGGACGATATGTTGTCTTTGTGAACAAAAAGCGGAAACTCCCGCGCAAACTGTCTTCCTATGTGACGAAAATTTACAGGGAACGCCAGTTTGCTTGCTTTTTTCCCCCGGATTGAGTAGAATAAAGCTATCAAAAAGGGACACAAAGGGGTGGGGCACAGTATGCAGCAGCTTTTCCTGATGGAGACGGCCGGTTTGCGTCTGCCCTGCGGAAAATGGGAAGCGGTGTCCTGAAGCTGTGGGCTGTGCCATATTCCGGCGCGGCTTTTTTTATTGGCCCCGCGAAGCGGCGGATCCCCCCGTGAGAGCCGGCAGCCAGATGCCAGCGAAAGAAAGGAAGTTGTGATTCATGAGGAAAAAAGTAGCGGTCATTATGGGCAGCGACAGCGACCTGCCGGTTGTGAGCAAGGCGCTTACCCGCCTGAAGAGTTTGTCGATCCCCTATGAGGCCCATGTGATGTCGGCCCACCGCACCCCCCAGGCCGCCGCGGACTTTGCCGCCCATGCCGAGGAGAACGGCTTTGGGGTGATCATCGCCTGCGCCGGGATGGCGGCCCATCTGGGCGGTGTGCTGGCAGCCTATACCACGCTGCCGGTGATCGGCGTGCCGATCCGCTCGTCGTTCGACGGGCTGGACGCGCTGCTGGCCACGGTGCAGATGCCCACGGGAATCCCGGTGGCCACGGTGGCGGTCAACGGGGCCGAGAACGCAGCCGTGCTGGCGGCCGAAATGCTGGCCCTGTCCGATGACGGGCTGAAAGAACAGCTGCGGGCCATGAAGGACAGCATGCGGGAGGGCGTGGAGAAAAAAGACGCCGCCCTGCAGGAAAAGCTGAAAGAACTGTAAAACGGTTGAGAGAGACAGGATAAAGAGGAGGAACTTTTCCATGAAGAGCTTCAGCGAGAGTTACAAGGCAGCCGGTGTGGACGTAACGGCCGGCTACAAAGCCGTGGAACTGATGAAACAGCATGTGGCCCGCACGCAGATTCCCGGGGTGGTCTCGGGCATCGGCGGTTTCGGCGGCCTGTTCCAGCCGGACCTGGGCGGGATGAAAACCCCCATTCTGGTATCCGGTACCGACGGCGTGGGCACCAAGCTGCGCATTGCGTTCCTGATGGACAAGCACGATACCGTGGGCATCGACTGTGTAGCCATGTGCGTCAACGATGTGGTGTGCTGCGGGGCGCAGCCGCTGTTCTTCCTGGACTATCTGGCGCTGGGGAAGAACGTGCCCGAGAAGGTGGCCGAAATCGTCTCCGGTGTGGCGGAGGGCTGCGTGCAGTCCGGCTGCGCGCTGATCGGCGGCGAGACTGCCGAGATGCCCGGCTTCTATCCGGTGAACGAGTATGACCTGGCCGGTTTCTCGGTGGGCATGGTGGACCGCGACCGAATCGTGGACGGCAGCCGCCTGCAGAAGGGCGACGTGCTGATCGGACTTGCCTCCACCGGTGTGCACAGCAACGGCTTCTCCCTGGTGCGCAAGGTGTTCGACGTGAACAGCCGGAACCTGTCGGTGTACCGTGACGAGCTGGGCATGACCCTGGGCGAGTGCCTGCTGACCCCCACGAAGATCTATGTAAAGCCGGTGCTGCGCGCCATGCGGGAGGCCGACGTCAAGGCCGTCTCCCACATTACCGGCGGCGGCTTCTATGAGAATATTCCGCGTATGCTGAAGGACGACTGCAGCGCGAAGATCGAGAAGGCGGCGGTGCCGCACCTGCCCATTTTTGACCTGATCGCCAAAGAGGGCAATATCCCCGAGCGGGATATGTACAACACCTTCAACATGGGCATGGGCATGTGCATGGCCGTCGCCAAAGAGGACGCGGACAAGGCCCTGGCGGCCCTGAAGGCCGAGGGCCAGGACGCCGTGGTCGTCGGTGAGATTGTGGACGGCGACAAGGGAGTTATTGTATGCTGAACATTGTGGTGCTGGTTTCCGGCGGCGGCACCAATCTGCAGGCGCTGCTGGATGCCGAGCGGGCCGGGCAGATCCCCGGGGGAAAAATCACCTGTGTGATCGCTTCGCGCCCGGACGCCTACGCGCTGACCCGCGCGGAAAATGCCGGCGTGCCCACCCGGGTGCTGGCCCGCCGGGAGTATCCGGACGTCCATGCGTACAGCCGGGCGATGGTGCAGGCCCTGCAGGAGGAAAAGGCGGATCTGGTGATTTACGCGGGGTTTATGACCATTCTGGACGAGAGCGTGTGCCGGGCCTTTGCCAATAAAATGATGAACGTCCACCCGGCGCTGATCCCCTCTTTCTGCGGGAAGGGGTATTACGGCCTGCACGTCCACGAGGCGGCGCTGAAAAAGGGTGTGAAGGTCAGCGGCGCCACGGTGCATTTTGTCACCGAGGAGTGCGACGGCGGCCCGATCATTCTGCAAAAGGCCGTGGCCGTAGAGGAGGGGGACACCCCCGAGACGCTGCAGCGGCGGATTATGGAACAGGCGGAGTGGAAAATCCTGCCCCGAGCGGCGGCGCTGTTCTGCGCCGGGCGGCTGCGGGTCGAGGACGGAATCGTCCATATTCTGGAGGAAAACGGGAGAGACGGAAAGGAGAAACAGAATGGAACTTTTTGATCTGAAAAAAGAACTGGCCGAAAACAGCTACCCCGGCCGCGGCATTGTGATCGGCCAGAGCGAGGACGGCCGCTTTGCGGCAATTGCCTATTTCATCATGGGCCGCAGCGTGAACAGCCGCAACCGCGTGTTTGTGGAGGACGGCGAGGGTCTGCGCACCCGGGCGTTTGATCCCGGCAAGCTCAGCGATCCCTCGCTGGTCATCTATGCGCCGGTGCGCGTGCTGGGGAACGCCACCGTGGTGACCAACGGCGACCAGACCGACACGGTGTACGACTTTATGAAAGAGGGCAAGACCTTTGAGGAGGCCCTGTGCACCCGCACCTTCGAACCGGACGCCCCCAACTACACCCCCCGTATTTCCGGCGTGGTTGAGCGCACGGACGGCGCCTTTACCTATAAGCTGTCGATCCTGAAGAGCGGCGACGGGGATCCCGATGCGCCCGAGCGCTTCTTCTTTGCGTATACGCCCAAGGCCGGCAAGGGCCATTTTCTGCATACCTACCGCTGCGACGGAAACCCCATCCCCTCCTTTGACGGGGAGCCCACTCCGGTGAAGATCGAGGGCGATCTGGATGCGTTCACCCGCCTGGTGTGGGAGAGCCTGAATGAGGACAACAAGGTCTCGCTGTTCACCCGCTTTATCAATCTGGAGACCGGGGAATGGGAGAGCCGGATTGTAAATAAGAACCAATAAGGACCAGGACCCTTTTCCGCCCGGACCGGGCAAAAATCTGAGAGAATACAACAGGAGGTTTTCCCATGCCCAATGAATGGATGCTGAAATACGGATGCAACCCCAACCAGAAGCCCAGCCGGATCTATATGGCCGACGGGAGTGATCTGCCCGTGACGGTGCTGAACGGCCGCCCCGGTTATATCAACTTTCTCGATGCGCTCAACAGCATTCAGCTGGTGCGCGAGCTGAAAGCGGCCACCGGGATGCCCTCGGCCGCTTCCTTTAAGCATGTATCCCCCGCCGGTGCCGCCGTGGGTCTGCCCCTTAATGAGGTGGAGCGCCGGATGTACCACATCGCGCCGGATATGGAGCTGAGCGCCCTGGCGTGCGCCTATGCCCGCGCCCGCGGGGCCGACCGCATGAGCAGCTTCGGCGACTGGATTGCCCTGTCGGATGAGTGCGACGCCTCCACCGCCCGCGTGATCCAGAAGGAAGTGAGCGACGGCATTATCGCCCCCGGCTATTCCGAGGAGGCGCTGGCCATCCTGAAGGGGAAGAAGAAGGGCAACTACAACATTGTGCAGATCGACCCCGACTACCGCCCCGATCCCATCGAGCGCAAGCAGGTGTACGGCATTACCTTCGAGCAGGGCCGCAACGAGCTCACGATCAACGCCCAGACCATGCTCTCCAACATGGTGACGGAGAACAAGACCCTCACCGAGGAGCAGAAGCGCGACCTGGTGATCAGCCTGATTACGCTGAAATACACCCAGTCCAATTCGGTGTGCTACGTATCCGGCGGCCAGACCATCGGCGTCGGCGCCGGCCAGCAGAGCCGTATCCACTGCACCCGTCTGGCCGGGCAGAAGGCCGATAACTGGCAGCTGCGCCATATGCCGAAGGTACTGGATCTGCCCTTCCGCGACGATGTGAAGGGCGCCAACCGCGACAACGCCATCGACGTGTATATCGGCGATACGCCCGAGGATGTGATCGGGGATGACAACTGGCAGCTGACCTTCACCCGCCAGCCCGAGCCGCTGACCCGCGAGGAAAAGGCCGAGTGGCTGTCCCATGTGACGGGCGTGTGCCTGGGGAGCGACGCGTTCTTCCCGTTCGGGGATAATATCGAGCGCGCCCGCCGCAGCGGCGTGACCGCCATTGTGGAGCCCGGCGGATCCATCCGGGACGATCAGGTGATCGCCACCTGCAACAAGTACGGCATTGCCATGGCCTTCTGCGGCCTGCGCCTGTTCCACCACTGATAGGAGGGGTCGCTGTGAATATTCTGGTATTGGGAAGCGGCGGCCGCGAGCACGCCATTGTGCGCAAGCTGAAGGAGAGCCCCAGGGTTTCGGCCTTGTACTGTGCCCCCGGCAATGGCGGCATCGCCAAAGACGCCGTGTGCGTGCCCATCGGCGTGATGGACAAGGAAAAGGTCGTGGCCTTCGCCAAAGAGAAGGCGGTGGATCTGGTCTTTGTCGCGCCGGATGACCCGCTGGCCGCCGGCATGGTGGACGCCCTGGAGGAGGCGGGGATTCCCGCTTTCGGCCCCCGGGCCAATGCCGCCATCATCGAGGCGAGCAAGGTTTTCTCGAAAAATCTGATGAAAAAATACCACATTCCCACCGCCGGGTACGAGGTGTTCGATGACCCGGAAAAGGTGCTGGCGTATGTAAGGGAACAGAATACCTATCCCGTGGTCATCAAGGCCGACGGCCTGGCGCTGGGCAAGGGCGTGCTGATCTGCGAGGATTACGCCGCCGCCGAGGGCGCCGTCAAGGAGATCATGGAGGACAAGGTGTTCGGGGCCTCGGGCAGCCGCGTGGTGGTCGAGGAATTCCTGACCGGACCGGAGGTATCGGTGCTGGCCTTTACCGACGGCAAGTGCGTAAAGCCCATGGTCTCGTCGAAGGACCACAAGCGGGCGCTGGATGGGGACAAGGGCCTGAATACCGGCGGCATGGGCACCATCAGCCCCAACCCGTACTATGACGAGGCGATGGCCGGGCGCTGCATGCGCGAGATCTTCCTGCCGACGATCCAGGCCATGCGCGCAGAGGGCCGCCCCTTTAAGGGCTGCCTGTACTTTGGTTTGATGCTGACGCCCGCGGGGCCGAAGGTGATCGAGTACAACTCCCGCTTCGGCGATCCGGAGACCCAGGTGGTGCTGCCCCGGCTGAAGACGGATCTGGTGGACATCCTGCTGGCCGTGCAGGAGGAGCGCCTGAGCGAGCTG
>JALENG010000136.1 GCA_022767925.1 Clostridia bacterium
CAGGAAGAGGCCCACAAGTTCATTGATAACCTGGAGATCTTCTCGCTGCTGGCCAACGTGGCCGACGTGAAGAGCCTGGTCATCCATCCTGCCACCACCACGCACTCCCAGCTCTCTCCCGAGGAGCTGCTGGATCAGGGCATTCGTCCCAACACGATCCGCCTCTCCATCGGCACCGAGCACATCGACGATATCATCGCCGATCTGGAAAAGGGATTCGCTGCGGTGAAGGGATAAAACACATAGGGAAAGAAAGGCGGCTCCTTTTCGGGGCACTGGGGTGAAAAGCGTTATTTCCCCTACCCCCAAAAAATTGTCAGGCCCTCCGGCTTTGCCGGGGGCCTGCTCTGTTTTTTATAGGATCCAGCGGCGGCAGAAAAAAGTGCGGGGCGCCGGACTCAAAGAGAAGAAGAGATGGTTTATCCGCTTCGATGGGTTTTGCGGTACTGGGCCGGCGAAAAACCGGTGACGGCTTTGAACTGCCGGATAAAGTGCGTGGTATTCTGATATCCCAGAGAAAGGGAAATTTCCGAGATACTGCGGTTTTCAAACAGCAGCATATTCTCGGCGGAATTGATCCGCGCTTTGATTAAATCGGTCATGGGCGCAGTCCCGAAAATCTCCTTATAAATGGCGTGGAACCGGGATGGACTGAAATTCACCTCTTCGGCCATGCGGGGGATGTTCCAGTTCTCGCCCAGAGAGATGAACATTTTCCCCCGCAGATAGCGGAATTTTTCGATGGTCCTCTGGTCAATGACCGGTTCCATTTCATGGCTGGCCGCCCGACCCAGCAGCACAAACAGCTCCTCAGCCTTTAACTGGGCCATCCGCTTCTGGTTTTTTCGCATGCTGTAAAATTCGCTCTCGATTTCCATCACATGCCGGGTGATAAAATCGCTGGGGACGGGGTAGTAAATCCGGTCGGGCTCCAGCCCATTTTCAAACAGAAGCGGGGCCAGGTCGCCCGTAAAATGAAACCAGTCGTGGGTCAGCAGGGTATGGCTTTTGAAATACTGGGGGGTGTGGGTATTGTAGATGATCACGGCGTGCGGCGCCGTCTGGATGATGCGCCCCCTGTATTCCATTTCCACGCTCCCGAAAAAGTGGAGAAAGGTATACTGGAGAAGACCGGCTTTGCGGTCGATAAAAAATCCGGCCTTTTCCGGATAGGCGTGCCGGACGGAAGCAATTTCGATCATGGGAATCCCTCCTCCTCTGCATTATACCGCCGCAGTAGAAAATGTCAATTTTCTCAGGGCGATATTGCATTGCATTCCGGGCAAAAACGGATAGAATGAAAGAAAAAGGAGGCTGACAGAATGATGGATCGAATGGAACACCCGAAGCCGCAGTTTGAAAGAGAGAATTGGCTGAACCTGAACGGTACCTGGCAGTTTGAAATGGACCCCGGGAACAGTGGGGAGGAGAGAGGGCTGTTTCAGCCCGATGTGCCGTTTTCCCGGGAGATCCGGGTTCCCTTCTGCATGGAGAGCCGGCTGTCCGGCATTGGGTACACGGATTTTATGCCTTCGGTCTGGTATCGGAGGGACGTGGAGATTTCTGCCGAACAGCTGGAGCAGAGTGTGGTGCTGCATTTCGGGGCGGTGGACTATGAGACCACCGTTTACATAAATGGACAGGAGTGCGGATATCACAAAGGAGGATATGTCTCATTTTCCTTCGAGGTTTCCCGCTTCCTCACCGTGGGCCGGAATGTGATCACCGTTCATGCGGTGGACGACACGCGGGACCGGAGGATTCCGTCGGGTAAGCAGAGCGCCCGGTACGGCTCCTTTGGCTGTTTCTACACGCGCACCACGGGCATCTGGCAGACCGTATGGCTGGAATTTGTACCCCAAACCCATGTGGAAAAGGTGCGGTATACAGTGGATGAGGAGAACGGCAGCGTAACCATTGCGGCCACCCTCGCGGGCAGCGGAACCCTGCGGGCCGAGGCATATTATGAGGGAGAGCCGATGGGTAGCGCACAGATGTGTTCCAGTGGCGGACAAGCGGTTCTCACGGTGAAGCTGAAAGAGACGCACCTCTGGGAAGTGGGCCAGGGCCGGCTCTATGATCTGATACTGACCTACGGCGAGGACCGGGTGAAGAGCTATTTCGGCCTGCGCAGCGTCCGTCTGGAAGGGTACCGGTTCCTGCTGAACGGGAAATCTGTTTTCCAGCGGCTGATTCTGGATCAAGGATTTTATCCGGACGGCATTTATACGGCCCCCTCTGACCGCGAGCTGCAGGCGGATATTGAGCGATCGATGGCTATGGGCTTTAACGGCGCCCGGCTGCACGAGAAGATTTTTGAGGAGCGGTTTCTCTATCACTGCGACCGCATGGGGTACCTGGTATGGGGCGAATTCCCCAACTGGGGGCTGGATGCCTCGTATTCGGACAGCATTTACGGGATTCTGCCGGAGTGGATCGAGGAGATCGAGCGGGATTTCAACCATCCGGCCATTGTCGGCTGGTGCCCGTTTAACGAGACCTGGGATGAAAAGGGGAGAAAACAGGACGACGAGGTGCTGGAGACCGTTTACAAGGTGACCAAAGCGCTGGACAGCACCCGGCCGTGCATTGATACCAGCGGGAATTTCCATGTGGCGACCGATATTTTCGATGTCCATGATTACGAGCAGGATCCCGGGAAGTTTGCGGCCTCGTATCGTTCTCTGCCCATTGACGGAACCTTTTACGACCGCTTTGCCGAGCGGCAGAAATACCGCAAGGGGCAGCCCATGTTTGTGAGCGAATACGGCGGAATCCGCTGGACGAAGGACCAGGGGGGCTGGGGCTACGGCACCGGGCCCGCTACCGAGCAGGAATTTCTGGAGCGGCTGAAGGGCCTGACGGATGCCCTGCTGGATAACCGGTGCATGCTGGGACTGTGCTATACCCAGCTGACCGACGTGGAGCAGGAGCAAAACGGCCTGTATACCTACGATCGCAAGCCGAAATTTGACCCCACCGTGATCCATGCGATCTTTGCACGCAAAGCCGCCATTGAGGAAGAAGATACCACGCAGGCGGAATAATGATGCGGAAGATACGGAATATCAATTTTCTTGTTTTTTGAGTGAGGATGCGGTGCTGTTTGAAAAGGAATAGGAACGGCTTGTCCCTATATATTTTCGCAGTATAAAGTTTATGCATTGGGAAAAGGATCGGTCCTCCTCCTGTGCAAGAATTTGGATTGCGCGAATGACTTCTTCGTCTAAAGTAATGCTCACTTTTTGTTTATGAGGTTTCATGAGAGCAGCCTCCGGATAAATGAGAGAATAGTCGTTTGTGAGACTTTTCTTTAGGAATGGTTCTGCTTTTTTTAATCATACAATAAAATGGGCAGGAGGATGACATTTAAAAAATGTCATCCTCTAATTTTTTGGATAAAAGCCAAATATCGGAAGTAGGGAAGGCGGCCTGATTCGCCCTGTATGGTCTGACAATGGATAAAACGGGAGATTATTGGGCAGAAAACAGGGGCCGGGCGGTGAAAACCCGGTAAATTGTAAATAATTTATGAAAAGCGGAAAAACTTACGCAAAAGGCCTTGATTTTTTCCTGGAAATGGGTAAAATAGATTTAGCACTCGGGGATAAAGAGTGCTAAATCAAACTTTGTATTTCAAAACATTCTCTAAGGAGGAATTTTTATGACGATCAAACCCCTTTCCGACCGTGTACTCATCAAGATGCAGGAAGCGGAAGAAACCACTAAGAGCGGTATTGTGCTGGCCAGCGCCGCACAGGAGAAGCCCCAGATTGCCGTTGTTCTGGCTGTGGGTCCCGGCGGTATGGTGGATGGCAAGCAGGTCGATATGATTGTGAAAGCCGGCGATAAGGTCATCACCAGCAAATACTCCGGTACCGAGGTAAAGGTGGACGGCGAGGAATACACGATCGTTCGTCAGAGTGACATCCTGGCCATTGTGGAATAAGCGGAATTCTTTTTTTGATACGGAGGTAATGTACCATGGCAAAGCAGATTATTTACGGCGAAGACGCCAGAAAAGCACTGAAAAGCGGTATTGACCAGCTGGCCGATACGGTAAAAATCACCCTCGGGCCCAAGGGCCGCAATGTGGTGCTGGATAAGAAATTCGGCGCTCCGCTGATCACCAACGACGGCGTGACCATCGCCAAAGAAATTGAACTGGATGATCCGTTCGAGAACATGGGCGCACAGCTGGTCAAAGAAGTGGCCACCAAGACCAACGATGTGGCCGGCGACGGCACCACCACCGCCACTCTGCTGGCACAGGCCCTGATCAAGGAGGGCATGAAGAACGTGACCAGCGGCGCCAACCCCATGGTTGTCAAGGGCGGTATTCAGAAGGCTGTGGATGCAGCGGTGGAATCCCTGCGTGCCCATTCCAAGAAGGTAGCCGGCAGCGATGATATCGCCCGCGTTGCCACCATTTCCTCGGCCAGCGAATTCATCGGCAAGCTGATTGCCGAGGCCATGGAGAAGGTTACGGCTGACGGCGTAATCACCGTGGAAGAGAGCAAGACTGCCGAGACCTACAGTGAAGTGGTCGAGGGCATGATGTTTGACCGTGGGTTCATCTCCCCCTATATGGCGACCGATACCGATAAGATGGAAGCTGTGATGGACGATGCCTATATCCTGATCACCGACAAGAAGATCAGCAATATTCAGGAGATCCTGCCCCTGCTGGAGAAGATCGTGCAGAGCGGCAAGAAGCTCGTCATTATCGCCGAGGACGTGGAGGGCGAGGCCCTGACCACCCTGATCCTCAATAAGCTGCGCGGTACGTTCAACTGTGTGGCCGTGAAGGCGCCCGGTTTTGGTGACCGCAGAAAGGAAATGCTGCAGGATATCGCCGTTCTGACCGGCGGCCAGGTGATCACCAGCGATCTGGGCCTGGAGCTGAAGGATGCCGATCTGTACCAGCTGGGCCATGCCCGTCAGGTCAAGGTGGACAAAGAAAACACCATCATCGTCGGCGGTATGGGCGATCCGGCTGAAATCAAGTCCCGCGTCAATCAGATCCGTTCGCAGATCGAGACGACCACCTCTGATTTTGACCGCGAGAAGCTGCAGGAGCGCCTGGCCAAGCTGGCCGGCGGTGTAGCCGTGATCAAGGTGGGTGCTGCGACCGAGACCGAGATGAAGGAAAAGAAGCTGCGCGTAGAGGATGCTCTGGCTGCGACCAAGGCTGCTGTGGAAGAGGGCATTGTCGCCGGCGGCGGCGTGGCCTTGATCAACACCATGGACGATGTGGCAAAGCTGCTGGATGAGGTCTCCGGCGATGAGAAGACCGGTGTTCAGATCGTGCTGAAGGCCCTCGAGGAGCCCGTACGCCAGATTGCTGCCAATGCTGGCCTGGAGGGATCTGTGATCGTTGCCAACATTAAGGCGGCCGGCAAGCTGGGCTATGGCTTCAATGCGGCTACCGAGGAATACGGCGATATGATCGCGGACTTCGGCGTAGTGGATCCCACGAAGGTGACCCGTTCCGCTCTGCAGAACGCTTCCTCCGTGGCGGCTATGGTGCTGACCACCGAGAGCCTGGTAGCCGATAAGAAGGAGCCGGTTTCGGCTGCTCCCGCTGCCCCGGCTGACGGCGGCATGGGCATGTATTGATCCCATAGTAAACCGAATCACAATTGAGAAGGAGCTGCTTTCCCCAAAAGGGAGAGCGGCCCTTTTTTGTTCCGCAGCGCCCGGTTTCGCCCGGATGAAACCGGGTGATTCCGCCTTCGGGTGGAAGAGCCGGAGGGCAAAAATCCGCTGAAATCGGGTGGAAAACGCCCCAAAACGCCCAAATTCTCCTTTGTGTTTTTTATCCCCGTATGGTATGATAAAACCATGCAAAAGGAGAAAGGGAGCGGGCCTTTCCGGAAAAATCCCGGGGATTTCGGAAAGGATAGCGTCAGTGTATCCGCCCCTCATTTGCGGGAAAGGATGGAGAATATGGACTACATGGCCTGGATTTGGCTGGCTGTCATTGTTTTGGCAGTGACGATTGAAGCGGTTTCTCCGCAGCTGGTATCAATCTGGTTTGCGGTGGGGGCACTGGCGTCGCTGGTTGCCAGCATGCTGGTTTGGCCGCTGTGGGTACAGCTGCTGCTGTTTGTGGGTATCACGCTTCTTTCCGTGCTGCTGACCCGGCCACTGGTGAAGAAAAGACTGGATACCCGAACGGTGCAGACCAATTCGGACCGGTATGTGGGAATGCAGGGCATCGTTCTGCAGACTATCGACAATACCCAGGGAGTTGGCCAGGTAAAGGTGCAGGGGAGTATATGGACTGCCCGCAGTGAGCAGGCGGATAGGAAAATCCCCGAAAACGCTGTTGTTACCGTGGTTCGTATCGAGGGTGCCAAGTTGATTGTTCGTCTGTAAATGAACGGCAATAAACCGAAAATACAGTTTACTGAAGAAAATGGAGGAGAGTATTCATGAAAAATTTTTTCGCACTGCTGACCATGCCGGCGATCAGTCCGGCAATCGTGATTGTGGCCGTACTGATTATTCTGGTGGCCATCATCATTATTTCCAACATCAAAGTGGTTCCGCAGGCCTACGCGTATGTTATCGAGCGGCTGGGCGCCTATCAGAGCACCTGGGGCACCGGCCTGCACTTCAAAATTCCTTTTATCGACAAAATTCAGAAAAAGGTATCCCTGAAAGAGCAGGTTATCGATTTCCCGCCCCAGCCGGTGATCACGAAAGATAACGTGACCATGCAGATTGATACCGTGGTGTATTTTGAGATTACCGATCCCAAGATGTACACCTACGGCGTCGAGCGCCCCATTTCCGCCATCGAGAACCTGTCGGCGACCACGCTGCGGAATATCATCGGTGATATGGAGCTGGACCACACACTGACCAGCCGTGATGTTATCAACAGCAAAATCCGTGTGATTCTGGATGAAGCCACCGATCCCTGGGGCATCAAAGTCAACCGCGTCGAGCTGAAGAACATCATTCCGCCCCGCGAGATTCAGGACGCCATGGAAAAGCAGATGAAGGCCGAGCGTGAGCGCCGTGCCCGGATTCTGGATGCAGAGGGTGAGAAGCGCAGCGCTATTCTGATTGCAGAGGGCCAGAAGGAATCCGCTATTCTGAAGGCCGACGCCATTCGCGAGACCAAGATCCGCGAGGCACAGGGCGAGGCCGAGGCCATTATCACCGTGCAGCGCGCTCTGGCTGACGGTATCAAGATGCTCAACGAGGCGAACCCCAGCGAAGCGGTGGTTGCGCTCAAGAGTCTGGAATCCTTTGAAAAGGCGGCCGACGGCCGTGCGACGAAGATCATCATCCCGTCGCAGATTCAGGGCATCGCCGGTCTGGCTACTTCGCTGAAAGAACTGGTGGTGGATGGCAATGTGGACAGAATGGCCCCGGAGAAGGCCGTCGCACCGGCCCGTTCCGTGTCCCCGCAGCGCCCTCAATCGATGGAATAAAAAATGTAAAAAATAAGAAGGGAATTCGCCGGCCATTTGAAATGGCCGGCGAATTCCCTTTTTGGTCTATTTCCCCCAAAAGCACCATAAAGATGGGGAGAGAAAGGTGGTGGCAGGGATGGACACGAAAAAGAATATACCCGGCTTTGTCCATATCGAAGACCGGAAAGAGCTGCGGGCCGGGGGGATCCTGGACGTGGGTACCTGCGACGGCAGGCTGGTAACCGCCCGCACCGGCGCCGGACGGCTGGCGGTGCGGGGAATGGGGCTGACCATGCAGAAGCTGGATAGTACCACCGGTGAGATGGTTGTGACCGGACAGATTGACTCGGTGCAGTACCTGGGCAGCGAGAAAAAGGGCGGCTTCTGGTCCCGGGTGCTGAAATGACCGCCCAGCCGGATTTTTGGCACCAGTTGCCGGTCTATCTGGGTGAGGGGCTGATCCTGACACTGTGGTACGGGTTTCTGCAGGGACTGCAGGTCTTGTGCTTTCCCGGGCGGACGGGGCGCATACTGTTGGATGGGGTGTTTGCTTTTTCGGCCATTCTGTTGTTTTTTTCCCTGGCCTTGTGGAGCGGGGAGGGGAGAATCCGCGCCTGGCAGGTTTTCCCCGCGCTGGCGGTCTTCCTGGCGGTGCGCCGTCCGGTGACTGATTTGGTGGTCTGGCTGATGGCACTGCTGGGTCAGCTGATGCAGTGGCTGGCCCAAAAAGGGGACCGGGCAATAAGCCGGGTGGAGAAAGCGCTGCTCGCGATTCTGCGGTGGATCACGCGCCCGATCCGGCGGATGAGAAAAGTCGGAAGAGAGGCCCGGAAACCGGAGAAAAAATGCCGCCGCAGGGGGAGAAAACGCCGGAAAATACCGAAAAACAGGAAATTTATGAAAAAGAGGAGAAAAGAGAAAAAATCCCTTGAAAGGAAGAATAAAAATAGTGTATAATGAGTAACAAGTTATGACCTGCCACGCGGTAAGGCGTAAAAGGATGAAAAGGTTTTGAAATGAGCCAGTGGCCCCGGCGCTGTTTGCGGCGATTTGGCGCCGCCCGATACCAGGAGAAAGGAGACAAACCATGCGGGAAGTAGTGAGAAAGAAAAAGCGCTATAAGCGCAGTTTTTTGCTGCGGATTTCCGTGGTTTGTCTGGGTGTGTATATCCTGGCGGCGTTGATTGATCAGCAGATGCAGATCAGCCAAAAGCGCGAGCAGCTGGCACAATTGCAGCAGGAAATCCAGATCCAGGAGATCCGGAATGATGAGATCAGCAGCACACAGTCCTCTTCCGGCGGGATGAGCGACGAGTACGCGGAGAAAATTGCGCGGCAGGAGCTCGGCATGGCCGACGAGAACGAGCGGGTGTTCATCATCGTTACCGGGGAATAACGCGGGATCCGGCAAGGAGGAAAAAAAGAATTTTATGCAGCTTGAGGTTGGAGCGATTCTCGAAGGAAAAGTAACGGGCATCACGAAGTTTGGCGCGTTCGTGGAGCTGGAGGGCGGTAAAACCGGTATGGTACATATCTCGGAAATAGCCCCCACGTTTGTCAAGGAAATCCGTGATTTTGTCACGGAGGGCCAGATGGTGAAAGTAAAAATCCTCAGCATTGGGGAAGACGGAAAAATCAGTCTTTCCATGAAGAAGGCCCTGCCGGCGCCTCCGCCCCGTGAGGGGGGCCGCCCTGCAGGACGGAGCGACCGCCCCCGAACCGGAAACAATGACAGACCCCGTACCCCCCGTCCTCCGCGGCCGGCAGCGGTCAGCCCCGGGCGCCCCGGCAATTTTGAATGGCAGGCGCGCCGGAACGAGGGTAGCTTTGAAGATATGATGAGCCGGTTTAAGCAGACCAGCGATGAGAAGATGTCGGATCTGAAGCGCGTAACCGAGAATAAGCGCGGTGGTTTCTCGCGCCGCGGCGGCGGAAACGGGAACAACCGCTGACAGCGGTATGCCGTTTTTGGGGAAAAGAGAAAAACAGGCGGTGGGAGCTGCCCCCAGAAGGGAAAGGCTTCGCCGCCTTTTTCTGAATGGCAGCAAAAAGCGAATTTCGTGCGCCTTTTTCGGCGGATGGGCACGGCAAGGAGAGAGAAATGAGCGAGTATTCTTATGTGGCCCCCTGCCTGATGGGGGTGGAGGGTCTGGTAGCGGACGAGCTGCGCGCACAGGACCTTCAGAATGTGCGAAGCGAAAACGGCCGGGTGTTTTTTACCGGAGATGAATCGGCAATGGCACGGGCCAATTTGTGGAGCCGCTGCGCCGAGCGGATTCTGCTACATCTGGGTTCTTTTCCGGCCCGTACCTTTGAGGAACTGTTCCAGGGGGTTAAAAATCTGCCCCTGGAGGAGTGGATCGGGAAGAGCGATGCGTTTCCGGTGACGGGCAGCAGCCTGAACAGCCAACTGCATTCGGTGCCGGACTGCCAGAAGATTATCAAAAAAGCGGCGGTAGAGCGGCTGAAGCAGACCTACCGGGTCTCCTGGTTTGAGGAGAGCGGGTACGTGCATCCCATTCGCTTTTTGCTGATGAAAGATGTGTGCACCCTGATGCTGGATACCAGCGGAGTGCCACTGCACAAGCGCGGCTATCGCCAGACCAGTGTGACAGCGCCCATTAAAGAGACGCTGGCGGCTTCGCTGGCGGCCCTGTCCCGGGTGCGCAGCGACGGAACGCTGATCGACCCCTTCTGCGGGTCGGGGACCATTCTGATCGAGGGAGCTATGATGGCCCTGCAGGTGGCGCCGGGTCTTCGCCGGCGTTTTGCCGCCGAGCACTGGCGTCAGACCCACGAGGAAGTGTGGAAGCAGGAGCGCGAGCGGGCGGCGTCTATGATGCGGCGGGATGCGTCCTTTCAGGCGTACGGCTTTGATGTGGATCCGGCGGCGGTGGAGCTGACCCGGCAGAATGCGGAAAAAGCGGGGATCTCCTCGCGGATTCATACGGCGGTGCGGGATATCCGTGATTTTAAGCAGGAGACGGAGTACGGCTGTGTGATCACTAATCCGCCCTATGGCGAGCGGCTGTTGGACCGGCAGGAGGCACAACGCCTGTACAAAATTATGGGACAGGTTTTTCTGCCCCGCCGGGGGTGGAGCTACGCGGTGATTTCGCCGGACGAGCAGTTTGAAACTCTGTTTGGCCGCCGGGCGGATAAACGGCGCAAATTGTATAATGGTATGATTAAATGCCAGGACTATCTGTTTTACCGGACAGAGAACAAACGGTGATTAAAACCATCGCCTGAAAAGCGGTGGAGGATTTCGGGTTGTTATGCACTGTCCTTTGGGAGAAAGAGGGGGCAACCCCGGGGGAGAGTAGTGGTATGCAGTATGTCTGTATTGTGAATCCCGTTGCGGGAAAGGGGAGTCCTGCGGGCGGGCTTGCGGCGAAATTTGCGGAATTTTGCCGCAAAAAGGGCGTTCCCTGCCGGATTGAAACAACAAAAGCGCCCGGAGATGCGGAGGAAATCGCCCACCGGTATGCCTCCGAAGGAAAAGAGGTCCGGATTTTGGCGGTGGGGGGCGACGGAACCCTGGGAGAGGCCGCCCGCGGCGTGATGGGAAGCGAAGCGGCCGTGGGAATTCTGCCCTGCGGCAGCGGAGACGATTATGTGCGCACCTTTGGGAAAAAGGAACAGTTTCTCTCCTTTGAGGGGCAGCTGAGTGCCCGGGAAAAGGTGGTGGACATGATCGCCTGCCGGGATGAAAGCGGCCCCAGACCCACGGCGCTGAATCTCTGCTCCATGGGACTGGATGCCAAGGTGGCCATGAATATGACCCGGCTGAAAAAGATCCCGTTTGTCCGCGGCAGCATGGCGTACAATCTGTCGCTGCTCCAGTGCCTGTGCGGAAAGCTGGGACTGAATCTGAGCGTTCAGGTGGACGGGGGCGAGGTGATCACCGGGTGCTTTCTGTTTGCACTGGCCGGCAGCGGCCGGTACTACGGCGGCGGGTACTGTGGGGCGCCCCGGGCCCTGCCGGATGACGGGCTGTTGGATTTTATCCTGATCCGCAAGCCAAAGCTGTGGCGTATACCGGGGCTGATTTCTGTCTACAAAAACGGGCAGCATCTGGACAGCGAGAAAATGAAGGATTTGACAGTGTTTTTGCGCGGCAAAACGGTGGGCATCCGGGGGGACAAACCCAATCCGGTCAATCGTGACGGGGAATGCGAGATGGGGACCCAAGTGTGTTTTTCCGTTCTGCCCGGTGCCGTCCGGTTTTTGGTTCCCGCCAAGGGGACCTGAAAAAGCCATGGAGAGAACCGGTAGGATTTATTCTGTTTCGGTATCTTTTGCGCGGAAAATTCACAATCTATTCACTCAACCTGTGGGGAAGTACGCTAAAATAGAGCATGAAATCCAGCACGGTTGCGGTCAGAAAGGAATTTCCGGATGTTTGGCTATATACGACCCTATCAATCGGAATTGAAAGTACGCGAGTTTGAAGAGTATAAGGCCGTGTACTGTGCGCTGTGCCGCCATTTGGGCGAGCAATACGGGTTTCTTGCCCGGATGACGCTGAGTTATGACTGCACCTTCTGGCTGCTGGTGGCGATTGGACTGCGGGAAGAGGAGCAGGCATGTGTTTTCTGCCGCCGGCGCTGTGCGGTGAATCCCATGAAAAAATGCGGCCATATGCAGGGGCAGGAGGAGTTGTTCCGTTTTGCGGCGGCTTTGTCCGTTCTGCTGACCGCGGAAAAATTGCAGGACGACCGGTTGGATGGGGCCCACCGGTGGGCCAGAATACGCAGCCGGATTCTTCTTTTTCTCACCCGCAGGGCCCGGAAAAAAGCGGCATTGGATGAGCCGGAGCTGGCGGAAGTGGCCCACGAGATGACCGTGGCCCAGCGCGCAGCGGAAGAGGGAGAAAAGGCGCGGCCGGATGAATGCGCCGATCCCACGGCGCGGCTGCTGCAGTATGTGTTCGGTCGGGCCGCCCGGGATGACCAGCAAAAGCGAGTGCTGGAGGAATTTGGTTATTTTCTCGGCCGGTGGGTCTATTTTATGGATGCCGGCGATGATTTAACCAAGGACCTAAACAAGGGCGAATTTAACGTATTTCTTCAAAAGTTCTCCGTTTCCTCTCCGCTTGAGAAAGAAAAGCAGCAGGAGATTGAAACGGCGATTAATGAGCTGCAGAATATGAATGCGGCCCGTATTCAGGCGGCGCTCTCACTGCTGCCGGTTCAGGTGTTTTCTCCGATCGTACAGAATATTGTCTGTTTGGGGCTGGCCTTTACCCAGCGGTCGGTTCTGTTTACTCACACTTACCAGAAAGGAAAGAAGCTCGACTATGAATGATCCTTATCGCGTATTAGGCGTTTCCCCCAATGCCACGGATGACGAGGTCAAGGAAGCCTATCGTTCTCTGGCAAAAAAATATCATCCGGATAACTATGCTGGCAGCCCGATCGCGGATCTGGCCAGTGAAAAGATGAAAGAAGTCAACGAGGCCTATGATCAGGTGACCAGCGAGCGCAAGGCGGCCCGTCAGCGCGGCTCTTCTTCCCAGAATGCCGATGGGCAGTCCGCCAGCGAGAATTACCATCAATACTGGGGTGGCGGATATCAGACCAGCACGGGCTTTGGAGATGTGCGCAGCCTGATCGCCACCGGCCGGATTGCCGATGCCGAGCAGATCCTCAACGGGGTGCCCACCTCGGGGCGCAATGCCGAGTGGTTCTTCCTCAAAGGTACGGTGCTGTATAAGCGTGGCTGGCTGGATGAAGCAACCAATCATTTCACCCGGGCTTGTCAGATGGATCCCGGAAACCCCGAGTACCGGGCAGCACTCAACCAGATCACGGGCCAGCGGTATGGGCAGTACGGCGGCTATAATCCCCAGACGGATACGGTGAACAGCGGGTGCAGTGCCTGCGATGTGTGCTCCTCCCTGATGGTGGCAGACTGCTGCTGCGAGTGTATGGGCGGCGATCTGATTCCCTGCTGCTGATAAGGGGGCCTGGGTTTCATGGCTGATTTGCAGAAAAAAAGCCGCATGGGCAGCATGCGGGTGGCCTTTGGCGGGATTATTGCGGCGGTGGACTTGGTTCTTTTGTTCCTGACCGGCCTTTTCCCCATGGGAACACTGGCACTTCCGGCACTGGCCGGTGTGCTTCTGCTTGCGGTGCGGATCGAGGTCAGTGCGCCGTGGGCGGCCATTACCTATGGAATGGTGGCGGTTCTCTCCTTTTTTCTGTCCCCGGATAAGCAGGCGTATGCTCTGTTTACCGTGTTTTTCGGATACTATCCCGTCTTAAAGTACACGCTGGAGCGGCTGCGTCACAAAGCGGCCTCGTGGGGGCTGAAGTTCGCGGTTTTCAATGCGGCGTTGGTTCTCTACGGCGGGATCTGCCTTTTCCTGCTGCAGATTGATATCACCCCGATTCAGGACAGCCTGTACTGGTCGGTTCCCCTCGTTTTGATCTTTGGAAACATGATTTTCTGGATTTACGACCGGGCTTTGTCGGGACTTGCCTTTCTGTATTGGCAGCGCCTTCATTCGGCGATCAATCGGTTGATGCGTGAAAAATGAATAATTCGTTTGCGCTCCTGCAAAATTCTGGGGGAATTTGTGTTTTCTCTCTTGATTTTTGCAGGATTTCGTCTTAATATATGATAGCAGAGTATTGCTGTACTGCAGAAATGAAGGAAAGAACAGCCTGGATTTCAGCAGATACAGCCCACTCATTATTGTGAAGAGAGGGTGTGAGAAAAGCTGTGAACAATCAACTGATCCAGCGGATTCATGATCATATGCATAGCTTTTCCAAGGGGCAGAAGTTGATCGCCCGGTATATTGAAGAACATTATGACAAAGTGGCGTTTATGACCGCTTCGAAGCTGGGGGCCACAGTAGGGGTCAGCGAATCCACCGTGGTGCGTTTCGCAACGGAAATCGGCTACAATGGGTATCCCGGCCTGCAGCAGGCCATGCAGGAGATGATCCGCAGCCGGCTGACAACCGTGCAGCGCCTGGAGATTACGGCGGGCAATATTCCCGAGCGGAAATTGCTGGAAGCCGTGATGAATCAGGACATTGATATGATCCGCCGTTCGCTGGACGAAATTTCAAAGGATGAATTCTACCGCGCAGCCGATGCCGTGGTGAATGCGCGGCATGTCTATATTCTGGGGGCCCGCAGCTCACTGCCGCTGGCCAATTTCCTTGCGTACTATTTTAAATTGATTTTTGACAGCGTGCAGCTGATCAATTCCACCAGCGAGGCCGAGATTTTCGAGCAGATGATCCATCTCAGCCCCGAGGATGCGGTGATTGGCATCAGCTTCCCGCGCTATTCGCGCAAAGCGGTCAAAGCCATGCGCTTTGCTTCGGACCGCGGCGCTTCCACGGTGGCCATTACGGACAGCGCGCTGTCCCCTATGGCAGAGGCGGCGACGTACCTGCTGCGGGCGCGCAGCGACATCGCCTCGATTGTGGATTCCCTGGTGGCACCGCTGAGCGTGATCAACGCTTTTATTGTCACGGTGGCTATTAAAAAGAAAGAGGAAGTACACGAGAATCTGCAAAATTTGGAGCGGATTTGGGATGAGTACGGAGTGTACGAAAAAGTAGACGAAAAGGGGCTCGATTCGATTCGATGACGGATGTTTTGGTTGTCGGCGGCGGTCCGGCCGGCATGATGGCAGCCCTGGCGGCGGCGGACAACGGAAAGTCGGTATTGCTGCTGGAAAAGAACGACCGGCTGGGGAAAAAATTGCGGATTACCGGCAAGGGCCGGTGCAATGTGTGCAACCACTGCGGAAATGATGCAGTGGTTGCTTCTGTGCCCGGAAACGGGCGCTTTTTGTATGGGGCGCTGTCCCGTTTTTCCCCGGCGGATGTAATGGCTTTTTTTGAGGGGCAGGGCGTGCCGCTGAAAACCGAGCGCGGCCGCCGGGTGTTTCCCCAGTCGGACCGGGCGCAGGATATTGTGGATGCCCTGACCCATGCGCTGAAAAAAGCGGGGGTTCAGGTGCGGTACCAGGCGGATGTGCGGAAAATCGAGGTCGAAGATACCCGTGCGGCGGATGTTCCTTGGGGAACTGCAGTTCTCCGGGGAAGCGAAGTTCCCCGGGGAAACGCAGTTCCCCAGGGAACTGGCGTTAACCGTGTAACTGGTGTTACACTGAAAACCGGAGAGTTCATCCCGGCCCACGCGGTGGTGGCCGCCGTGGGCGGGGCCTCTTATCCGGGAACGGGCAGCACGGGGGATGCGATTCCTCTTTTGCAGGGGCTGCAGATCCGCACGGTGCCCTTTACCCCCAGCCTGGTTCCGGTTACCGTACCGGGGGACGACTGCCGCGATATGATGGGTCTTTCTCTGCGCAACTGTACCCTGCGGGTGACAGATGAGAAAAAGGGAAAACGGGTGGTATTTGAAGAGCTGGGGGAGATGCTGTTCACGCATTTTGGCCTGTCCGGTCCCCTGATTCTCAGCGCCAGCGCGCATATGCGCCCCATGGAATGCGCACGCTATCTGTGCCATGTGGATGTAAAGCCGGCTCTGGACGCGGAAACACTGGACAGGAGGCTGCAGCGGGATTTGCAGGCCAATCAGAACCGCGAGATCGGGCACAGCCTGGCAGCGCTGCTGCCCCGCTGCATGATTCCGGTGGTCCTGCGCCGCAGTGGGATTGATCCCCAAAAGCGCTGCCATGATATTACCCGAGAGGAGCGCCGTGCCCTGGGAGAGCGGCTGAAAAACATGGAATTTCCGGTATCCGGATTCCGCCCCATCGAGGAGGCCATTGTATCGGCCGGTGGAGCGGATCTGCGGGAAGTGGACCCCAAAACCATGCGGGTGAAGAAATATGAAAACCTGTATCTGGCGGGGGAAATGCTGAATCTGGATGCCTATACGGGCGGCTATAATCTGCAGATTGCCTTCTCCACCGGCCGGCTGGCCGGCAGCGGGGCCTGAGAAAAGCCGAAGGGAGATATTTTCACATCGAAAGGAAGAAACATCATGATCGCTGTTGCAATTGACGGGCCCGCCGGTGCGGGAAAAAGTACGGTGGCACGCCGGGCGGCTCAGGCACTGGGCTATATTTATGTGGATACCGGGGCTATGTACCGGGCCATCGGGTATGCCATGACGGAAAAAGGGGTGGATTTGTCGGATCCCGATGCCATTGCGGAAAATTTGCAGGGACTGACCATTCGCCTGGGATTTGAAGAGGAAAATGGGCAGCTGTGCCAGCATGTGTACTGTGGAAATGAGGATGTCTCGGGAAAAATCCGCACACCGGAGATCAGCCTGGCCGCCTCGAAGGTATCGGCGGTACCGGCGGTGCGCAGTTTTCTTTTGCAGCTGCAGAAGGATATGGCCAAAACCCAGAATGTCCTGATGGATGGCCGCGACATCGGCACGGTGGTTCTGCCCGACGCCCAGGTCAAGGTGTTCCTGACCGCCTCCAGTGAGGTACGGGCCCGGCGCCGCTGCCGGGAGCTGGAGGAAAAGGGAACGCCGCAGTCCTATGAAGAGGTGCTGCGCGATGTGGAGCTGCGGGATTATCAGGATTCCCACCGGGCCATTGCGCCGATGAAACCGGCGCCGGACGCCGTGATTCTGGATACCAGTGAGCTGGATCTGGAGGGATCGGTGCAGGCGCTGCTTCGGATTATTCGGGAGAAAGTGAGCTGACTTTACTATGGCAAAGAAAAAATCTGCAATTTACGCCCTGGGGCAGGGGTTGGTCTCCAGTACATGCCGGCTGATCAATCCCGTAACCCGAAAGGATATGGATAAGCTGCCGTCCGACGGGCCGGTACTGGTCTGTTGTAACCACATTTCCTATAAAGATCCCATTGTTTTGGGAGGGCTTTTGCCGCGGCAGCTGTATTTTATGGCAAAGGAAGAGTTGTTCCGCAACGCCCTGGTGGGCGGCGTGCTGAAAGCGCTGGGGGCTTTCCCGGTAGCCCGCGGCAAGGGGGATACGGCGGCCATGGAGACGGCCCGCCATCTTCTGGAGGACGGCAATGTGGTCGCCATCTTCCTGGAGGGAACCCGCAGCCGGACCGGAAAGCTGTTGCAGCCGAAATCCGGGGCCGCCATTCTGGCGTACCAGACCAAGGCGCCGGTACTTCCCGTGTGCATTACTTGTCGGGATGAAAAGCTGCCGAAAGCCGGCAGCCGGCTGATTGTCTCTTGCGGGGATCTGATTCTTCCGGAGGAGCTGGGCATCGAAAACGGAGAGAACAGTGAGTACCGGCGGGCCGCACGGCTGATTATGGACCGGATTCGGGCACTTCGGGAAAGGGATCTGAAGGATTTTGATCGAAAAGCAGGAGAAGAATAAGCTGTACCTTTACCGGGTATGCAAAATGGTATTCACCTGGCTGTTTTGCATGGTGTTTCGTGTACGTACCGTTGGAAGAGAGAATGTGCCGGAAAGCGGTGGATATGTGCTGTGCTGCAACCACCGCTGTGTGATGGATCCGGTCCTGCTGGCCATGCGCGATCCACGGCCGGTGCATTTTATGGCCAAAGCCGAGCTGTTCGAGGATCATGGATCGTTTGTGGCCGGCTTTCTGTCCCATTTGGGGGCTTTCCCCATTCACCGGGAGCGGGCAGACCGCAAAAGCCTGCAGCAGGCGATCAGCCTGTTGAAAGCGGGAAGAGGAGTCGGAATTTTCCCCGAGGGGCACGTTATGCCGGTGGGGACGCCGTTTCAGGCGCACCCCGGCGCTGTAATGGTGGCGGTGCGTACGGCTTCCCCCATTGTTCCCGCAGTGATCCTGACTCGTCGAGGGGCACGGCTGTTTTCAAAAACGAAAATCCGCTTTGCTCCGCCCCTGGATCCCAATCATCTTCCAGGGGTCGGGCCGGATGCCCCGGCGAAGGAGAAGACAGAGGCTGCCATGCGGGAATTGGAGCGCGTGATGCGAGAAATGCTGCAGGAAGAAAATCCCAGTGGGGAAAAAGGAGAGAAGTAATGGAGATTACGGTTGCAAAAACCGCCGGTTTTTGCTTTGGTGTGGACCGGGCAGTGAAAACCGTACAGGACCTGCTGAAAACCGAAAAAACGGTCTGCACCCTGGGGCCCATTATCCACAATGAGCAGATGGTAACCCTGCTGAAAGAGCAGGGGGCCTTCCCTGTGGATATTCCGGAGGAGGCACCTCCGGGCGCGCCCATTGTGATCCGCTCCCATGGGGTGGGGGAAGAGATGATCGCACGCATTGAAAAAAGCGGCCATCGTTGTGTGGATGCCACCTGCCCCTTTGTGAAAAAGATCCACCGGCTGGTGCGCGAGGCCAGTGAGGAGGGCCGTTTGGTTCTGGTGGCCGGGGATCAGGATCATCCGGAGGTGCAGGGCATTTTGGGCCATGTGCATGGTCCTTGGGCGGTATTCCGGGGAGAACAGGAACTCCTCCTTTTGACACAGGCCCATCCCGAGTGGAAAAATTGCCCAATATGTGCCGTTTCCCAGACCACTTTTGCTGTGGAAGAATGGGAAAAATGTTTGAAAATCCTGCAAAGGGGGTATACAAACGCCCGGATTTTTGCTACAATATGTAATGCTACTGCACAACGCCAACGGGAAGCGGCGGAGCTGGCACAGCACAGTGACCGGATGATTGTCATCGGTGGGCGCCACAGTTCCAATACCGCGAAGCTGCGGGAGGTGTGCAGTCCTTACTGCCCGACAACCCTGATTGAAACGGCGGACGAGCTGCCGGTGCTGACGGGTGTGCATAAGGTTGGTATAACGGCGGGCGCTTCAACGCCTGCTCACATCATAAAGGAGGTACTTGTTACCATGTCTGAAATCAACGAGAGCGCAGTCCTGAATTCTACGGAAGGTACCGAGAGCTTTGCTGAGATGCTTGAAGAATCTCTCAAAACTTTGAATACAGATGAAAAGGTTCACGGTGTTGTTGTCGGTATCGCCCCCAACGAGGTGTACGTTGATGTCGGCCGTAAGCAGGCTGGCTTTATTCCCGCCAACGAGCTGTCGGCGGATCCCAACGCCAAGCCCGAGGATCTGGTGAAGATCGGCGACGAAATGGATCTGCTGATTATGCGCACCAATGATCAGGAGGGCACCATCATGCTCTCCAAGAAGCGTTTGGATTCCATCAAAGGTTGGGAGACCATTGCAGCGGCAGAAGAGAGCGGCGAAGTGCTGACCGGTGTTGTAACCGAAGTCATCAAGGGCGGCGTGATTGCCGTGACCAATGGCATCCGCGTATTCATCCCCGCTTCTCAGGCGACGGCTTCCCGTGGAGACAGCCTGGATGACCTGCTGAAGAAAGAGGTTAAGTTCCGCATTATCGAAGTGAACCGCGGCCGCCGTCGTGCGGTGGGTTCCATCCGTTCCGTCCTGCGCGACGAAAAGAAGGCCCAGGCTGAGAAGTTCTGGGAGACCGCAGAGGTTAACAAAGAGTATACCGGTGTGGTGAAGTCCCTGACCGCTTACGGTGCCTTCGTCGATCTGGGCGGCATTGACGGCATGATCCATATTTCCGAGCTGTCCTGGACCCGCATTAAGCACCCCAGCGAGGTGGTAAACCCCGGCGATACGGTTACCGTGTACATCAAGGCCCTGGACCGCGAGAAGGGCAAAATTTCCCTGGGCTACAAGCGCAGCGAGGATAACCCCTGGAACATTCTGGAGCGCGATTATCCCGCCGGCACCATTTGCGAGGCGACGGTTGTCGGTATGACCACCTTTGGTGCTTTCGCCAACATTATCCCCGGTATTGACGGCCTGATTCATATTTCCCAGATTGCGGATCACCGCATCGAGAAGCCGCAGGACGTTCTGAAGGTCGGCGACGTGGTGAAGGTAAAGATCACCGAGATCGACTTTGACAAGAAGAGAGTTTCTCTTTCCATTCGTGCCGCTGCGGAAGAAGCCGCTGAGCAGAGCGAAGAATAAGTCTTTTCCCGAAAAGCAAAAGGAAGCATGATTTTCATGCTTCCTTTTTATATTCCCAAATGGATGCTGGAAAACAGTGCTTTGCAAAAAACAGAGCACCGCGCCGCATAAAACGGCAGGGTGCTCTTCTCTATGCACGGATCAGTCTTCTCTCCCCAAAAGCCAGTCAACCGATACGTTCAGAATGTTGGCCAAAGCGACCAGTTCAAAATCCGTTACATAACGAACCTGCCCCTCCAGCTTGGACAAGCCGGAAGCATTCATGTCAACGCCGTTCACTTGAAGCTGAGCCAATAACTCCTTCTGCTTCATGCCCTGATTTTTCCGTGCCAATTCAACCCGGGATCCAATCAGATTTCGGGCCCCGAGAGCCTGCTTGCGCAATCGCATGGTCATCCCTCTACAAGTTTCAGTTCCATATCCCTGCGGGAGGTTTTCCAGCTGCTCATCCAAACAGCTGAGTACACAGGAAGACAAATCTTTTATTTATTATAGGCGCTGTGCGCCATAATTGCAAGGGTAAAAGGCGAAAAAGATGAATTTCTCCTTCACAACTCTATCTTTTTTGGCGGTATCGTATATTTTTGCAAAGATTCCGCTCAGTATTTGTACTGAACAAAAAACTTTGGTATAATAGAAAAAACAGGAAATGTCACCTGTCAAGACAGAAGTGGGAAGAAGGGAAGAAAATATGATTTCTGATCCTGCGGTTTTCGTGGAGGAATGGCAGCAGCTGTCTTTGCCGGGCCCGGCGGAAAAGCTGTCCGTATCGGCTCTGGATCCGGCGCGCACCGCCCTGCTGGTGATTGATTTAAACCGCGGCTTTGCCGAGAAGGGCGCGCTGTACAGCCCGCTGTCCCGGGCTTTGCTGCCCGGAGTGGCAGAGCTCTTGGCGGATTTTCGGGAAAGAGGGATTCAGGCTCTGCTGTTTACCGATACGCATTCACCCGATTCCCCGGAATTTCTCTCGTATCCGCCCCATTGCGTGAAGGGTACCGGGGAAGAAGAGGTTTGTCCGGAACTTTTGGCGGTCCAGTGGGGGACCGTGCTCCCGAAGAATTCGACCAATGCGTGCCTGGAGCCGGTGTTTCTCACTTGGCTGGAGGAACATGATGCGGTGGACACGTTTGTGCTGGTCGGGTGCTGTACGGATATCTGCGTACAGCAGGCGGCTTTAACGCTGAAAACCTGGATGAACCGGCAGAACCGGAACAGCCGGGTCATCGTGCTGCGGGATCTCGTCGCGACGTTCGAAGGGCCCAGTCACCCGGCGGCGCTGTGTGGGGCAATGGCTCTGCAGAATATGGCCCAAAGCGGGGTGGAAATCCTGGAGTGGGGCAAAGCATAAGGGAAAGCTCTTTTTTTCCGGCGGTTTTCGCCGGGAATATCGAAGAAGGGAAGGATAAAAATGGAAGCTGCTAAAAAAGGAAATGCCAGCGTGAATTTGACCATGCTGACCGATTTTTATGAGATCACCATGGCAAACGGCTATTTTTCCCATGGCTATGGAGATACCATTGTGTATTTCGATATGTTTTTCCGCACGGTGCCGGACGGCGGCGGCTTTGCGATTATGGCCGGGGTACAGCAGGTGGTGGACTATCTGAACAACCTGCATTTTACCGAGGAGGATATCGAGTATCTGGCGGGGAAACACCTGTTTAAACCGGAATTTCTCGATTATCTGCGTCATTTCAAGTTTGCCTGTGATGTGTGGGCTGTACCGGAGGGAACCCCCATTTTCCCGGGAGAACCCATTGTGACCGTGCGCGGTCCGGCCATTCAGGCTCAGTTTATCGAGACTATGATCCTGCTGACCATCAACCACCAGACGCTGGTGTGCACCAAAGCCAACCGCATTGTGCGGGCGGCGGCCGGCCGCGGGGTAATGGAGTTCGGTTCCCGCCGTGCTCAGGGGGATGGCGGCGCTATTTACGGGGCCCGGGCCGCCTATATCGGCGGCTGCGTGGGGACAGCCTGCACCATTACGGACCGGGAGTTCGGCGTGCCCGCGCTGGGAACCATGGCCCACAGCTGGGTGCAGCTTTTCCCCAGCGAGTACGAAGCGTTCAAGGCTTACGCCGAGGAATACCCCAACGCCTGTACGTTGCTGGTGGATACCTACAATGTGTTGAAATCTGGTGTTCCCAATGCCATCCGTGTGTTCAATGAGGTACTGGTTCCCAACGGGTACCGCCCGGCGGGCATCCGCATTGATTCGGGCGATATCGCCTATCTGGCGAGAAAAGCGCGCAAAATGCTGGACGAGGCCGGTTTCCCCGACTGCAAAATCTGCGCCAGCAACAGCCTGGACGAGTATATCATCCGGGATATGCTGATGCAGGGCGCCCCGGTGGATTCATTTGGCGTGGGTGAGCGGCTGATCACCTCCTCTTCCAACCCGGTGTTCGGCGGCGTGTACAAGCTGGCCGGAGTCGAGGATAAGCACGGCAATATCATCCCCAAGATCAAAATCAGCGAAAATGTGGCGAAAATTACCACCCCGTGCTTCAAGGAGATCTGGCGCCTGTACGACCGGGATACCGGCAAAGCAATTGCCGATGTGATCACCATGCACAATGAGGTGATCGACGACACCCAGCCCTACACGATCTTCGATCCCGAGCATATCTGGAAGCGGAAGACGGTGGAGAATTTCCGGGCGGTCAAACTGCGCGAGCAGCTGTTCGACCACGGAAAGGATGTATCCACCTACCGCACAGTGCAGGAGCTGCAGCAGCGCTGCCGCGAGCAGGTGGCAACTCTGTGGGATGAGGTGACGCGGTTTGAGAACCCGCACCACTATTACGTGGACCTGTCCCAGAATCTGTGGGAGGTGAAAAACCGCCTGCTGCAGGAAAATGCGCGCTGACAAGCCGCAAAAAATTGCCGGAATCTTCGAAAAAGCGGCCTTCGCCCTTGCGGGCGGGGGCCGTTTCTGCTATGATAAAGAGCGGTTTGAGAGCAACCCCGCTGTGCGGGATAAAGGAAGGGATTACAGTTCGTATGAAAAAGATGGATTTTGCGGCCATGCGGCGCAAATACATTTCCTATGAGTATGGGTGCCGGCTGCTGATGACCGTGGGGGGCGTGCTGCTCAGCGGATTTTCGGTGGGCTTTTTGCAGATTGCGGATTTCGGAACCGACCCATTCACGGTGTTCGCAACGGGCATTGCCAATGTATTCGGGGTGACATACGGAACGTTGTATCCGTACCTCAATCTGGTGCTGCTGGCTGCCATGTGTATTTATGGCCGCCACTATATCGGTATTGCCACGGTAATCAATCTGATGGGAATCGGATTTATGGCCGATTTCAGCCGCGGGCTGTGGGTAGCCCTTACGCCCGATCCCACCATGGCGCAGCGCGTGGGGTATATTGTGATCGGGCTGATCATCCTGTGCCTGGCCTGTTCCATGTACATGACCAGCGATCTGGGAGTCTCCACCTATGATGTGGTAGCCATCTCGCTGAGCAAGCTGAACACGCCCATCCAGTTCCGTTTTTGGCGGATCGGAACGGACTGCATCTGTGTTCTCGTCGGATTTCTGCTGGGGGCCACCGTGGGGGTGGGCACCGTTTTCACGGCCTTCTGTATGGGACCGGTTATTCAGCTGTTCAATAAGATCCTGTGGGATCCGCTGATTATGCGGTTGCAAAGCATGGATATCCATCGGTTGAAAAATAAGGAAAATGCCGCATAACGGCTGGTAAAAAGGGCGCTTTCTGTAAAAGAAAGCGCCCTTTTTGTGGAACGGGATGGTGCCGACAATTTCGGCACGGCGCGCTGGGATTCTTTCTTCTGTGAAAAGTCATACACCTTCTTATCGTTTTACCCTGCAAAAGGGGTTGACAGGGGAATCTCTGTTTAGTATACTGTTAGTATACTAAATAAAATAGGAGTATATATGAGCCGGATCAATCAAAAGCCGGCCGTCGCAGATCTGCACAGACAGCAGATTTTGAAGGCGGCCGAGGTGCTTTTTACGGAAAAGGGATACGAGCACACCCGGATTGAGGATATTTCCCGCGCTTCGGGGTACAGCCGCCGCACGCTGTATGCGTATTACCAGAGCAAAGAGGACATTCTCTGTCATATCGTGGAAAAGGGGCTGCTCCTGCTGAAACAGGAACTGGAGAGTGCCTTGGAGCAGCCGGGAAATTTTATGGACCGGTACAGGGCAGTGTGCATGGCCCTGTGGAACTATCAGCAGAGCTGCCCTCACTCCCTGGAACAGGTCAACCGCGCGAAGGCCGGGGAGCTGGAAACGGGGGGGCCGCTTCCGGTGATCGGGCGGATTTTGAATCTGGGGACAGAAATCAACCGGTTGATGGCCGGATTTCTTCAAAAAGGGAAGGATGAGGGGGCGGTTCGGCCGGATGTCCATCCGGAGATGACCGTGATGATACTGTGGAGCAGTCTGACCGCACTGTTCACACTGGTGCAGACAAAGGGAGTGTTTCTCACCCGGCAGTTTGCCCTTTCGCAGGAGGATTTTCTGGAATACGGCTGCCGGCAGATTGCCGGATCCATTCTGAAAGAGGAGGGGATCGGGTGAGAGAGGAGCGCTGGTTGCTCTGCCCCCTGTGCGGGGGGAAAACCCGCAGCCGGGTTCGGGCGGATACCATTCTGTTCCGCTATCCGCTGTACTGCCCCAAGTGCCGGCGGGAAACGCTGGTACAGGTGCAGCAATTTCATATGACCGTTTTGAAAGAGCCGGACGCAAAGACGCAGTGCTGATCAGAAAACAGCACTGCGTTTTTCTTATAAAGAGAAAGGAAGGAGCCAACATGGAGAATACGGCGAGTATCACCGCGAAAATGGCGGCTTTCGGCAGGGCTTTTTATGCTGAAAACGCGGCAAACCCGGTTTTTACGGATGCAAAGGGAAAGGAACTGATCGGCGAGGAGGAGTACCGGGCCATGGAAGCCTGGATCCGGCAGGGAGTTGATTTCTTTCTGCCCGGAAAAAATCAGGCGGATGAAACCACTATGCTGCGGGAGATCGTGTACAGCCAGATTGCGCCCCTTCCGGTTTCCCGCGGAAAATTCTGCGAGGACAGCCTGAGAACGGCCATGCGCACGGGAATCGAGCAGTATGTGCTCCTCGGGGCGGGGCTGGATACCTTCGCCTTCCGGGAGCGGTCGTGGGGGAGAAACTGTGAGGTTTTCGAGGTGGACCATCCCTGCACCCAGGAGGATAAACGGCGGCGCATACAGGCGGCCGGATGGCAGATTCCCCCAAACTGGCACGAGGTTCCGGTGGACTTCTCCGCACGGGATTCGGCGGAGCATCTGATCGAAAAACTGAGGGAAGCGGGATTTGACAGGGGGAAAAAGACCTTTTTCTCCTGGCTGGGTGTGAGTTACTATCTGTCCCCCGGCGAAATCGGAAGAATGCTGAGGGCATTAGCCGCGCTGTCCGCCGAGGGCAGTTCGCTGGTATTCGACTGCGCGGGGGAGGGGTTCTTTTCCTCGCCGGTACAGCGGGTGCAGAATATGATCGCCATGGCGTCCGCCGGGGGTGAGCCGATGAAAACCGCTTTTCGGTATGAGGAGCTGGAAAAACTGCTGGAAGCCCATGGGTTTTTGATCTACGAGTGGCTGACACCCCGGGATATCCATGCCCGGTACTTTTCCGGCCCGGGGGAGGAAATGACGGCATTTGAGCACGTCCATTTTGTACTGGCGGTGAAAAAATAAAAAACAAAAGCCGTTCCCGTTTTTCGTGAAGACAGAAAACGGGAACGGCTTTTGCCGTATCTTTAGCTATGGTCACTTACGATAGCGGTACTGCGCGGGATCTCACAGCGCCGGGGGATCGCGGTTGACCACTTTGGAGAACAGATAGGTAAACGGCTGGTCCCCCACCCCACAGCAGCCATGGGTGACATAGGGGCCTACCCAGATGAAGTCGTCCTTCTTCAGGATCGTCCACCGGTCGCTCAGGTGATAGCAGCAGGTGCCCTGGGTGCAGTAGATGGCGTGCTGCTGCAGATGGGTCTCCAAAAAGGGATGAGCGCCGCCCGGCAGGAAGGTCAGAAGATTCATCTCAATGTCGTAAGAGAGGTTCAGGGGCAGCAGGCCCTGAACCAGCATCCGGGGGTTTCCGTCGCAGGGCTGCGGTTGGGATTCATCCGCCGTGGCGAATACCACCCCGGGCAGCGGTACCCCCGCAAGCGGCGTATACAGCAGCTTGTGGATCAGCAGCCGGGTTTCCTCCTCACCGGGGTTGGAAAACTCAAAGCCCATGCCGGGCGGGGAATAAAGATACGAGCTCTTTCTCGCCTCATAGGTATTGCCGCCGCAGGAAAAGGTGCAGGTGCCGTCCAGAACATAGACGAAGGATTCCTGTCTCTCTCCGGCGGAGAAGGGCCGGCACGTCCCCTGCCGGGGCGGAACCGTGACCAGATACTCGATAAAATTGGCGCCGAATTTCGGGGCGGCCAGAATGCTGACCCGGCAGCCGGGCATTTCGGGAATCACATTTTCCACCAGTCCCTCCGGGGGCAGCAGGGCAAAGGCGCCGCGCTCCACCCGGGCGCGGGTGGATAAAATTCCGGGAAGATTCATACCTTATCCCTCCTTTTCCAATACGGCGTCGCGGTTGCAGTCTTTGGACAGAAGATAGGAAAACCGCTCGCCGTCCAGGTTGTAGCAGGCCTGCGGTGTATAGGGGCCAAACCACAAAAAATCGTCCTTTTTTACCATCTTCCACTCTTCCCCGATCAGATACACGCATTTGCCCTCGAGAAAATAGATGCTGTGCTCCTGCAGATGGGTTTCCACAAAGGTGTGGGCATTTCCGGGTACAAAGGTGAGCAGGTTCATCTGAAAATCAAAGGAGAGATCCGAGGGAATCAGCTTCCGGGTGAGAATCGAGCCTCCCTCCTCCGGGGGCAGCGCGGCGGCATTGGAGCAAAAGCTGTGCGGCGCGGCCACTCCTTTCAGGGGCTGATAGCGCTGTTTATACAGCAGAGCTTTCATCGGGCGATCCCCGGTGCAGGTGAACCGGAAGGAATCCAGCGGGGAACAATAGAGAAAAACCCCGGGCTGAGCCTGCACCGTTTGGCCGCAGAAGGAAAGCGTACAGGTGCCCTCCAGCAGAAAGAAAAAGGTCTCAATCCCGTTTTCGGCGGCAAGCGGATAAACGGTGCCCTTTCCAGGCGCAGCCTCGAGCCAGTATTGAACGAAAGCGGCGCCCAGCTCCGGCGAAGCGAGAATTTTTACCCGGCATTCCGGCATTTCCGGAATCAGGTTGGTAACCGGTGCATCCGGGGGAATCAGGGCGTAGGCCCCTTTTTTTACAAAGGAGCGGGTGGTAAGAATCGTGGGGTCCGGCATGGCAGAGGTCTCCTTTCTTTTTGGGAAACTTCCCGGGGGGGAAGTTCCTCATCGGTCTGCGCCATTCACAGTGCAAAACTATCATACCATTTTTCTCTTTCCCCTGCAAAGGGAGGGGGAAGTTTTTTGCTTTTCCGGGAAAGAAAAGGCGACGAGCGGTTCTTCTTGACTTTTGCCCTTCTCATCAGGTACAATAAATACAGCGAGCGGACTGAACAGCTGCGGGCGGATTCCCGAAAGGGCCCGTCTGAGGAAAGTCCGAGCTCCACAGGGCAAGGGTAACGGCTAACGGCCGCCGGGGGTGACCCCAGGGAAAGTGCAACAGAAAGAAACCGCCGGGGCAGGGTTTCCTGTACCGGTAAGGATGGAAAGGCGAGGTAAGAGCTCACCAGCGCACGGGAGACCGTGCGGCTCTGTAAACCCTATCCGGAGCAACACCGTGGAGGGAATATGGGCCTTCGGGCCCGGCGCCGGCCCGGCGCGTTCCCGGGAGGTGGCATGAGCCGGGCGGCAACGTCCGGACCAGATAGATGGCTGTTCACGACAGAACTCGGCTTACAGGTCCCCTCGCTGCCAGAAAAAAGGCCGCTGCGGTCCCGTTTGGGACGGCGGCGGCTTTTCTTTATTTGATGGGAAAAGTGGCCCGGCTGCGAGTACCGGGCGCTTAGGAGGTTTTACCATGGATCTTTCCAGTCAGGCGTTCCGGGAGGTTTATGCCCAGGCGAAAAAGCTGATGCCCGATGGGGCGAAAGGGGCGGTTCTCAATGGCCGCCCAATGATTACCTATCTCCCGGACGGTTCCTTTTACTATGCCCGGGAGAGCCGGGTGGGAGAGAGTGGCGTACAGCGCCGGTTTGTGCGGGTGAACCCGGTTTCCGGAAAAGAGAGTCCGCTGTTTGATGAGAAGGCTGTCCAGTCGGCTGCCGCGGCCTTCGGGCTGAAAGGGGAGGAGTTCCCCTTTGAAAAAGTATCGGTGGAGGAAACGGAAAGCGGCCTGCGCTTTGTCTTCCCGGCGGGAGACAGCCGGTATATCTGGAAGGAAGAGACTCTCACCCGCCAACCGGCCCCCGATCCCACCATGGCGGTTTCGCCGGATGGAAAATGGCGGGTGCGCGTGAAAGAGGGGAACCTTTGGCTGTGTGAAGAGGACGGGGCGCTTCTGCGGCCGCTGACCACCGACGGCGAACCCCTGTATCCCTACGCCGTTCCTGCGGAGAACACGGACCGTGTGCGCCGCACGATTCAGGGGGATCCCCTGCCGCCCACGGTGGTGTGGAGCCCGGACGGGCGCACCCTGCTGACACACCGCATCGATCTGCGCGGGCTGGGAACGCTGTCGGTCATCGACGCCTGCGACCGGGATGGGCAGGCTCACCGTCCGCGCACCTATACCTACCGCTGCTCGTTTACCGAGGATAAAGCGGTGCCCCTCGCGGAGCTGGTGCTGATGGATCTTGTGACCGGGGCAGTCACACCAGTGCAGGTTCCGCCCACCCCCACCGACTACAGCCCGTTGATTGACTACAGCTGCCGGGCTGCCTTCTCACCGGACGGCCACTTTTTTCGCTATACCTGGTGCAATCGCGGCTATTCCCAGGCGCGTCTGTATGAGGTGAACAGCCAAACGGGTGAAAGCCGGGTACTGGTTGAGGAGAACGCGGATGTGTTTTTGAATATCGCGACGTACGGCGAATTGGACGGATTTGGTACATATGGCGCCTCCAATCTGGTGACGGCGGATGGAAAATACACCGTCTGGCAATCCGAACGGGAGGACAAAGCCCACCTGTTCCTGTATGAAAATGAGAGCGGCGCCTGCCTCTCCTGCCTAACCCCCGGGGAGATTCTGGTGGGCAAACTGGTGGAGTACAACGAGGAGAATGGGGACCTGTACTTTATGGCCAGCGGCATGCCCGATACCAGCGACCCTTATTACCGTCGGCTGTGCAGGGTGAACCTGTTTGATCCAAAGGGTGTGACAGTGCTGACCCCTGAGGACGGCGAGCACACCATTACCATGGGGAAGGACAGCTTTGTGGATACCTGGTCGCGGGCGGACAAGCCCCCGGTGACCGTGCTGCGCCGGAAGGACGGAACCCTGGTGCGGCAGCTGGAAACGGCCGATATCACCCGTCTGCTGCAGCTGGGATACCGCATCCCGCAGCGCATTACAGTGAAGGCGGCCGATGGAGAGACCGATCTGTACGGGCTTCTGTTTTTGCCGGAAAAGACCGAATCCGGGCAGAAGATTCCGGTGGCGGAATACATCTACGGCGGCCAGCAGAAGTACAACGTGATGAAGGCCTTCGAGTGGGAGGCGACCGGCGGCCGGGAAATGCAGGGGGCCCTGCAGGAGATGTGCGCCCTGGGCTTTGCCGGGCTGGTGCTGGATGGACGGGGAACCCCGGGCCGTGGAATCGCGTTTCACGGGAAGTGCCACCACCGCATTCACGACTGCGCCGGGCTGTATGACCATGTGGCTGCTCTGCCGCAGCTGAAAGAGCAGTTCCCCGTACTGGACCTTGACCGGGTGGGCATTTACGGCCATTCGGGCGGCGGTATGGCGGCGGCCCGGGCGATTCTGCAGTATCCGCAGGTATACAAAGCGGCGGTTTCCTCCGGTGGCAATCACGACCAGCGGTTTTATCAAAGCCAGTGGGTCGAGCGCTATAACGGCCTGTATGATCCGGAGAACTACGGGGAAAACGATCCCTGTGCGCTGGTGGGCAATCTGCAGGGAAAGCTGTTTCTCGCCCATGGGGCGCTGGACGACAATGTCAGCATGCAGCAGACCCTGCGGCTGGTGGATGCTCTGATCCGCGCGGACAAGGATTTTACCTATCTGACGTTCCCGCGGGACTTCCACAATGTACCCTCAAATCCCTATTTCATGCGTAAACGGCTGGAATTTCTGGCCCAGGCACTTTTATAAGGAGGCGGTTATGGAGAGAGAAAAAAAGGAAACCCCGGAAAAAGCGGGGGCCCCGGTTCGGAAAAATGTCCTGCGCGGGATCTACTATGCGGCGGGGATTTTGATCCTGGCCATGGGCCTTACGCTGAATACCAAGGCGGGGCTGGGGGTTTCCCCGATTATTTCGGTTCCTTACAGCATTTCCCAGCTGTATGCACTGGATTTTGGCAACAGTACACTGTGTGCCTATGTGGTGCTGGTGCTGGTGGAGGTCTGCTTGCACAAGGGCCGCCAGCGGCTGCTGGATCTGCTGCAGATTCCGTTTTCCATTGTTTTCACCCGATTTTTAAACCTGTTTGCAGATTGCTTCCCCCAGGAGCCGGTGGAGTTCTGGCAGCAGCTGCTGGTGCTGGCACTGGCGATCCTGCTGACCGGCGTGGGTGCCGCCATGACGGTGAATGCCCGGCTGATCCCCAACCCGGGCGACGGGATTGTGAATGCCATTGCGGAGAAAATCGGCCGCAGTATGGGCTTTACCAAGAACATTTTTGACCTGTTCTGCGTGTGTATCACCTTCTGCATTGGGGCGGTTACCGGGCACTGGCTGGTGGGCATTGGAATCGGCACCGTGCTGGCGGTGCTGGCGGTGGGCCGCGTTATCGCCCTGTTTAACCATCTGGTCAAAATAAAATTCTGATTTATAGAAAAA
>JALENG010000156.1 GCA_022767925.1 Clostridia bacterium
AGCCGGAGCGCAGCTTCTGTTGCAGGAGTATGGAAAGCGGGAATTAGTAAGCCGGCAAATGGCGTCCGCCATGGAGGCGGCGGTTTCGGATCAGGCGCTGAGCCTGGTGCCCTGGGAGATCCGGGATAAAGTTCGGGACCAGATTCTGCGGTGTATGCTGCTGGCGGTTACCGAACGGGAAATATAGAGGAGGGTGAGAAAAATGGTATGTCAGCATTGCCGTCGTCAGGTGGCAACAATTCATATACAGAAAATTACCAAAACAGGTGAACTGCGGGATCAATGGTTGTGTGCCGAATGTGCTTCGCGCCTCGGTCTGCTGCCCGCGGAATCCAAATGGTTTACCGGGGAAAATAACCCCTACCGGACCTACCGGCAGCAGGAGGACGGCTGCCCGGTATGCGGAATGACGTTTTCCCAACTGATGGCCGGTGGGGCACCGGGATGCAGTCGGTGTTTTTCCGTCTATCACAGGCAGCTTCGGTCCATTATTCAGAAAATGCATGGGCTTTCCTCTTATGCCGGAAAGCAGCCGGAGCAGAGCTATGCCCTGCGGATTGTCCGGCGGGAAAACCAGGCCCTGATCTCACAGAGTGAGCTGCTGAGACTCTCCCTTTATCAAAAACAGAGGGAGATGGAAAAAGCAGTGGAAAAACAGGATTTTGAGAGAGCGGCCCTATTGCGCGATGAAATTCGTGCTATGCAGGAGAAGGAGAAGAACCATGGAACCGATTTATGAAAAATGGCTGCAGAATCCGGGACCGGAGCGCGGCTATGCCGTATACAGCTTTGCTGTACTGGGGCGGAATTTACGGGATATTCCCTTTGCTTTCCATGCGGATGCGCCGCAGAGAGAAGAGATCCGGGAAAAGATCCGCAAAGTCATTTCCCAGAGTGAACTGGCCCATGTGCTGTATGCGGTGCCGCTGCTGAATATGCCCCAGTCCGCCCGTTTTTCTTTGGCAGAACGGGGATATATCCAGCGCAGTACCGCGGAAAAACCGGAGGAAAAGGACTTGTTTCTCTCCGAGGACGGAAGCGTCTTTCTGTCGGTGAACGAAAAGGATCACCTGTGCTTTGGGGCGCTGCAGCCGGGGATAGCCCCGGAGATCGCCTATCAAAAGGCAGAAAAAGTGGAGGCCATTCTCGGGAAAAACCTCTCTTTTGCATATGATGAAGAGTGGGGATATCTTTCCCCGGATTTGCAGCAGTTGGGAACGGGACTGAAGGCGGGCGTCTGCCTTCACCTGCCGGCTCTGTGTGCAGACGGCGATATGCTTCCTATATGCAGCAGCCTGGAGAGAGTGGGCTTTTCCGCCAAGCCGGTTTACCCGGACGGCGATACAGCTTTGGGGGAAATGTATAGCATTGAAAACGGTGTGACCATGGGGATCGCGGAAAAAGAGGTATTGGAGAATCTTCGGGGAATGGTTCATCAATTGATCCGGCGCGAGGGGGCTTCCCGCCAAAGGCGGCGGGAGGATGCCCGTCTTTGTGACCGGATTTACCGCGCGATGGGGACGCTGCTCTATGCGAGAAGACTGTCGTACCGGGAAGCCATGGACCTGTTGTCCAAAGTGCGGTTGGGAGTATCCGAGGGCTTTTGGGAGAACATCCATTGGCCGGTTCTTGATCAATTGGTCCGGAGAATTCAGCCGGCCACCCTTTCCCTGCCGGACCTCGCCTTCTCAGACGGAGCGGATGAACGCAGGGCCGTTCTGATCCGGCAGGCTATGAGCAGAGAGGATGATGATTTTGCTGTATGAGTTCAAGGGGTTTACGGAAAAAGCAAACCGTGCGCTGAATGATGCCATTTCCCAGGCGGAGATGCTGGGCAGCGAGTATGTCGGCAGTGAGCATATTCTGCTGGGAATTTTGAAAGAAGAGGACTGTGTGGGGGCGGTGGTTCTGCGTCAGATGGGTGTCACGTTTGGGCAGGTCCAGGAGGCCATCAAGCGGGAAAAAAACGCGCAGGAGGGAGCTGTAAGGATGACTCCTGCCGATTTGACGCCGCGCAGCAGGAGGATTCTGCAGATTGCAGCGGCACAGGCTGTTCGGTTTGGCAGCAGCTTTGTGGGGACCGAGCATATTCTGTTTGCCCTTTTGAATGAAAAAGACAGCTATGCCATCCATTTGCTGGAGGGGATGGGGGTTCGACCCGTGGAAGCCGCTGAGGAAATAATCCGTATCGCGGCAAGGGTTCCCTCGGTTATGGGCAGCGGAAACCGGGCGGATACCGCCGGCGAAAAGGATCGGAAAAAAATTCTGCAGCAATTTGCGACCGATCTCACCAAAGAGGCCAGAGAAGGAAAGCTGGATCCTGTTATCGGACGGGAGAAGGAGACGGAGAGAGTGATCCAGATTTTATCCCGCCGGACCAAAAATAATCCCGTGCTGATCGGAGAACCGGGCGTGGGAAAAACAGCCGTCGTAGAGGGGCTGGCACAGCGGATTGCCGGGGACCAGGTACCGGATACGCTGAAGGGAAAGCGCATTTTTTCGCTGGATCTCTCCGGAATGCTGGCGGGGACCAAATACCGCGGGGACTTCGAGGGTCGGATGAAACGGCTGACGGATGAGATGAAAAATGAAAAGAATGGAATTCTTTTCATTGATGAGCTGCATACCATTATCGGGGCAGGCGCTTCAGAGGGTTCCAGTGATGCGGCCAATATTCTCAAACCCTATCTGGTCCGGGGGGATTTTCAGGTAATCGGTGCCACTACAGTGACCGAATATCGTAAGCATATTGAAAAGGATGCCGCCCTGGAACGGCGCTTCCAAACGGTACAGGTAGGAGAGCCCAGCGAAGAGGAGACCGTTGAGATTCTGCAGGGGCTGCGCGACCGCTATGAAGTGCACCACAAGGTGCGGATTACCGATGAGGCAATCCGGCAGGCGGTGCATCTGTCGCGGCGCTATATTCCTGACCGGTTTCTCCCCGATAAAGCCATTGATCTCATAGATGAAGCGGCCTCGCGGGTACACCTCCACGGAGAAGCGGTGCCGGCTTCCATCGGGGAGCTGGAAGAAGAAATCGGATCCCTGGAACAGGAAAAGGACGATGCTGTGCAGCGGCAGGATTTCGAGAGAGCGGCTGCCCTGCGGGACCGGCAGCGGCTGAAAAGGGAGGAGCTGGATCAGGCAAAGGCCGACTGGAAGGAAAGGGATCCCGGTTCTGTCCGGGAAGTGGGGATCGGGGATATTTCGGCGGTTGTATCCATGTGGACCGGGATCCCGGTTTCTCAAATCTCCATGGAGGAGGGCCAACGCCTTCTGAATCTGGAGAACCTTCTGCACGAGCGTCTGGTCGGACAGGAGGAGGCGGTTTCGGCTGTTTCCCGGGCGATTCGGCGCGGCCGGGTGGGGCTGAAAGATCCCAACCGTCCGACGGGCTCCTTTCTGTTTTTGGGCCCTACGGGCGTTGGGAAGACGGAATTGTGCAAAGCCCTGGCGCAGGCTCTGTTTGGCAGTGAGGATGCCATGATCCGCTTTGACATGTCCGAGTATATGGAGAAGCATACGGTCTCCCGTCTGGTGGGTTCTCCCCCCGGTTATGTGGGGTATGAGGAGGGCGGACAGCTGACAGAGGCCATACGACGCCGGCCGTACAGTGTGCTGCTGTTTGATGAGATCGAGAAAGCCCATCCCGACCTTTTCAATATTCTTCTTCAGATTCTGGACGACGGAACCATTACCGATGCTCAGGGGCGAAAGGTGGATTGCCGGAATACCATTGTGATTCTCACTTCGAATATCGGGGCCCGCCGTTTGACGGATACACGGCCCGCCATGGGATTTGCGGGCGGTTCCTCTCCGGCGGATGCTGTACAGAAGGCCGTCATGGAAGAGGTGAAAAAACTCTTCCGTCCGGAACTTCTCAACCGCATTGACGAAAAGGTGATTTTTCACTCCCTGACTGTGGAGGAAACCCGGATGATCGCCAAGCAGCTGATTCAAAAACTGCGGGACCGGCTGACCGATTTGGGATATACCGTTCAATTCTCTGAGGAAGTGTATGGGTATATCACAGAAAAGGGGTATGATTCGGTCTATGGTGCCAGGCCGCTGCGGCGGACGATTCAGAATGTTCTGGAGGACGGATTGTCCACGGCGATTCTAGAGGAACGTATGCAGCCGGGAAGATCGTATCTCTGTACCCTTGACGGGGAGGGGAATCTGAGTCTTACCGGGCAGGAGGAAGAAAACCGGGTATGAAAAAGCTCTCAGCTGCCAATTCGACAGCTGAGAGCTTTTTATGATGTGTTTACAGGGCGGAGAAGAGGGAGCCCAGGTCGGTTCCTTCCGTCTCGGGATACGAAGCTGCATCTTCCGGTGCCGTGATGGAAACCGCCGTTCCCGGGTTCACAACGGTGCCGTCAATGGTCATGGTGAAGGTAGCGGTTACCCCCTGAACCTCCATCGTGCAGGGCATCGTGATTTTTTCCCGCTCGATATAGCCGTTGGAGTTTACAGAGATTTCACAGGAAACCGTGCCCACCGTCAGATCTCCCTGGCTTCCCATTCCTTCGAGCATGGCGCCGAAGAAAGAATCATCCAATTCCAACTGGGAATCCGTAAGGGTAAACGAGTAGACCGTATATCCGTTTTCCGTTTTTGCCGTCACGGCAACGCTGTCCGGTATTTCGATGTTCAGGCAGGGATTACCGGACAGACCGGCGTCTGCACTGTTGGCCTGCGAAAGGGGGAATTTCCCCTTTTCTCCCATCGAGGACAGATAGCACATCTGGTCTACGCATACCAGCTGAATGTCAAGGGACTGCCCCAGGATTTCCATGGAATAATCCATGCTGAATTTGGGATTCTGGCTGTCCGTCCAATCGCTTTTGATATCCATATCCATGCCCATGGTAAAGGAGATGCCGCCAGATTCCATCTGGATATCCATATCCGCACGGTATTCTCCACAGGTCAGGGCCGCTGTTTTCGCACGGGCCGCCTCATAGGCGTCGGCAGGGGGAAGGGAGGGACCCGAGGACTGACAGGCAGTCATGGAGAGAATCAGCACACAGCTTGTAAGAAAAGAACCCAATTTTTTCATAAATGCCCATCCTTTTTTGTGAGATTTAAAGTGATTATAGCAGAAATAAAACGAAAAGTAAAGGAATTTGAAAAGCCGCGTTTTGGTGTGGAAGATACAGGATTGCTTTTTTTTCGAAAAACGATATAATAAATACCATATCATTACAAAACAGATCGGAAGAGATATTTTGAAAACAGCAAGAGATTTTGCATCGGTGATCGTTTCACCAAAGGGAGAGCTTCAGCTGAAAAACGGCCACCCCTGGGTCTATTACAATGACATCCTCCAGACGGAGGCGGGTGCCGCAGACGGGGAGATCGTGGATGTACGCAATGAGAAGGGGCGCTATCTGGGTTCCGGCTTTTTTAATCATCATTCGAAAATCCGCGTCCGCCTGCTCAGCCGCAATGCGAATGACCGGTTTGATGATGCTTTTTTCCAGCGCCGGCTGCGGTATGCCTGGGAATACCGCAAGACCGTTATGGGGAAGAAGGATCTTTCGGCCTGCCGTCTGGTTTTCGGCGAAGCGGATCAGCTGCCGGGATTGACGGTGGACCGTTTCGAGGATCTTCTGGTGGCCCAAACCCTCTGCCTTGGCATGGAAAAGCGGAAGGATCTTCTTTTCCACACCCTGGTACAGCTGCTTCAGGAGGATGGGGCAAAAATCCGGGGCTTTTTTGAGCGGAATGATGTGGCCATCCGCAAGCTGGAGGGTCTGGAGGAAGGAAAGGGATTCTATCCCATCCGTGGACTGCAGGCGCCCGGTTCTCCGGTTACGCAGATTTGCGAAAACGGAATTCTCTATGCAGTGGATGTGGAAAATGGGCAGAAGACCGGCTTTTTTCTGGATCAAAAGTATAATCGTCTGGCGGCAGCCGGATTGGCACAGGGGAAAAATGTTCTGGATTGCTTTACCCATACGGGCTCTTTTGCGCTGAATGCGGCCAAGCACGGGGCGGCCCATGTGCATGCGGTGGACATTTCACAGGAGGCTGTTCAGATGGCCTCGTACAATGCAAAGCAAAACGGGCTTTCGGAAAAGATGACCGTGGAGCAAGCCAATGTTTTTGATTTGCTTCCCCTTCTGCAGGAGCAGAAGCGGGGGACATACGACTATATTATTCTGGATCCTCCGGCCTTTACCAAATCCAGACAGACCGTCGAAAATGCCGCGCGGGGCTATAAGGAGATCAATATGAGGGCCATGCGGCTGCTTCCCCGGGGCGGATATCTGGCCACCTGTTCCTGCTCGCATTTTATGACCGAAGAGCTTTTTTGCAAGATGCTGCATCAGGCGGCGAATGATGCCCAGGTTACCCTGCGCCAGATCGAGACCCGCCAGCAGGCGCCGGATCATCCTATTCTATGGAATGTACCAGAGACGAATTACCTGAAATTCTATCTTTTTCAGGTGATTTGAAAAAATCCACCCGTGTTAAGAGTGCGTAAGGCGGATACAAATAGAATGAGCCGGAGGTGAACATCATGCCAAAACCGAAATGGAACCTGAATACCATTTACATATCCGAGCGATTGCAAGAGAGTCTGCGGCCCATCTCTTGCTGCGCCCTGACCACGGTGGTGGCACCTATGGGTTATGGCAAAACAACGGCAGTGAACTGGTATCTGGAGCAGCGCGCCAAAGCAGAAGCGTTAAATGTCATCCGCATCAGCGTATACTCCGACAACCTCGCCATCTTCTGGAAAAGCATGCAGGACGCCTTTGCCCGTGAGGGCTTTGATTTCCTGCGGGACTATACCTGCCCCACGGATGCCGCCGGCGGCGGACTGCTGGCGGACGATCTCTGCCGCGAGCTGGCGGGGGAAACACCCTGCTATCTGTTTATCGACGATT
>JALENG010000044.1 GCA_022767925.1 Clostridia bacterium
AGTCCGGTGAGACCATCGGCATCATCGGCGGCACCGGCAGCGCCAAGAGCAGCCTGGTGAACCTGATCTCCCGGCTCTACGACGTGACAGCGGGCACCATCCGTGTGGGCGGAAAGGATGTCCGCTCCTATGATCTGGATACCCTGCGCAATCAGGTGTCCGTGGTGTTGCAGAAGAACGTGCTGTTCTCCGGCAGCATTTATGAAAACCTGCGCTGGGGCGACAAAAACGCCACGGATGAGGAGTGCCGCCGGGCCTGCCGGCTGGCCTGCGCCGACGAGTTCATCAGCCGGCTCCCCGAGGGCTACAACACTTATATCGAGCAGGGCGGCACCAATGTCTCCGGCGGACAGAAGCAGCGGCTGTGCATTGCCCGTGCCCTGCTGAAAAAGCCGAAAATTCTGATTCTGGACGACAGCACCAGTGCAGTGGATACGGCCACTGAGGCCCACATCCGCGAGGCGTTTGCCACCACTATGAAGGATTCGACGAAGATTATCATTGCCCAGCGCGTTTCCAGTGTGAAGGACGCCGACCGCATCCTGGTGCTGGAAGAAGGAAGAATTACCGGTATGGGCACGCATGAAGAGCTACTGCGGGAAAATGAGGAGTACCGCGAGATCTGCGAATCGCAGATGGCCCAGCAGAAGGAGGCGCAGGCGGTATGACGAGAGAAGAGCGACTTGAGCATCTGCTGAAAAAATATTCATATGGGGGTAAGCAGGAGACAAAGGGCCCCGGCCCAGGCGGTCCCGGTGGCCCCCATGGTCCCCGCGGGGGAATGGGAGGAAAGCCCAAAAACACGAAGCAGACATTCAAACGGCTGTTTTCCTATATTTCCGCATATAAGGGCCTTTTGATTGTGGGGCTTCTGTGCGTGGTTCTCTCCACGGTTTCCACCCTGGCCGGCTCATATATGCTGCGGCCGATTATCAATGATTTTATTGCACCGGAAAATGGGCAGGGGAACCTGCAGGGGCTGGCGATTGCCTTGGTAGTGATGGCCGGAGTGTATGCTCTGGGAATTATTGCGACCTATTTCCAGTCCAGAATTATGGTGCATATTTCGCAGAATGCCCTGCAGAAGATCCGGGATGACCTGTACGGAAAAATGCAGCAGCTGCCCATCCGATTTTTTGATACCAACAGTCACGGCGAACTGATGAGCCGCTACACCAATGATGTGGATAACATCGGCGATATGCTGAACAACACGGTAACCAGCATTTTTTCGGGGGTGCTGACTCTGGTGGGCACTCTGAGTATGATGCTCTATACCAATGTATGGCTGACGCTGATCACCCTGGTTTTCCTGCCGCTGATTGCCAAAGCGGGCGGCGCCATTGCTTCGTATTCTCGCCGGTTCTTCCGGGAGCAGCAGGTGGCCTTGGGTGCGGTGAATGGGTATATCGAAGAGTCGGTTACCGGGCAGAAAGTGGTTAAGGTCTTTAATCACGAGGAAATCTGTGAAGAAGAGTTCGATGTGCTCAACCGCGACCTGCGCGACAAGCAAATCCGCGCCCAGTTCTCCGGCGGCATTATGGGGCCGGTAATGGGCAACCTCAGCCAGATTACTTATGCGGTAACGGCCGGTGTGGGCGGCGTTCTGTGTGCGCTGAAAAAGTTCGACATTGGCGGCCTGACGGTATTCGTCAATTTTTCGCGGCAGTTCAGCCGCCCGATCAACGAGATCTCGCAGCAGATGACTACGATCTTTTCGGCACTGGCCGGTGCCGAGCGTGTGTTTGCCGTGATGGATCAGGAGCCGGAAAAGAAGGATGCGCCCTCTGCCCTTCCCATGGAGAGCAGCCAGGGCAAGGTGGAACTCTGCCATGTGACCTTTGGCTATGAACCGGAGAAGGTGATCCTGAAGGATATCACCCTGCAGGTTCAGCCCGGACAGAAGATTGCCTTTGTGGGCTCTACCGGCGCGGGCAAGACCACCATCACCAACCTGCTCAACCGCTTTTACGATATTGATCAGGGAAAGATCCTGATTGACGGAGTGGATATCCGGGACTACCGCCGGGATGATCTGCGCCGGAATATCGCCATGGTCCTGCAGGACACCCATCTGTTTACCGGCACCGTCCGGGAGAATATCCGCTATGGCCGGCTGGATGCCACTGATGAGGAGGTAATCGCGGCGGCCAAAACCGCCAGTGCCCACTCCTTTATCATGCGGCTGTCGGATGGATATGATACGATGCTGACCGGGGATGGGGCAAACCTCTCCCAGGGGCAGCGGCAGCTGCTGAATATTGCCCGGGCTGCCCTGTCAAAGGCGCCCATCCTGGTGCTGGACGAGGCTACCAGTTCGGTGGATACCCGTACGGAAATGCACATCGAGCATGGTATGGACCGCCTGATGAAAAACCGTACGACCTTTGTCATTGCGCATCGGCTTTCCACCGTGCGTAATGCGGACTGCATCTATGTGCTGGAGCATGGGGAGATCATGGAGAGCGGCAGCCATCAGGAGCTGCTGGCGCAGCACGGGCGGTATTATGAACTGTATACCGGAAAGAAAGAACTGGACTGATTGTTTAACGAAGAGAAAAAGCCCTGCTTTTCAGAAAGAGCTTCTGAAAAAACAGGGCTTTTTCCTTTCTCACAAGAGGAGGGGATTTTTTGTCTGCAGTTTTGTGAGGAAAGGGATTGTAAGAAAAGTGGTTTTGTATTAAAATAAAAGAAACAACACCCATGCGTCATTGCGGTGGGTCTCACAGTAATTATAGGGAAAGGCGGGCAGGAATGCCCACATGTGTTTTTACAATATGGCAGGTTTAACTTTGAAACAAACGATTAAGCGAAATCTGTTTGGAATTATTACCATCGCGATATCGGCGATTATTCTGCTGATCTTTTTGTTTGCCAATGACGGGATCGGGTCGCTGCAGCGGATCGCCCCCAGTGTTTCCTGGGAGTGGCTGGCAGCTGCTGTTTTGCTGGCAGTTTCTATCTGGTTTATCGAGGGGATCACGCTGAATATTTTCTGCAAAATTCTGTGCCCGCAGTGGTCCTTCCGGTATTCGTTCAATATCGGCCTGATGGGGATTCTGTATAGCGCCCTAACGCCGTTTTCTACCGGTGGGCAGCCCATGCAGATCTTTTACATGAAGCGCCTGGGGATGGATGTGGGCCGCGGTGGCTCGGTTATCGCCATGAAGACCCTGGTTTATCAGGTAATTATGGTGCTGTCGGCGATCCTGATGGTGGTGCTGCGCCTGGGATTTTTCCAGCGGGAAGTCAGCAATTTTTCCTTTTTGACCATTATCGGAATTCTGTGCAACGGAACCTTTATTACCCTGCTGTTGTTGTTCACCATCAGCCGAAAAGGGACAGAAAAGCTGCTGAAAAAGGGGCTCTTGCTGCTGCACCGGATTCATCTGTGCAAGGATCCGGAGGGCCGGTATAAAAAGATCAACGCGCAGCTGCTGCTCTTCCACCATGGTGCACGCCTGATGGGGAAAAACCGCCGTGTGTATGTGCAGGGCGTGATTCTCACGGTTCTGCAGATTTTTGTGGGGTATTCGGTTCCTTATTGCCTGTATCGTTCCTTCGGCTTTTGCGAGCAGGATATCCTGACCATCATGGCAGCCCAGGCTTTTGTTTCGCTGGTCAGCGCCTTTGTGCCGCTGCCCGGGGCTTCCGGCGGCGCGGAGGGGAGTTTTTACCTGTTTTTCAGCATGTTCTTTACCAATGGTACCATTGTGCCGGCGGTGGTTCTATGGCGTGTGCTGACCTATTATTTCAATATCGCGGCCGGTGCTGTGGCGGCCGGTTGTGTGGACCGGTTAAAGCCTATTGAAATGGAGAGAGAGGAATTGGCCCCGGCGGAAACCGGTTATTTACCGGAGGAATAAATGAACCCCGAAAAACCGTCAAACATCCTTTTTGGAGAAGAAAAACTGAAAAATCCCCTTTACAAATGCGGGAAGGTTTGATATACTAAAAATAGTAAAGATTCCTATTACTGATTTGTGAGAAGGGGGTTCCACCGCATGAAGCGGGAAAATTTCAGCCGCAAGAGAGAAGCGATCCTGCAAAAGATCCGCGGGTCACATATCCACCCTACGGCCGAATGGGTTTATCAGGAGCTGAAAAACGAGTACCCTGATCTGAGCCTGGGAACGGTTTATCGGAATCTTACGCGTTTTAAAGAGGATGGCACCATTCGTTCGCTGGGGGTTATTAACGGGCAGGAGCATTTTGATGGAGAGCTGAATGCGCACGATCATTTTCTGTGTGTGGAATGCGGACAGATTCTGGATTTGGCGCGCCCTGCTTTTTTGGAAGAGAGCATCGAGCATCTCGAGAAAACCGGCAATCTGGTGGTTCGCAGCTATGACCTTCTTCTGCGGGGCACATGTCCGGCCTGCTGCAAAAAGCAAAAACAGTGACATTAAATTGCTGGGATTTCCACGCAATTTAATATATGAAAAGTTTCTATATGTATGGAGGTAACAGTCTTATGAAAAAGTTCGTATGTGGCGTATGCGGTTATGTGTTTGAAGGGACCGAAGCTCCTGCTTTCTGTCCGCAGTGCAAAGCTCCGAAGGAGAAGTTCATCGAGCAGAGCGGTGAGATGAGCTGGGCAGCCGAGCATGTGGTAGGCGTTGCGCAGGGCTCCAGCGAGGACATCATGGAGGATCTGCGTGCAAACTTCCAGGGCGAGTGCACCGAGGTTGGCATGTATCTGGCCATGGCCCGTGTGGCTCATCGCGAGGGCTATCCGGAGATCGGCCTGTATTGGGAAAAGGCCGCTTACGAAGAGGCCGAGCATGCTGCCAAGTTCGCCGAGCTCCTGGGCGAAGTGGTAACCGACAGCACCAAGAAGAACCTGCAGATGCGCGTCGAGGCTGAGAACGGCGCTACCGCCGGCAAGTTCGACCTGGCCAAGCGTGCCAAGGCTGCGAACCTGGATGCCATTCATGACACCGTTCATGAGATGGCCCGCGATGAAGCCCGTCA
>JALENG010000063.1 GCA_022767925.1 Clostridia bacterium
CGCTGGCCGCCTCCGGGGCGCTGACCTCTTCGCAGGTGTACGCGGTCTCCGCCGTGCCGGAAAAGCAGATTCTCGTGGTGTTTTTCACCCCCGAGGGGGCGTGCGCCACCGCCTTTACCGGCAGCGGGGACGGGCTCCTCATGGCCACCAGCGTGCCGCTGTATCTCGATGGAATGGATTTCCTCGCCTTCCTGCAGAAGATGGGGCTGTCCCCCCGCCCCGCGGCGGTTTCCGGGGAATCACTCTTTTGATAAAAAAACCTGGCCCTCCCATTTTTTGGGGGGTGCCAGGTTTTTTGTCTGCTCCGCCGTTTTCGGAAAACGCTTTTCCTGCTTCTCTTCCCTTTAACTATACATCCCATTCGCCGTCATATAGTCATACAGCGCCTTGCCGTGCTCCTGCTCCTCCTTCTGGATGTGATTCAGGGTCTGGCGGGCCGTCGGATCGCGGAACTCGAAGATGCAGGTATTATAGAGGGAAGACGCGTGCTTTTCCGTCGCCAGCAGGTCGTTGCACAAAAAGCCGTCCTGTTTCTTCTCGTCACTCTCCCCCATGCCGTAGGCCGCCGTAAAGGACGTGGGCAGGCTGCTGCCGCCGGACGCGCCGCTCATGGACGGCACCTTCCCGTTTTCCATCTGGGTCAGGGTCTGCAGATGGCCCTGCTCGGTTTTGGCAATCTGCTGCAGCAGCGTTTGCAGCTGCGGGTCGGCGGCCATTTGGGCGTACCGCGCGTATTTTTCGGCGCAGATTTTCTCCTCCTTTTTCAGGTCTTTCAGCAGGCTCTGTTCTTTCTGGTTGGTCATCATCATTTATCACCTCACCGGCAGTATCCCCCGGCCCGGCGCTTCTATCCGCCTTTCCTGCCGGTTTTTTTCCTCCCTTTTTTGCGGAAAACGGCGAAAAAAGGCAAAAACCGTCTTGACTGGAAAAATTTTCCTTTTTATAATCATACTATGATTCTTTTTTGGAGGGGAATTTTCATGGAACAGGAGCCGTCTGTTGCCCGGCGGATCGGGGCGAGAATCCGTTTGGTCCGGAAAAAGCGCGGCTATACCCAGCAGGAGGTCTGCCGCCGGATCCACATGAGTCCCAACAACTACTCCAAATTCGAGCGGGGGCTGATTTTCCCCCGGATCGACCACTTTGTCGCCATCCTCAATCTGCTGGAATGCCCGGCGGACGAGGTGTTCTGCGACGTGCTGTACTACGGCTATCAGGTGCGGGCCACCCAGCTCAGCCGCCGGATGGAGGGGCTGCCCGCCGTGGAGAAAGAGCGCATTCTCACCGTCGTGGACGCGCTTGTCTCCCGGGGAACGCGGCTTTCCCCCTAAAAATCCCCCTTCCTTTTCCCGCGGTTTTCCGCGGGTTTTTTCTTTTTTGGAAAAAACGATTTTCCGCAAAAAAAGGGGCGGCCCCCCTTTTTTCCCGCTTTTTCGACACTCCTTCTGTGGTATATTCGCCATAAAAGGATGGGATCCATCATAAAAATCCGAAAAAGGACGTGAAAATCATGGAAATGACATCCCCCGTCGGCCGAACCTGCTGCTTTTCCCCCCATTTTCTCCCGCCCGGGCACACGGTGGACCGCCGGGCCCTGGAGAGCCGGATCCGCCAGCTTCTGGAGAGCCCTCCGGCATCCGGGCCGCCGGTCACCCGGTTTCTGTGCGGCATGGAGAAAAACGGGGATCTGGACGCCGCCGAGATCCTCCTCCATCTAAAAGACACCGCGCCCTTCCCCCCGCGCCTCGAGTGCTTCCTCCCCTATGAAGAGCAGGCCGCCCACTGGGACGAGCCCACCCGCGAGCGCTACTTTTCCATTCTCGCCCGGTGTGACGAGGTACATCTTTTGCAGACCCGCTATACCCCCGACTGCCGCCGCCGGCGGGACCGGTGCATGACCCGGCAGTCCGACCTGCTGCTGTTCCTCACGGCGGAGGACCGGCCCCCGATTACCGCCCCGGCGGGGAATCTCCTCTTGTTTGCCCCGGCGGGCTGAATTCTTTCCGTCTTTCTCTTGACAAATCGCGTTCTTTTCCGCTATAATGCTTTTATAAAAGGGAGTAGCTTGCGGCCCCGGCGGCCGTTGCAAACTGCGTCATTCCGGCGCCCTGCGGGGGGCCCGCACTTGTATGAAAAAGCGAGACTTTTACACCGAAAGCCGGGTGTAAAAGTCTCTTTTTCTTTATTTCCGCATGGTTTTCCGGTTTTTCCGCCATACTGGAGGGCAGGCTGTTCCCGCCCGTTTTCCCCCATCTTCGTTAAGGAGGTCATTTTTTTGGAAGTTCTGTACGAAACCCTTCTGCAGCTGCAGTGGCAGCAGGTGGTCATGTGGATCATCGGCGGCATGCTGATCTATCTGGCCATCAAAAAGAACATGGAGCCCTCGCTCCTGCTTCCCATCGGCTTTGGCGCCATTCTGGTCAACCTGCCCCTGTCCGGCGCGGTGGATCAGATCTATAACGGCGAGGTGGAGCCCGGCGTTATCGACGTGCTGTTTAACGCCGGCATCGCCAACGAGCTGTTCCCCCTGATTTTGTTCGTGGGCATCGGCGCGATGATCGACTTCACCCCCCTGCTCTCCAATCCGAAGCTGATGATCTTCGGCGCGGCCGCCCAGTTCGGCATCTTCTTCACCCTGTGCATGGCAACGCTTTTGGGCTTTGCCCTGCCGGATGCCGCCTCCATCGCCATCATCGGCGCGGCGGACGGTCCCACCTCGATCTTTGTGGCCAACTACTTCAATACCCAGTTCATCGGGGCCGTGGTCGTGGTCGCCTATTCCTACATGGCGCTGGTGCCCATTGTGCAGCCCCCGGTCATCCGCCTGCTCACCACGAAGAAAGAGCGCCGCATCCGCATGGAATACGCGGCAAAGCCGGTCTCGAAAACCACCAAGATCCTGTTCCCCATTCTGATCACGATCATCGCCGGGCTGGTCTCGCCGCGCAGCGTGTCGCTGGTGGGCTTTCTGATGTTCGGCAACCTGATCCGGGAGTGCGGCGTGCTGGACAGCCTGTCCGAGACCGCCCAGAAGGTGCTGGCCAATCTGGTCACCCTGTTTCTGGGCATCACCGTCGCCACCAAAATGCAGGCCGATGCCTTCCTGACCGTGGAGACCCTGATGATCCTCGGGCTGGGGCTGATCGCCTTCATTTTCGATACGGCGGGCGGCGTGCTGATCGCCAAGTTCTTTAACCTGTTCCTGAAAAAGAAAATCAACCCCATGATCGGCGCGGCCGGCATCTCGGCGTTCCCCATGTCGGCCCGTGTGGTCAACAAAATGGGCCTGCAGGAGGACAACCAGAACTTCCTGCTGATGCACGCGGTGGGCGTGAACGTCTCGGGCCAGATCGCCTCGGTCATTGCCGGCGGCCTGATCCTGAGCCTGTTCGGCTGATAAAACCAGGAGGAATGTTCCAATGAATTTTGATGTAAATGCGTTTCTCGCCATTCTGCCCCAGGCACTGCTGGGCTGGGCCGGGGTGTTCCTTGTCACGTTTGTGATTATTCTGGTCATCTGGGTGCTGAACCGGGTGACCGGCCGCAAAAAGGAAGACGGCTCCGGCGAAAAATAAGGGCCCGTTTTCCGGAATCCTCCCCCCGCCGGGCGTTTTTCCGGCGGGGGGTTCCCCTTCACGGGGCGCGTGCCGGGGGACGGCGCGGTTCCGGCTCCCCTTCCCCCGCTCGCGGAGTACCCGCTGGGGGCGCAATTCCCATTTGTAGAAAGGAGCGATTGTTATCCAAACCGTAAAAATTGGCATGATCCAAAACCGGGTGGACTTTGACCGGTGGGAGGAAAACCTGGACCGGGCCGCCGGGCTGGTGAGAGAGGCCGCCGCAAACGGCGCGCAGATCTGCGTGCTGCCCGAGTGCGGCGACCTGGGCTGGGGCAACGGGAACGCCGAAACGCTGGCCCAGCCCATCCCAGGGCCGGTTTCCCGGTGCCTTTCCCGCATGGCGCAGGAAAACCGGGTGATGCTGGCCGCCGGGCTGACGGAGCGGGAAGGCGACGCCCTTTACAACACGGCCCTGCTCTTTTCCGATACCGGCGCCCTTCTGCTGAAGCACCGCAAAATCAACATTCTCACCGGTGTGGAGGGCCTGTACACCCCCGGCACCTCCCTCTCCTGTGTGGATACGCCGCTGGGGCGCATCGGCCTGCTGATCTGCGCCGACAACCTCGCCCCCAGCCTGTGTCTGGGGCACGCGCTGGGGCGCATGGGCGTCCAGCTGCTGCTCTCCCCCAGCGCCTGGGCCGTCCCGCCCGAAAAATTGACGGCCCCCTACGGACAGGAGTGGCGCACCCCTTATCACGAGCTGTCGTCGCTGTACGGCATGGCCGTGGTGGGCGTGAGCAATGTGGGCGGCATCCCCACCGGCCCCTGGGCCGGGTGGAGCGCCATCGGGCACTCCATCGCCTATGACAGCGACGGGGCGCTGCTGTGCGAGCTGCCCCACGGGGAGCAGGCCGTGTGCGCGCCGGTCATTTCGGTCACCCTGCGCACCCCTGCCCTGCGGGGGACCGACCTGTCGGAATATGTGGACCGCCGCCGCTCCCTGTAAACCGACCCCCTGCGCAATCCCCATGTATACATGTATAAGAAGAAAGCACCCGGTACATACTGAATCGGTACCGGGTGCTTTTTTTGATTCGGAAAGGGGATGTTTTTTATGAACCGGGTAAACCGCGACCAGCGGGTGGTCGCCATTATCGGCGCGGGCATGGTGGGGATGAGCTGCGCCTATGCCCTATTAAACCAGGGGATCTGCAACCGCATTCTTCTCATCGACGTAGACGAGCAGCGGGCCATGGGGGAGGCCATGGATTTAAACCACGGCCTGCCCTTTGCGCCGCGGCGGATCCAGATTGAAAACGGCAGCTACCGCGATTTAAAGCAGGCGGATATCGCCGTTCTGTGCGCCGGCGTCAACCAGAAGCCGGGGGAATCCCGCCTGTCCCTGCTGCAGCGCAACACGGTCATCGCCCGCCAGGTCACCCGTCAGGCCGTGGACGCCGGGTTCTCCGGGCTGTTTCTGGTGGCCAGCAATCCGGTGGACATTATGACCTGGGTGGTCCTTAACGAGAGCGGCTTTCCCCCCTCCCGGGTGTTCGGCAGCGGCACCACGCTGGATTCCGCCCGGCTGCGCTATCTGCTGGGGGAGTATTTCTCCGTGGATCCGCGCAACGTCCACGCCTATGTCATCGGGGAGCACGGCGACAGCGAATTTGTCCCCTGGTCCCAGGCGCTGCTGGCCACCCGCCCCATCCTCTCCCTGTGTGAGGAACGGGGGGAGGCCTGCCGCACGGCGCTGAACCGCATCCGCGAGCAGGTGCGGGATTCGGCCCAGGTGATCATCCGGGCCAAACACAGCACGTACTACGGGGTGGGCATGGCCCTGTGCCGGATTATCCGGGCGGTTTTTGACGATGAGCACAGCGTTCTCACCCTCAGCACCCGCGCCGGCGGCGCCTACGGCCTGGCGGAGGACGACCTGCTGGGGCTGCCCTGCCTGATCGGCCGGGAGGGGATCGAGCGCCCCCTGCGGCTGAAGCTATGGGGGGAGGAGATCGAACAGCTGAAAAAAAGCGCCGCCGCCCTAAACGACGCGCGCTCGTCCCTCTCCCTGTAGGCCTGCGCCGCCTGCCCCATCGGGCGGGGGTGTTTTCCGGCCTTTGCGATGGCACTTTCCCTTTTTCGGGGGGAGTGTCATTTTCTTTTGCAGAAAAAAGCAGCGGGGCCCCATCGGTGTGATGGGCCCCGCTGCGGGCTGTTCTCTGTTTTTACCGGTCCTTTTCCATCTGGGTCAGGATTTTCACCAGGGCGCGGGTGCTTCTCCCCTCGCTGACGGCGGCGACCTCGTCCCCTTCCTGCAATACGGTAAAGCCGTTGGGGATTATCAGCTGATCCTGCCGCACCACCGAGATGATCAGCGTCCCCTTGGGCCAGGTGATCTCCGCCAGCCGTTTGCCGTGCAGGGCACTGCCCTTTGGCAGGTTCACGGTGCTGATAGAGGCCCGCCCCTTATTCAGCGTGGCCAGCAGGTGCATCTGGCTCAGGTCCACCTCCTGCTCGATCAGCCGGGCGATGGTATCGGTGCTGCTCACCGGGATGTCCACCCCCAGCGCGCGGAAGGTCTCCATATTGCGCGGATCGTTCACCCGGGCGATCACCTTGTCCACCTGATAGCGCCGCTTGGCCAGCTGGGCGGCCACCAGATTGGCCTGATCCACACCCGTCACGGCGATCAGGCAGTCGGCCTGCCGGATCCCGGCCTCCTCCAGCATGGCGATCTCGGTGCCGTCGCCGCACACCATCTCGACCGCCAGCGTATCCGCCAGCTCCAGGCAGCGGCGCCGGTCGGTCTCGATCACCACCACTTCGTACTTCTGCTGCAAAAACCGCTCGGTCAGATGGCGGCCCACCCGGCCGCCGCCCACAATCACAATCCGCATGCTCGTCCCCTCCTTTTTATCCGCGGCGCACCGTCAGCACCACGTCCCCCGGCTGCACCCGGCTATGGGCTGTCTCGGGGTACAGGCGCAGCTGGCCGTTCCTGTAATGCAGGGCAAAGGGGTACTCGCCCGGCTTCATGGGCAGTTGGGAGAGGGGGATCCCCTTCTCCTCCTCCTTCACGGGGCGCACGCAGAATTTCACATCCTGCCCGCCGAAGCGCACCGTGCGGTCCCGCTCGCTCTCGGTCAGGGCGGCGTACATCGCATCGCACGCCAGGTTGGTGTGGCAGATGCAGTTCAGCCCCAGGGACGAGAACACCTCCTCCCGGTCGGGGTCGGCGATGCGGGCCACCACCCGCTCCACGTGGAAAAAGCCCCGGGCCATCTGGCTGACCGTGATGTTCAGGTTGTCGTCCCCCGTCACCACCGCAATGGCGTCGCAGCTGGCCGCCCCCGCGTTGCGCAGTACGGATACATCCATGGGCGACCCGGGAACGGTAATCCCACTAAAGTCCTCCCCCAGGCGGACAAACAGCGCCTCGTTCTCCTCCACAACCGCCACATCGTGGCCCTTCTCGTCCAGCCTGCGGGCCAGGCTGGCGCCCAGCCGGCTGCATCCGATGACCAAAATATTCATACCGGTTTTCCTCCGCTCGTTCCTTCCTTTTGCCCCCATTATACACCCCCTGTAAAAGAATTACAACCCGCTCTCTTTCGCCCCGGTTTTTCGTGCAACCCACCAAAAGCACGGCAAAGCCGTTGACACCGCCAAAAAAACAGAGTAGAATGAACCTGTCTTTTATGGAAATCCTCCGGTTTTGCCGGCTTTTTTGAAAGCCGGCTTTTTCTCAAAGCCGATTGTAAGCGGGAAGGCGGTTTTCTGCCCTCTGTTTTTCATAGAAACCCGATGGGGGAGAGGACGGGCTTTTCCCCCTGTGTCCGATGGTTTGCCCAATGATGGAAAAGGAAGGTGTGTGTGCCCTTGGAAACGAGGAAGTCGCCCCGCGAGTGGGGGCTGGCAACGATTCTCAACGAACATCGTCACAACTGGCGCCAGATTTACCTGCTGGCCAAAACGGAGCTGAAAAAAACGTACAAGGGCTCCTTTCTGGGTGCCGGCTGGGCGGTGGTCAAGCCGCTTTTCACCCTGTTTATCTACTGGTTCGCCTTTGAATACGGCATCCGCCCCGGCTCCACTGTCAACGGATACCCCCGTTTTCTGTTCATGGTGCCGGCCTTTGCCGCCTGGTTCTTCATGAGCGACTCGATCCTGCTGGGCTCGCAGAGCATCCGGAAGAACAAGCAGTATGTGGTCAAAATGCGGTTCCCCGTGTCCAACATCATGTCCTTCACCCTGCTGTCCCGCCTGCTGGTGCACTTTATTCTCACGGGCGTGATGTATGGGTACCTCCTCTGCACCGGGTACGGGTTTTCGGTGTATAACCTGCAGTTTTTCCTCTACTGCCCGCTGATGTTCGTGTTCTTCCTCGCGCTGTCCTGGGCGCTGGCCCCCATGGCCGCCTACAGCCGCGATTTTGAAAACCTGATCAAATCCATTATGACCGGCCTGTTCTGGCTGTCCGGCATTATGTACGACCCCTACAGCGTCTCGGTCACCTGGGTGCGCCACCTGATGCGTCTGAATCCCATCAACTATTTTGCCAACGCCTACCGCGAGACCTTCCTCTATCACGAGTGGTTCTGGCAGGATACCACCGGCCTGCTGATTATCGCCGTGGAATTGGTGGCGGTGGTCCTGTACGGCTCGCATAAATACAACCAGCTGCGCAAAACGCTGCCGGATGTCCTGTGAGAAAGGGAGGGAAATGCGCGATGGCACAGCCGATCATCGAAATCAGCCATGTAACCAAAATCTACACGCTGTTTAAGAATAACAAAGAGCAGTTCCTCTCCATCTTCTACCGCTCGCCCAAGCTGAAAAAGCATCTGGCGCTGGACGACGTGACCTTCTCGGTGGAGAAGGGGGAATCGGTGGGCATTATCGGCAACAACGGCGCCGGCAAATCCACCATTCTCAAGACCATCACCGGGGTCACCTTTCCCACCAGCGGCCAGGTGGAGGTGCGCGGGCGCGTGGCCGCCCTGCTGGAGCTGACCGCCGGGTTCGAGCCGGAGATGACCGGGCGCGAGAACATCTACCTCAAGGGCTATATCCTCGGCCTGCGGGACGAGTATATCCACACCATCGAGGAAAAGGTCATTGATTTTGCCCAGCTGGGCGATTATATCGACCAGCCGGTGCGCACCTACTCCAGCGGTATGAAAATGCGGCTGGGCTTTTCCATCAACATCAATACCGACCCCGAGATCCTCGTGGTGGACGAGGCGCTGAGCGTGGGCGACAACGCCTTTAAGAAAAAGTGCAAGGACGCCATCAAGGATCTGATCGCCAGGGGCACCACCGTTCTGTACGTCAGCCACAATGCCGACAGCGTGCAGGAGGTGTGCCGGCGGGCCATTTATCTGAAAAAGGGCAAGCTGGTGTTCGACGGCCCCGTGGAACAGGCGCTGGAGCTCTACCGCGTGGACAACCCGCCCAAAACCGCCAAGGGGAAGAAGAACCCCACCCCCGCCGAACGGGTGGCCAATGCCCGCAAGGCGCTGGCCGAAAAGGACAAGGCTCTCATAAAGGCCGCGGCGGAGAAAAAGGCCGCCGAGGAAGAGCTGGCCGCCGCCGAGCAGGCCGAGGCCCTGGCGCTAAAGGAGTCCGATCCCGTCTGACCCTCCCTGTGAATCCTCCGTCCCCGGTCCGAACCCGTAAAACCGTTTCAGTCCCGGCAGGAATGTCCTCCGGGACTGTTCTTGTATATATTGAAGCCATATGATATAGTGGTATAGATTGGTAACCTTTCATTTGACAAAGGAGTGTGATTGTATGAAATGTCCGTTTTGTAATATAGACATGCTTCACGGATACTTACATTGTGACACTGCAATTTGGAGTGAAAGAAAACATAGAATAAGCACAAAACCCGACAGCAAAGAGAAATATGCATTGCATTTGGAAGCTCCTATGATGTATCTGAATCAAATTGAAAGTGATTGCTGTCCGAAATGTAAGAGATTCATTATGGATACATCCGATTATGAAAACAATCTTGGTGAAATATAATTTAGTTTGTCGAACAGACGAAAGGCGCACTTCTATACACCGTTTGGTGTAGTGCGTTGCGCACGGAACTTGGCTCTCCCTTTGGGAGAGCTGTCGGCGCAGCCGACTGAGAGGGAAAAACATGACCATACCAAAGGACAACAGACAACTGGAAAACGCCCGGCGGCTTCGCAGGGAAATGACTCCCCATGAGCGCAAGCTCTGGTATCTTTTTCTCCGCAAATATCCGGTAAAAATTTACAAACAGCGAATCATCGGCAAATTCATTGTGGACTTTTACTGCGCTTCTGCAAAGCTGGTTATCGAAGTAGATGGCTCCCAGCATTATGAGCCTCAGGGGATGGCGTATGATGTAGAACGCTCCGCATTTTTATCCGCTCTGGGCTTGGATGTTCTGCGATTTTCCAACCGGGATATTGACAGAGATTTTCGTGGCGTGTGCGAACAAATTGATATGACCATTCAAAAGCGTCTGCAAGACCCTCTCAGTCACCTCCGGTGACAGCTCTCCCAAAGGGAGAGCCAGGAAGGCTGCCTGCAACTGCGCCATTTGCTATAATGGCATAAGAAACGGAGCGCATCTGTACCGATACGCTCCGTTAACTGTCTTACGAACACCCCACTAAAGACGGAGGTAATTTTTTAGTAGTTGGGGCCTGCTTTCACAATGTTTTCAGGCATGTGTGTATATTTTTTAAAGTTGCTGTTGAACTTAGCGGAAAGCTCCTTGGCCGATTTGATATATGCTTCCTTGTCAGACCATGTATTAATGGGATTAAGCATTTCTTCGGGCACATCGGGACA